>JAZUDC010000015.1:0-13824 GCA_045639425.1 Methanocorpusculum sp.
GTCGTCCTCCACGGTCTTGCCGGTGACCTTGCTGACCACGGTGTCCACGATGCCGTCGGCAAAGGGCTCGACGATGCCGGTGAACTCGCCGGAATAGGTGGAGGCGATCAGATTGGCGCCGTAGAGGGCGACCAGAATGGCGAGAATGTTGCAGAATCCGGCGCACAGCCCCATGTATTTCCAGACGGATTCCTTCAGAATCAGGGCAAAAATCAGACCGATGATGATACCGACGACTGTCCCGCCAATAATGTAATAGAGCGTACCGAGCAGTTCGTCGGCTGACGGCCATACTATGGAGGGACATCCGGAGGTGGCGATGCCGGCCCCCAATATGCCGCCGACGAGCGCCCGAGTCGCAGATACCGGAATGCCGATATGAGTACAGAAACTGACGCAGCCGATGGCACTGATGGTTGCCACCAGCATTAAAAGAGGGGTGATGCAGAAGGGGGTGATGATGCCGCTGCCGATGGTCTTGGCCACAGCGGTCGAGAAGATGAACGGACCTGCCAGGCAGAACACTGTTGCTAGAACCATAGCTTTTCCTGGGGATATCGCATGAGTGGAGATTGCCGTGCCGATGGCGTTCGAAGCGATGTTTCTGCCGTTGCTGAAGTTAAAGATCAGGGCAATGATGATGCCTGCGATAATCAGAACGAGAGAAAGCGCCTCCATAATCAGGTGTGCCGGATCATAATGGCGGTCATGACATCAGCCACATCCTCGCATTTGTCTGCAGAGTACTCAAGGTGCTCGTAGATATCCTTCATCTTCATGATATAGAGCGGGTCTCCGGTGGCGAACAGATTCTTGAGCGCATTGGTCTCCAGCTCGTCGGCGACGTTCTCCAGCCGGTTTATCTCCTTGATGGATACGATCAGGGCACTGGCATCCTTCAAGGTCCGCAGATGCTTTACTCCCCGATGAATTTCTTGGGTCGCCTTCAGCAGGCATTTTGCCACATCGATAAGACCCGGATCGGGTTTTTCGATATTATAGATAAGGAGGAAACGTGCTCCCTCGTTCATATAGTCGACAACATCGTCCAGCGTGTTGATGAGCCGGGATATCTCTTCAGGTTCGAAGGGGGGGATGAAGGTCTGGTTGAGTTCGTCGTGTGCCTTGTGAGTGGTCTCATCTCCCATGCGTTCTATCTCTTTCAAGGCATAGTATTTTGTTTCGACATCGATATAGTCAGTGAATATATCGACCAGCTGCGTTGCCGCTTCGACTGCAATCTCCGCCTGTCGTTCGAACAGTTCGAAGAAGACGTTGTCCGGCGGTATCCAAATATCCTTCAAACCCATCTAGAGCACCTTCATTTCTTTTATATTACCGAGAATCCCTATTAAGATTGTCCTTATACACTATAGTAAGTATATAACATATAGATATTCTGGAATAACTGGGTTTATCTCTGTGTATGACATATACTAAAGGAGATAATTGTCTTATGTTTTTAATTGGTGAAGCTCTCGTTGGTGACGGTCCAGAACTCGCTCACATTGACCTTATGATTGGTGAGAAGAACGGACCGGTCGGAATCGCTTTTGCAAACGGATTGACTCAGCTTTCTGCCGGTCACACACCGCTTCTGGGGGTCATCCGCCCGAATCTTCTGCCCAAGCCGGCAGTCCTCATTGTACCGAAGGTTACCTTAAAGCACGGGGAGCAGGTTACCCAGATATTCGGTCCGGCACAGGCAGCGGTCTCCAAGGCAGTCGCCGACTGTCTGGAAGACGGCGTGTTCAGCCCCATGGATGTCGACGACATTGTTGTAGTCGCCAGTGTCTTCATTGACCCGTCCGCAAAGGACTTCAATAAGCTCTACCGCTTCAACTACGGTGCAACCAGACTCGCCATCACCCGTGCAATAGACAAGTTCCCGGATGTAGCGACTGTCCTCAAGGAGAAGGACCGGGCTGCCCATGGAATCATGGGATTCAAGGTCCAGAGACTCTGGAACCCGCCGTATCTCCAGGTCGCCATGGATCTCGTCGATATGGGCCAGGTCCAACGTGTCTTAACCGGTGTGCCGCAGAATGACCACGTCATCTTCGAGGCGGGAACCCCGCTCATCAAACAGTTCGGTCTGTCCGTCATCAGCGATATCAGAAAGATCCGCCCGAACTGCTTCATCGTTGCCGATATCAAGACCCTGGATACAGGAAACCTCGAGGCCCGCATGGTCTCCAATGCAGGCGGCGACGCAGCGGTCGTCTCCGGTCTTGCTCCGATCGAGACCACTGCGGCGTTCATCAAAGAAGCCAAGAAGTGCGGCATCTACGCCATCATCGATATGCTCAACGTCGCATCTCCTGCCAAACTCATCGAAGAGCTCGGCAAGTACGGCGGAGCAGCGGTTCTGCCGCAGTACGTCGAGATGCACCGTGCAATAGACAAGGAAGCCGCAGCCGGCGAATACAGCTGGGGAGATATCATGAACGTCAAAAAAATCGGCAAGAAGTATGGTGTGAAGATTCTGGTCGCAACCGCAGGCGGTATCCGCCAGCCGGTCGTCAAGAAAGCGGTCGCCGCAGGCGCGGACATCGTTGTCGTCGGCCGTGCGATCACTGCAAGCAAAGATATCAAGAACGCCGCCGAGAGTTTCCTTGCGGAACTCGACTCCGAAGAGATCGACCAGTTCCGTATCATGACGGACTTCTAAATATCCTCTTTTTTCTCGAATCTTTTGAACAGACGTTGACCGGTATGGTCTCAGAGTCTTTTTTCCGGCAGGAGCAGGGAGATGCCGAAACAGATGGCGGTTCCCAAAAGGATGATGATGGTATACCGGGGTTCTATTTTCTGCAACAACCATAATAGCTTATCTGGTTAGAGAGAAGAAGAGTAAGGAGAGATAACATGGGAGTGATGGAAGATGTATCTGAAGCGGTGGCCCGTATCCAGAGCAGCGAAAAAATAACCGTCATCTCCCACATCGATGCCGACGGGATTGCCAGCGCTTCCATCATGTTGCAGGCGATTACCCGTGAACATATTCCGGTGACCCCTGTATTCATCCGTCAGCTGGAGCCACTGACCATCACACATATTCCCCGCGACAGCAGTTTGAAACTGTTCACCGACCTCGGGTCCAGCCAGCAGACGCTGCTGGAAGAGGCAGGATTTTCCGAGGATGAAGTGGTCATCCTCGACCATCACATACCCCAGCCGGGTGAAAAAGGGATTCTATATTTCCAGATGAACGCCCAATTCTACGGGCCGGATTATCTGAAATGCAGTGCAGCCGGCATCTGCTATCTGGTGGCCCGCTGGATGAATAATGCCAATGTTGACCTGAGCAAGCTTGCGGTCGTCGGCAATGTTGGAGACATGATGGCACGCGAAAACGGCCGGCTCTGCGGCATTTCCCGCTGGATCGCGGAAGAAGGCGAACGAAACGGCTATGTACAGATCAGATACGGCATCAACTGTTACGGCCTGTCTACCCGGGCGATGCATCTATCTCTGTCGAACTGCGACGACCCGATGATTCCAGGTATCAGCGGAAAACCTGCCGCAGCAGTCGCCCTCCTGATCCGGCTTGGGATTTATCCGTCGAAAAGTTCGGCCCGCACCTTCGAGGAACTGGATGATAACGAGATTAAGCGGCTTTCGAGCGCGGTCGCCGAACAGATGATTGCGAACGGCGAACCGGTCGACCGCCTGTTTGCCGAACATTACTTCTTCCCGGACGAGTTGGAAAAGACCCCGCTTAGGAACGCTTCTGAATACGCAACCATGCTCAATGCCTGCGGCCGGTGGAACAAACCGGCGATAGGAGCCGCCATCTGCACCGGAGACCGCGGGGTTCATTACCGCGAAGCCGAACACATGCTCCGCCATCACCGGAGCATCATCCGCAAACTCTGCGAATATATCCTGGACACCGGTGTCGAGGAACTCTCAGCGATCCAGATCATCAATACCGGAGACCGATATCCGGACACCGTGGTGGGCATCGGTGCCGGCATGGCATTGTCGAAACTCAATCCCACCAAACCGATTCTCGTGATCTGCACGGTTTCCGATGAACCTGATCTGCTGAAAGTGTCCATGCGGACGAACGAACACTGTGTGCGCCGCGGGGTTAATCTGCAGGAAGCTTTATGTAAATCCGCGGCCGAATTCGGCGGCGGAGGGGGAGGACATAATATTGCAGCCGGTGCATATATACCTAAAGGATGTGAACATGATTTCACCAGAAGAGTCAACGAACTTATCGAGGAGCAGTTTGGCTCGCGTTCGGCGAATTGCTGATTTCCAGTTCGGCCGCGGCGCGGGAAATGCACTGTTCCCCGACGAGGTTACGTTCTCGTATTCGACAACAAAACGTGTCCGCTATGTCAGTCTCGGTTGTGAACGACTGGTGACTCTGCGGGCAAACGACGGTAGGCTTACGCTCGGATATCCGGGCGCGGTACGTCTACACGCCTTCCTTCCTGCCCCACAGAACCGCGTGGTGGTGATCGAGGATGTCACACCGTTCATTGCCGACGGCAAGAATGCAATGGCAAAACATGTCATTGCGGCCGATGAACATATTCTGGCTGAAGATGAAGTATTTGTCACTGACGAACACGACAACCTTTTAGCAACCGGAATGGCGGTTCTTTCCGGCTGTGAGATGAAAGGATTCAATTATGGAACCGCCGTAAAAACAAGACAAGGAGCAAACAAGAAATGATGCCGGGAATCAATCCAAAACAGATGAAAGCCGCAATGCGGAAGATGGGTATGAAGATGGAGGAGATCGAGAACGTCGAAAAGGTCGTTGTCTATACTCCGAGCGGAAACTACGTGTTCGAGAACGCACATGTCGTCGGCGTTACGATGCAAGGCCAGACCTCCTACCAACTCTCCGGAGACGTCCACTTCGAGGAGGTGGAAGTCATGATTCCAGAAGACGATGTCAGTCTGGTGGCTTCTCAGACCAATAAGACCGCCGGTGAAGCCCGTGAAGCCCTCAAAGAGGCGAAAGGTGACATCGCTGAAGCCATCATGAAATTGTCAGCATGATCGGGGCTGCGCGTGTGATTTTGCGGGGCAATTCCCGCGAATATTTCGTCCGTCTTGGTGAAGGCAAGCTGTCCACCGACATGGGCATGGTTGATCTGGCGGCAGCCGCTCAGCTCGAGCACGGCGAGACTATCCGAACGCACCTAGGCAAGGAGTTTACAATCATTCTGCCGAAAGCGGGCGACTACTTCGCGCACGGCAAACGTACCGGCGCACCCATGATGCCGAAGGATATCGGGCTTGTTATGGCCTACACCAGCATGTGCTCGCGTGACCGCGTGCTGGATGCGGGTACCGGATCGGGCATTGCCGCCATCTATTTCGGCGGCTGTGCCCGGCAGGTGGTCACCTGCGAGGTGGAGGGGGAGTTCTCACGGATAGCGGAAGGAAACATTGTCGATGCGGGGCTTGCCAATGTTGAGTGCCGCACTTGCGACATGCTGGAGGTTACCGACAGCCCCTTCGACATCGTGCATCTCGACATGCAGATCGAGACGGCTCATGTGGAACATGCATATGAGCTGCTGAAGAACGGCGGATACTTCGCATCCTATACGCCGTTTCTGGAACAAACGTTTGGGGTCATGGACGCGGCACGCCATCTCTTCGACGAGGACAACGTGCAGACCATCGAGATTATGGAACGTGAACTCACCCGCAAAGCCCGCGGCACCCGCCCGTCAACCCGAGTCGGCCATACCGGCTACATCACGATAGCCAGGAAAATTTGAGTCGCGGAAGTGCGTTCTAATGGTATTTTGTCGTTTATTTTTTTATTTAATCTGTTTTAATCGTTTAAATAATTGCGATATCCGCGAAAACCGGGGGCATTTCCGCAATGCACGGTCGGGGATTTATATACCTCTAAAAGAGAATACTACGCGTAAAATTACAGGAAGCATCATGGGTTAGGCATTGTCCTTTAGCGTTTTGACCATCCTGAACCCGCTTCTCTTCAGTTTTCCCCATGTTTTTTCAGAGTTTTTCAAGCAAACTGTCTATTCTCGCTTTCACATTCAGCGCTTCGCGCCATTCGTGCGGAATCTCCGTAATTCCGTAAAGTGCTCTCGCAAGACCGCCGGCCATGGAGCCGATGGTGTCGGTGTCGTCGCCGAGTCTACAAACACAGGTCAGGATTTCCGTATAGGAACTGCTGCCCGGAAGATACAGAATGCACAGAGGACGGATTCTTCCACATCAACCAAAGGTATCGGATCACCTTCCAGATACTTTACTTCTGCGGAACTGTTCAACACTGCTTCCTTTTCCGCGCCAGGCAGGAGCTGACAGGCTGGCTGCCTTCGAGAGTGCAACGGGAGCACGAGCATCATCTCAGAGTGTCGTCGGTGACCTCACCAGGGGAGCGATCGAACTGTCCGCCGCCGGTCATAGCAGGAATCCGCATCGCATCGGGCATGCAGCCTTCGAAGCGTACACAGACGGCGTCCGCTGCCACCGCACCGTATACCGCACCTGCCGCACGTTCAGCAAATTCCATTAGCAAAAAAAAGAGGTAGTTTCGCAACTGAATCCGAATCGGAGATTTATTCTCCACCTGAATGAACCCATCCGTTGAAAAATCCGCATACCTTCAAACTCAAATATAAACATAACGAGTTACCTATATCACAGTTCCCGTACGATAGGATTAATACACTTCGTCTTCCCATGGAAATGGATCTTTAGGAGTTTCGTTACATATGCAAAAAGAAGAACTGCTGCACATCCATATGCTTCTTGTCCAGATAAAAAAATACTACGAACATACCAACCATACCCCAATACCGACCGATGAATATGACGCGCTTTCCATCTCACCGATGCACATCCACAAGAACAAGAATCTCCACCGGGTGGCGGTCATGACACTCGGCAACGAGATTGTGGTGAAAATGCATGCATCCATGGCTTCCCAGAATGTTTCCGCCGAGAAACAGCAGGAAGGCATTCCTGCAGAACACTGATCATCTCTTTTTTCACGCCTCACCCACTTTTGCATTGCTGTACCCTATCCAAACACCTTTTTCTTAGAGTAATCCCCATATTATAGAGTATATGAAGGTCCTGGTTGTCGGCAGCGGTGGTCGTGAACATGCCATCGTCTCTGCACTTTCGAAGTCTGCGGAAGTCTATGCACTTCTTGCCAAGAAGAATCCCGGTATTATGAACCTGGTGAAAAAATATCAGATACATGACGAGACCGATGCGCCTGTGGTCGTGGAATTCGCGCAGGAATGCGATGTCGACTATGCGGTCATCGGCCCTGAGGCTCCACTGCAGGCAGGCGTTTCCGATGCGCTCTGGAAGGTCGGTATTCCGGTCGTCGGACCGAAACAGGCTGCTGCCCGTATCGAGACCGACAAGGGATTCTGCCGGGATCTGATGAAGAAGTACAGCATACCGGGGTCTCCGGCCTATAAGATCTGCAAAACGCCGCAAGAAGCGGTCGCCTATATTCAGCAGTATCCGGGCGACCTGGCAGTGAAACCTACCGGACTTACCGGCGGGAAAGGCGTCAAGGTCATGGGTGAACAGGTCGACCGTGCCGGTGCCTGCGCCTATGCCGAAACCCTCAAAAACCAAGACATCATTCTCGAAGAGCGTCTTCTGGGAGAAGAGTTCACGCTCATGGCGGTCGTCGATGGAAATACCCTGGTTCCCATGCCGCTTGTACAGGATCACAAGCGTGCGTTCGAAGGAGACGAGGGACCGAACACCGGGGGCATGGGATCCTATTCGCTGGAGACACACGGGTTCCCGTTTGTCTCCTCTGCCGATGTGGATGCTGCATTCTCCATCATGCAGAAGACGGTGGCGGCGCTTGCTGCCGAAGGCTGCGTCTATCAGGGTATTCTCTACGGCCAGTTCATGGCTACCCGAGACGGCCCGAAGGTCATCGAGTACAATGCACGTTTCGGCGACCCTGAAGCGATGAACGTGCTGACCCTTCTCACCTCCGACTTCTCCATTATCTGCGACCATATCTGCAAGGGAACATTGCAGGCTGCTGATGTCGCATTCGCACCGCTTGCCTCGGTCTGCAAATACCTGGTTCCGGAAGGATATCCGGAACACCCGGCAAGCGGAGAAACATTCTCCTTTGACGAGGTACCGGGCGTTACGGTCTATTATGCCAATACCGTGCTTGAGGGAGGCGTGCTCAAGACGCTGACCTCGCGGACGATAGCGTTCGTCGGTGTCGGCACCTCCCTGGGAGAAGCCGAGATGCTTGCGGAAGCCGCGTGCCGCACGGTTCGCGGCAAGGTGCGGTACCGCCGGGATATCGGTACTGGACAACTGTTTGCGAAACGGATAGCCCATATGGCAGAGCTGAAGAAATGAATGCGGAAAACGTCGGAAAAATTTTTTCACGTATCGGCAGGTACCTCTTTTCCGATCATCTGGTGGGCGGCAATTTTGGCAATATGAGTATGCTTGAAGGAGACGGGTATTTCATCACGCATACCGGTTCCTATCTGGACGCCGATCCGGCGGAGATTGTTCTGATGCCCAAGAACGGGAGAGTGACTCCAGGAGCATCGAGCGAATGGCGGGTACATACCGCGGTCTACAATATGTCCGAGCATCAGGCGATCGTGCATGCCCATCCGCAGTTCTCGGTTGCCATGTCACTACTGCACGACCGCATCCATACCATCGACAGTGAAGGCCAGCTTCTTGCGCCGGAGATTGCCGTGGCAGAAGGTGCCTGTGGCACACAGGATCTGGCGGATGCCGTCGCTGAAGGGCTTGCACACGCGCATGTGGTCATTGCAAAGGGTCACGGAACATTTGCCGCCGGCAAGAATCTCGATGAAGCCTACCTCTACACGTCTCTTGCGGAACACTCCTGCAAGGTCCTCTATCTGACGGAACTGCAGAAGAAATAATTCAATCTCTTTTTCAGGACGGACTTATGGAAAAAAGGAAAAGTTAGTTAATCTTCTTGCCGGCGTTTGCTCCCGGCATGCAGGTGAAGAGTTCCTTTACGGTAATGACGACGAGGTCCTTGCACGGGTATGCTCCCGGTTTCTTCGCTTCAAGCATGTCGTGCATTTTCTTGTGTTCCGGCGTGTCCTTCATGACCTCTGCGGTCCCTTTGAACTGGATGCAGTCACCGAGTTCACGGTTCCATGCGAGAACGGAGACATGTGGGTTCTCCTTGATGTTCTTCATGGTCTTGTTCATGTAGTTGTTAGCGATGAGGATGTGGTCGCCTTCGACCATAACGGCACCCATTGGTGCGACGTTCGGCACAGCTGCCTTGGATGCGGTCGCCAGCTGTAGAACACCGGCCTTGGCCAGTTTCTCTTTCAGTTCGGGAGTAATTACTGCCATATGGAAAAAGACTTTGTTTTAAAAGGGCTTAATTGTTTGTATCTTCATATGTAAAAATAGAAAATATCGGAAACTGTAACAATTTCATTGACTGGGAAGATTTTCAATATATTGTGAGGAATCTTTCTGTAAAACAGTGTTCTATATTTTAATGCTTCGTCAACTTTCTCAGTCTGTCGACATCGAAGGAAACCGGTTCCCATTCCATTACGGTAATTCTCCCACGTGACGCCGTGCCGAAGACGGTAACCGCGGTTCCTGGATCAGGCAGATTCTCACCGTTTATCATCCAGACACCTTCTTCGTTTTCGATGGTACATCCTACTTTGCGTATCTGAATCATGCCGGTGCATTCGATCTCCTCCTCTGGTTCCCGCACGACGGTGACGGCGGCGCTGTACCCGACCGAGAGTTCGAGTTCGGAGAAACGTCCGGGTTTCGCTTCGGCGTTGATGATCTCGACCCTGTCTCCTTCGATGACGGCGACATCTGTCGCTTCGTTCCAGAGTGCCGCAGAAACGATTCTGCCTTTTTCGCCGCGGATGCGCAGGTTCTTGATCTTCGACTCCTTGCCGCGGCGGTTGAGAAATGTCCGGACTGGTGCAACGGATACGACGGTGCCGGTAACAATCGACGTCATTCCCGCTTCAATGTCGTCGGCATCGATCGTTGGCACTTCAACCGGCCCAATGGGTTTGATCTCTGCCGAATCGGATGCAGTATACTCGATGATGCCGTCATCTTCAGTGCGGACGACGCCGGTTATCGCAACCGATTCTCCTGCGGCGATATCCACAAATGTTTCCGGAATCCAGGTGATCATACGTGCGGTACCTGCTGCGTTTCCCACTAAGAACGTCTGGAGCGTGGTGATACCTCCGTCCTTCCTCTCAATCTCCTTTATCGGTGAGACCGTCAGAATCCGGACGTTCAGCGGTTCTTCCATCACCTCGGATTTCGGCGGTTTCTTGGTCTCGATGATTTCCACATTGCTTTCCCGCATGGCAATGAATCCGACCTCCTTTCTGCCGCGATGTGACTGGGCAATGACTTCAACCACATCGCCCTCCTTCAGCTCCAGAACGGCTTTCGCTTTCTCGTCCCAGAGCGTCATCTTGGTGGTGCCAGTCGAGTCTCCCAGAATCAGGCTGGCTACCACCCCCGGATCCTCCTCACCTTCCCGAGAAAACTCCCGCGGACCGTCGATTGATAGAACCTTGCCGTAGAACGAGACAATCCTCGTCTCCGCTTGCGGGATGTCGCTGATCTTGATGTGAGCTCTGCCGAGATCATCGACGACCATCATCGCGATGGTGATTTCATCCAGAATACCTGCATATTCCTCCGCCTTCTTTTCCCTCATGTTGTCGAACTCCTCTTCGGAGACGAGATCGGATACCAGCAGGTAATGCATCATGATTATTTCTTGTGCCAGGACGGGGTCATGACCGCAATGGTCATGTCTTCATAGGTTTCCACACGGCGCATGAGTTCCACTCTGCCGTTATTTACCAGAACTTCTGCACACCGGAGGTGGGCGTTGTACTCCGACGCCATCGCATACCCGTAGGCTCCCGCATCCAGCACAGCAACAATATCTTTTGCAGCAATCTCCGGCAGTCTGCAGTCGGCGGCGATGAGGTCTCTGGTCTCGCAGATGGGGCTGGTCACGGTATAGGTTTCGGTATCCGCGGCATCTGCCTTGTTCACGACCATGACTTCATGGAACGAATCGTACTTTGCTGGGGGGATAAGGATATTGAATCCCACATCGACGTTGGCGAAGTTCTTGTGGACATGTTCGTCAGAGTTGACCTTGGTTAAAAGAACTGGGGACTCTCCGACCATCCGAACGCCGGGCTCGATCCCGAACGCCGGACTGATATTGTTCTTTTTGCATGCCTCGACGAAGACCGGCATGACGGTCGCCGCATACTCTTCTGGGGTAGGAGCCTTGTCGGGGTTTTCTTTTCGGTGATAGGGAATGCCCAGGCCACCGCCGAGATCGACGAAGCCGACACCTTTTGCCCGGAGTTCGCCTCTGCCTTTTATCTTATCGATACGTACAAAAAGATATGAGGGTAGATTGTTCAATTTGTTGGCTTGTTTCATTATCATTATTATGGACTATATTGGATGTTTTAGGATTAATGACTTCGTTATTCTCCGTAAGAGCGCGGGGCGGTTCCGGTGCCGTTCTTTCTTAATCTTTTTATAGTTGGGAAATCTATGATAGAATTTTCCCCATATTTCTTTAATTTAATTAAAAATTTATTTAATTTAAACTGAAAACAGAATGGTGTCCGGTTTATGTTATAACCAGAATCAAGAGCAATGACCTTTAAATGTTCATTCGTGGGATGGGGTAACTGTGACACGACAAGATCGACCCACAAAATATAGGAGAAAGATATAGCAGATTGTGAATATGATTGAATTTTCCTAACTCAGTAGGATTGATTAACGATAGAAGACATCGCAGAAATAGACTACTGAATTTTCACTTTTTCTTTGCGTTTTTTAAGATTCCTCCGAAACATCACTCAAATTTCGGCAAGTTTTCAACAATATCCATCGTCTTCATGCTCACTGTAATCACGCTCAAGAGTAAATCTAAGATATACCGAGGATTGCCATGCTCCTCAGCCCAATCATTTGCATCATTCACAATACCACTGGCTTCATCGCGGGTGACGACATATCGTTCCATAATCCATTCAATCGCACTCTTGCCGTTTACCACATATTCATAGGCTCGAGTGGGGATGTGAGAAATAGTGATTGATGCATTGTACTGAATACAGCTCTTATCACCTTTCGCTGAAAACCTCATCTTCTGAACACGGAAGTCCTGAGACTCGGTACCCATAATCTCAACACCAGGATAGGGAGCCGCATCTTCATAATGCAGATGAAGATCTGCAAGGGCACGACCACTCAGGGATCAGAGCTGAACAACTTACTCATGAACTCATTGTATCGTTGCAGGCCCGCGTTTACGGGAGGTGGTGGCGGGTGCACCGGCTTCGGGTGACGTTTGCACTGGGCACGGTCCGGGACATCAGGATCTTCATTCCTCAGCTCCCCTCCAATGAACACGCTCCGGAGAACCTGACCTGCTATCCGTGCACGTTTCTTACAGCAGTTATATCCAGCTGCGATCTCATCATAGAACCTCCGGACTATCAGACTGTGCCGCCGCATATACATCTCTAACTTGCCGGTTCCATCGGGGATTTCGATACCGACCGCGCGCGTCCAATTGAGGAACAGGTATTTACCGGCAATACGGCTGTTCCGGTTCCGGATCATGCGCGCCTTCATGAACGCGCTGATTGTTATCTCAGGGTCGGATTTCGCAGATTCCAGCGCTGATTCTGCCCACTCACCGGCATTATGGATACTTTGCGACTTTGCATATTGGATGAGATATATCAGAACTTCTTCTTCAGAAACGGATTTCCGGCTCTTATACCATGTGTTCCGGTTGGTTGCAAAAGAGTAGTTGGCTGCTTTCAAACTTTTAACCACTTGTATTGTAGACGTTACTTTGCACCTCACAGAAAAGCGACGCCTTTATACCGATGGTCAACCTAAATTAACATGGAAACTGAGTTGCCTGATGAAGGCGACCTTTTCTTACTGTTCTTGTTATTCTTCTCAGTAAATAATTCCTGCTGTTTTGTCGTCGTGCATCAGGATGCTTATATCATCAGAAAAGTCTGGAGTTTGATGTATGGTGTGCCATACATTCTCTCCCTACATATAAATGCCGGAATGCATTAGTTAATACAATCTATGAAGGTACTCCTCCATACACCCTCCGGCGGCTTGTGAACTTCTTGGAAAATTCCACTTATACCCTTATAGCTGACCCCTACATACTAAAAAAAGGAGAATCGTGATAACTTCTCAACTGTCTCATCACAGCTTGTGAGGACGTTATCCCCGTGCGGTCTTGCATATTTTTGCTTTGTCTCAGTTCAGTTCTATTCCACCCATGTCTATATTCGCTATTCAGAGGTGGTGCCAAGACCACAACGAAGGGGATGTTTAGAGTGGTAGTTGCAAACTTAATCTCCTTTGCGACTTCATTCAAAGGCATTGCTCCCCCAGGAAATCCCGCAATAAATACCCCTGCTAAATTAGTCGGGATAACGTTTATCATATGAATCTGAAATGGGATTATAATGGAGATTTAAAGCTTTAAACAAACCTGAATGTACGCTAATATCATGATTAGGTGAAAATTCAGAATACCAGTTTCGGTATTTCCAAGAAAGGTATGCTGTATCCCGACTAAAGGTTCCTATGGCACTACAATCATATAATGCAGAGAATATTTTTCTAAGATCTAGTCCCCTAAATCTATCATCGGAATTCTGTAGTTCTTGGATAGCCTTATGGATAGCCTTAAGAGTAAAATTTGCTTTTCCAAATGAAGACAATAATTGGAATGTG
>JAZUDC010000016.1:0-28000 GCA_045639425.1 Methanocorpusculum sp.
CCATTCGTGGCATTTGCCTAATTGGCATAATCATTTTTCACTTTATATTCACCATCAGTACATTCCACATCATATCTACTAGTACCTGGGAAAGTATCATTTGCATGGAAATCATCGATGGCATTAACTTTGAATATATCCACTTAGGGACTAGCCTCTTCGTCCTCATCTGTGGCTTTTCTCTGGTTCTTAGGCAACGAAGAATGGAAGCATGGTCCAGAAAGGAATACTACATCGCCGTTATTAAACGAGGAGCCCAAATTCTCACTCTCGGTCTAATCATCGCAGCTATAGTATCCACCTTCATCCATTTTTTTATTGGCGATGGGAAATATATGCTATTTAATTTCCTAATGATGATGGGATGTAGCATGATTATCTGCCTACCATTTATTCGACTCAAGAAGTGGACTATCATTCCCGCTATTGCCTTCGTTGTGCTAGGATTCCTCCTCAGTACCACCAATGGTCCACTCTATTTTTTGCCGTTTGGTATCCTGCCCGGTGAATTTATGCCTCGTGATTACTTCCCACTGCTGCCCTGGACTGGTATCATGCTCCTTGGATTCGTAGTCGGAACTATTCTATATCCAAATGGTTACCGGCAAATCAATCTACCGCAGCCAAACTGGTTCTTCCGTCTCCTTGCGGAAATCGGTAAGCGTCCACTCCTCATCTACATCCTACATATCCCAGTCATTTTCAGCATCGTTGCACTTGCAGCCTTTGTAAGTTACCTATTTGACTGTCCAATAAGTCCACTCTTTCCCTAAAAAATGTCTACAATTTTCACACAATTAATAGATTCATTCGGTATGATTTTTCTCACTGATTCAGTTTGATTGTCCGATTCAATGCATTTCTCGCTCCTTTCTTTTCATTCAAGCAAATGTGCATGATGCTCGAAGACCCTATACTTCATCACCTTCAAAATCACCCTCAGTTGCTACCTTCCCCCCCTCTAGCACCTTAACAATGTTTTAAGCACGAATACAGATATTCACTTACATCTCTACGACTCAAACATCATTGCGTATGATTTCACTGTCGAAAACACTGTTTACCCCAGTTAGCAAACCGAGTTTTGCTAGGGAAAAACAGTAGTTCACTGAATGGATTTCTCCGCGGTATATACCATATCAAGAGCAGTTGATCTATTCTCTATCTTTTCCACAAGATGGACGATGTTGTTCTAAGTATCAGAAAGTCACAACTGGAGTTTGACGGTTTCTACATTACTTCAGTCACATTCGATGTGGTCGCTTCCTGCAGAGGTTTTCTTGTTCGCTCATCAAGCGATGCCGAAGCCTTCTTTTCTTCTTTGAGCAAATCGATCGTAATTATGATTTCTTTTGCCATCCTAATTACATCCACCATCTTGAAAATGGTTGCGCTTACAATGATAATATCAGCACCTACCACCGCTGGAATACAGACAACATCGGCCCCTACTTTCACCACTATCTTACTTAATTTCAACTCCTCCAGTACCCAAAATTTTGAAATCAGCAAGTACCTTACCATCCCTCTTTTCCCCCCTCCTTTCTGATACCTCTCTCACCTCTTCTCCTCATTATTCTGATTTATCTCCAGTTGATCTCTCCTTGCAATTCCCGCAGAGAGCTGGGCAGAACGTTTGTACAGTACTAGTTCGCCCCCCGCGGACCGCATTGCCTCTAGTATGCCGGAAAATAAGATGGAGTATATGGACCAGTTCTCGTTTCATCTGTGCAGGAGAGGAAAAGGAGCAGGCAGACTTGATCCTCGACAGCATCATCTTCGAGCGGATTCATCCGTAGAAAAAGATTGAAAATTATTCACCAAGACGTTCCATCGTTGCGGATGCAAGAATCGGTAGGGTGATCGTCGCATCTCCGTAGATGGTGACGCCGACACCACCTTCTCTGATTTTTCCCCAGGATTTTGCCTCATCGAGTGTTGCACCCGAAAGTCCACCGAGATCCGGCCGATCACCGGTCAGCTGGATGACATAGGTGAATGCGTTCTCCGTCATCAGCATGGTCTGTAGTGTGAAGTTCTTCGGCACGCCGCCGCCGACCAGAACAGCACCGGCCTTCTTCACGTTGAATACGGTGTTCAGCAGCTGATGCATGTCGCCGATGGCATCAAGAATCGTCTTCTTGTGGAACTGCGAATACATCCAATACTGCAGACCAATGATCGAGTCCTGGAATGCCGGGCAGTAGACCGGAATGTCACATTTCGCTGCGGTTGCAAGGATACCAGTATTCAGCTGTTCGCCGATGGTACGGAGAAGCTTGCTGATGGTGATCGGTTCTTCCGGCAGGTTACTGTAGATGTCCTGGATGAAGCCCTCGAGTTCCTCGTATCCTTCGTTCGGGAGGAAGACATCATAGATACGGTTGACTTCATCCTTGTGGAGCTGCAGATCGTCGACTTCCGCTTTGCCGTGATAGTGGTGGCAACCGATTGCTTCGATGACATCATGGGTCAGATTTGCACCGGTCGAAGTGAGAATATCGATATGTCTCTTTTCAATGAGGGTAGAGATGATTCCACCCATTCCGGCGGGAACCATGGCACCAGACAGCCCGAAGAATTTCGTCATATCCGGATCGGTCAGCATCTTCTCGTAGACATCAACGCCGTGTGAAAGGCTACCACCGTTATAGGCGCCGGCAGCTCTCATTTCGCGGACAAGCTGATCGACGGTCATCCCGCCGCGGGGGATAAACTGTTTTACCGGGGTTTCACAATGTTTCGGCATAGTTGCTAATCTAGTTGGTTTCGGATGAGGATATAGGTTCCTGCAACCAGATGGAACAAAAGAGGTGATTTAAGGGAATGTTCCCTGCTGTTAACCGATATCGTTCACCGGATGCTGTCGCATGCCCTCGCGTATCTTTGACCGGGCAGGGAGCACATGTTGCGTGTATTGTTGTCCCGTCCGTCATTTCACGCGATTGCGTATCGATCCGGCGGGGGCCTACTGCACGCAGAATATCTGCACAATCTTATTATTCGTATCATGCTATGATTAAGTTTTGCCGCTGTCCTAAACGAGTGGATTCGGTTGCCGGCCCATATCACAGACCGGCAGGTGCATGTTTTTCACCAGGAAGGATTCTTCCGTCTCCATCAGCCGTTCGAGAATGATGTGTTTCCCTTCCTTTGTCACCGCGAACACCGGAACACCGACGCCCCCCTGGACGCATGCCTTCTCTTTTGCGGCTTCCCGGATGCATTTCGAGGCACAGGCAAAGACCATGTCGCAGACGGCAAAGAGACGCTTTGCCTCCTCAACGGTTCGGATAAAGGACGTATGGACCGCAATGATGACTACATCAGGATATTTCCTTCTAATAGTTTGTGCAGCTTCAACACCGCAACCAGCGACGGTTACCGCAACCCGTTCAAATCCTCGGCGTTTTGCTTCTGCGACGCCGTGTTCCACATCAAGTGACGCGTGTTCCTTATCGATGACGATGCCACCTGCCTTCTCAATCCGCGTGATGACTTCCGGATAGGGAACGGTTGAGACCAAACCAGACATCCTGCCGCCGATACCCTGTGCCAGTTCAGGGGTTCTGGCAATCACTGTGCCTGCTCCATCGCAGCAGATAACCGCCGCATCGAGTGTTTTGTTTCTCAGAGTGGTAGTCAGCAGTTCCGATGCACCGAACAGGATCATGGATTTATCGTCGAGAACTTTCCGGTTCCGCGTGCACATGCCGAAGGAAGCAATGCGGTATTCGATATTCTTTCTGACAGCTTCCTTCTCGACGGGATTGATGGGTGATTCAAACCGTTTGGCGAACGGGCAGAACGAAATGAGGGGATCTGTTATCTTCGTGACCGTGCCGTTTTCGATGATCGCACGGCATCCCGCAACCTCAACCACATGTCTGTCTTTCATGCTATACTATCGGGATTCGTAAACGATAAATTCACCCTGAACAAATCTATCTCCTATATAATATAGGATATAGGGCGGTACTTCGAGGTTGATGCATTACGCGGAGTTGTGCTCATCTGCATGATCATCTACAACACCATCTTCTGCCTCTATTTCTTTACCGATTTGGTCCAGTAGTTCAATCCCCAGCTCCAGACCGGTGCTTCGATAGCCATGGCGTTCAGCGCGGTGGTCGGTCTGGTCCTGATGCTGGCAAAGAAGACCATCAAAGAAATATCTCCTGCGGGGACCTGAACTCATCATCATATTCGGTGTACTCTCGTTAATTGGGGTTAGCACGATTATTGCCGTACCGTATGTTCTACCACAGGTGAAATGGTACGTGCCTACCATCTGTGGTGTCGTGTTTCTTCTGCTAGACCTTATCGTTTCGGAGGTCGTGCTGACCGTGCCGTACTTCTTGCCGCTCGGAATCCAGTATATCGGATTCCATTCTTTGGATTATGAACCGCTGATTCTGTGGTTCGAGGTCATGCTGCTGCGTTTGGCTCTCGGAAAGCTCCTCTATCTGTCGGCGTCCGCCGGTTGTTCCTGGAAAATCTGGGTGACTGCCCGAAATTCCTGAAACCCCTCTGCTTCATGACAGGCACACGCTTGTCGTCTATCTTGCCCACGTTCCGATCATCATCGATATCATTCCATTAAGCGCATCTTTCTAGATTTCGCTAAAAAGACCTGTCCTCAGACAGAGAAAACTTTATAGCCTGCGTACAGAATAATAGATAATGTTTAATGGGCTGAAAAAGAAACTCGGATTGGGGAAAAAAAAGAAGGAATCTTCCGAAGCTGCAGAAGATATCGAAAAGGTTACTCCGGGTGTAGAGACAGCTTTACCTTCCCCTTCCGAACCCGAAAAGAAACCGGTAGCAGATGAACCGGTCGAAGAAGTCGAGGAGGATGAAAGTACTAGTGTTCTTGCCAAGCTGAAGTCGCTCGTGGTCGATCATCAGGTCACCATGTCTGATAAGGCAATCGATGGTGCCCTTTTCGATCTCCAGATGGTTCTTCTGGAATCCGATGTGGCGTTTCCGGTAGCCGAAGCAATAACTAACTATATGAAAAAGGAGCTTTCGGGAACCAAAAAGAAAGTGTTTTCCTCCTCGGAAAAGATTGTTACCGAAGCGCTGAAGCACGCCATAGAAAATGTGCTAGGATCCGGGTTCGACCTGCCTGAATATATCAGAACCCACGACAAACCGGTCAAGATCCTCTTCACCGGTGTCAACGGTACTGGCAAGACCACCTCGATTGCCAAGATTGCGGCATACCTGCAGACTCAAGGATTTTCGGTCGTCGTCGGTGCGGGGGATACATTCCGTGCCGGTGCGATTGAACAGATTCTAGTCCACTGCGACCGGCTCGGCCTGAAACTGATTGCACATCAGGAAGGCGCCGATCCTTCCGCTGTTCTCTATGATACCGTCGAGTATGCAAAAGCCCACAAGACCGATGTCGTGCTTGCGGATTCCGCCGGTAGATTCCATAACCGTGCCAATCTGATGAATCAGCTCGATAAGATCAAACGTGTCATGAAGCCCAATCTGGTCTTCTATGTGGATGAAGCTGTCGCCGGAAACGATGCGATCATTCGTGCGGAAGAGTTCGAGAAGATGGTTTCAACGGATGGGGTCATCCTTACGAAAGCAGATATAGATCCCAAAGGAGGAGCCGCGATTTCCATCGCCTATACCATTGGAAAACCACTGGTCTTCCTTGGAACCGGTCAGGAGTATACGGATATGAAACCGTTTACGCCATCGCTTATTATTGATGAAATATTTGGAGATGAGTAAGAATGGGAATGGATTCACTCTCAATTTCACTGAAGGATGCACTGCGCAAACTTACTGGCAAGACCATTATCGACAAGGCAGCGGTCGATGAACTGATAAAGGATCTGCAGCGTGCTCTGCTGACCTCTGATGTCAATGTTAAGCTGGTAATGCAGCTTTCGCAGTCGATCAAGATCCGGGCGCTTGCCGAGGATCTACCAAAAGGTATCAATGCCCGTGAACATGTCCTGCGCATCGTGTATCAGGAACTGGTCAAGTTGGTCGGCAAGGAAGCCGACTTCTCCCTGAAACCTCAGCGGATTTTGATGGCAGGTCTGCAGGGTTCCGGTAAGACAACGACCACCGGAAAGCTGTGCCGGTACTTCCAGCGCAAAGGCCTGAAGGTCGGCGCCATCGGTGCAGATAACTTCAGGCCGGGTGCGTACGCGCAGTTGGAGTCCCTCTGCAAGAAGATTAATGTCCCCTGTTACGGTGATCCCAAGGAGAAGGATGCGGTCAAGATTGTCAAGGACGGTCTTGCGGCACTCAAGGATCTTGAAGTCATCATCGTCGATACTGCTGGCCGCCATGCCCTTGAGGACGACCTGATTGATGAAATCACACAAATCAATGACTTCCTCAAACCTGACCACCGCTGGCTGGTTCTCGATGCGGCTATCGGACAGGCTGCCCGTGAGCAGGCGAAACGGTTCAATGAGGCAATCGGCATCGGTGGTGTCATCATCACCAAGATGGATGGTACTGCCAAAGGAGGAGGCGCCATTTCGGCCGTCGCCGAAATGGAAGCGGGCATTGTCTTCATCGGCAGCGGTGAGACCATCAACGATCTTGAGAAATTCGATGCGAACGGTTACATTTCCCGTCTGCTCGGTATGGGAGATCTCAGAGCTCTTGTTGAGAAAGCCGAAGAGACCATCAAGGCCGAGGACGTCGACATCAACAAGATGCTTCGTGGCAAGTTCACACTGAACGATATGTACAAGCAGTTTGAAGCTGTGCAAAAAATGGGTCCATTAAAGGAGATCATGTCGATGCTACCGCTTGGCGGCATGAAACTGCCGGACGGAGCCCTTGATGATGCTGGCATGAAGATGAAGAATTTCCGTATCATCATGGATTCGATGACGCCGGAAGAACTGGATGATCCGTCCCTCATCAACACGTCTCGTATGATGCGTATCGCCAAGGGATCAGGTACCAGCGTCGATGCTGTCCGTGGTCTCATCAAATATCATAAACTGATGCAGAAGACCCTGAAATGTTTCAAAGGAAATCGTATGATGATGGGCAAGATGATGAAACAGATGCAGAGAGGTGGTCTAGGGTAATCCCTCTTTTTTTCAGATACCGCGTTTTGTAATCAGTTCACGCTGTGCATACAGATATTGCTGTGCATATCCTGCATATTCTCCGAAATGTCTGCGGGCGAACTCCGATGCTGTACGATAAGGAAGTTTCTTTTCGGTATCTGGGAAGTACCGGGTTCTGAGAATGCGTTCGATCCATACATCGACAGGTACCGCTTCATACTTTTCAAATCCGAACAACAGGACGCAGTCGGCAACCTTCTCACCGATGCCCTTGTGGCTCATCAGCATTGATTTTGCCTTCTGGTAGGGGGAACTGAAGATCTCTCTCTCCCAGGCTGGATTCTGTGATACGAACGTTGCAGTCTCGGCGATGTATGCATCCCGGTACCCTGTCTTGCACTTTCTGATTTCCGGAATATCCGCTTTTGCCAGCACCGCAGCCGATGGAAACGCCTGGACTGTTCCATCGATTTCTCGTCCGAACCGTTTTGCCAGCAGTTCGATTCTTTTGGAAATCATGGGGATGTTCGAACAGGATGCGCAGAGATAGGAAATCAGGCACTCGAACGGCGGCTGTCTGCAGATCCGTAAACCGTTGCATGAGACTACAGCTTCATGAATCAAGGGGTCAACATCAATCGAGGTGAGAACTTCGTCAAGGTCAAGGTCGAGAGAGAAATAACGGACAAGTTCGTCTTCGCTGCATCCGTCATAGTGCAGTACTGAATCCTTCTGCCTGATGTTCCAGACTCCGGATGAGAACGGTGCTGACCATGTGTTACCGTTCTTCCGCCAGCGGAATGCCTGACCGCAGGATACCGTAAGATCCAGGCTGAACGGTCCGTCGAAGGAGAGACGATGCATAAAAAATGAGATAATTTTATTTTTTCAGCATCAGGATACCGAGAATAATGGCCCCAACGCCGCCGAGTGTGAGGACGATACCGAATCCGCCGAAGAAAAACTGGATGAACTGCGGAAGGAAGAAGTAGATGCCAAATCCGCCGCCAATCAATAGTATGGTACCGATAATAATGGTAATAAGTCCTGTTTCGTTCATATCCATCTCTATTTTCGTTTGATTCTTATATGATTTTTGTTCACTGTTTCTGTTCCTGTGGAATTTCGGAATGGATTGCAAAATCCATCAGTATTTCGTGGATATGTGGCAAAACGAAATCATTTCAGCACGTGTTAATTACGTGTTAATTATAACCGAGGATAACCAAAGAAAAAATGAATATGGCGGAGGTAGCATACACAGAAAATGATCTGGATCAGATGGATCAGAATTGACACGTACCTATGCGGATGTTCCCTCTTTGCATCCGGTAGTGACTCATACTTTCTTATCAACACACCAGCCTGGCGCTGCAAGTTGCTTATAAAAACCATTTTTTTGATTTTTTGATTTATTACCGCATGAGCCCGAGATGCCGGATTTCTTGCGGATTCTCTTCCTGTCCGCTCTCTGCAATACTTTAACTAAGTATAAGGCCAATAGAATAGAGTAAAGTGATACTACTTGGGATCAATTGAAAGCAGTAATGAGGATGTTACCGAAGATGGCAGCATTATTCGGGTAAAACTTCCGAACAAACGTGAAAAGGAACGGTTTGCACAGGCGGAACTGATGCTCGGTTCCAACCATATCAGAGTCCGATGTTCCGACGGTGTGACCCGCCTCGGCAGAATCAAGGGCAAGATTAAGAAACGGATCTGGATTCGTGAAGGTGATATCCTGATTGTCATCCCGTGGGATTTCCAGGATGATAAGTGCGATATCGTCTATCGCTACACCGGTCCGCAGGTGGACTGGCTCCGCTCCCATAAGTATCTGTAACCATGACGAAAGTTCCATCGTTCGAGGATGTCGCGAAAACCCACGGACATACCTGTCCGGGCATTGCTCTTGGCTACAAGATGAGCAAGGCTGCCGCCATCTGGGCAGGCGAAGAAGACAATATCTCCGTGTACTCGGCATCTACGAAATGTCCACTGGATGCGTTGCGGTCGGTATTCCATCTGCGAGAACATCCGGAACGTCTGATTGTCGAGGATAGGCATGAACTGCATTTCATCCTGACGAAGCCAGACGGATCGAAGCTCTATATCGATGAAGTTCCCGGAAGTAAGATCCTCGATAAGGAAGCTAATGCCCTGAAGGAAGAGATACACGCAGGTACTGCAACCAAGGAAGATATTTCCAGGTTCGATGTTCTTCAGAAAGAACTCCTGCAGAAAACGTTCGATACGCCAGATGAGAGGCTGTTCACGCTTCGAATGGCATAATTTTTTTAATCCTGCTCCTAAGATAGATATTTCTGGACAACCTAATGCTAGAGCATGGACGAGATAGTTGAGAAGGGCTTTGAACGGTTATGTGCCCTGGTTTCCGAGACGAAGGAAAAGCAGAAAGCTGCCGTGAAGAAAGTCAAGGAGAATGAAGTCAATCTCCTCAAGATGATGCAGGGTATTGTAGGTCCGGTGGTAGCTGAAATCGGGCAGGAGTTCATTCAGCGTGCCAAGATGGACCAGAATGGTGATCTCTATGACCATGTCTACTACCCAGACAAGATGATTCTTCTGGGCAAACCGGTGGAGATGCTCGAACACCGTCCCGACGATATGATGAAGAAGGTCGATCAGCAGTTCTGTGTCCTCTCAGAAGCAGGAAACCTATTTGAACTGATGTTCACCAATGACGGGTTCATCATCGATACCTATGCATCTCCACTGTCCGCGGAAGATGCCCTAGAATTCTATGGATATGATATCCTCTACATGCTCTATTCTGCCATGCGTGATTACGGTCTCGCCCAGCAGGATTTACTGGAAGCGCTCAACATTACCCTCGGTTATCTCCAGCAGATGAGATAATTCAATATGGTACTCTTCGAGGAACTCTCACACTTGGACGCAATCTTGGACCTGTACTCATCTTCATAGGTCTCATCTCTCTTTCAGCAGTGGTCGTCGGCTGTATCTATCAGGAATGGAACATGCTGCTTCCGACGCTGACAGCAGCGGCTACGCTGTGCGTTTTGGGACTGGGGGACTGGTGTTCCGGTTCTTTCCGCACAACGGCAGAAAACCGCACACCTCCTCATCGATTTCCGCTACTGCACTGATGTGGGGCATGGTCGGTTTCTGCGGGGCGTACCATTCCTCTTCTCTGATATTTCCTTTTTCGATGCCATTTTGAATCTATGTTCACAGGACCGGTACTGACGGTCTCGCATTCATTGCCCTCTTCTGTTCCGCCCTCTTCTTCGTCATGTGGATAGCCCGTCTGGAGATTATCCCGATAATTATTTAGCAGGTGATTTACCTGCGGATTCAGCTGGAAATAAGCGAAAAAAAGTATTATTTTTTAGTTTTTGAGACACTCGAGGAGATCGTTGCATCTCTGAGTAATGTTTTTCAGGGCGGCAAGAATAACCTTTTCCGCTGTCTTCTTTGATTTCGGTTTCATGGTGACCAGTACCTCCGGATCTGAGAACTGGAATTCAATGATATACTTGGCGACATCGACTTCAGGGTCAATCAGGACCTCTTCGACCAGTGCATTTACGAAGGTATGTCCCTCTCCTTCAATAACGAAGCGGAGTTTATCTTTTTCATGTTCAAGGATTTTTACTTTCATTACTGTATATATTCGCGTGATCTCGGTATATATTTTTACTTGGATTTGCCGCCAATATGGCCGGTATCTCCCGCAGGAACGACGAAAAGCATCTCCACTGGGAGAGGGCAAAGTATTATAATAGGATAGGGCCCACATATAAGAGTATTCACTTTAGTGGAGCAGTTATCTATGTAACTGCGAGTGTCTATCCCTTTGGGGATGATGCGGGATTATCTGCAGATGTAGCCAAGCCTGGCATGGCGCAGGTTTGCTAAACCTGTGACCCCCTGGGTCTCGAGGGTTCAAATCCCTCCGTCTGCGCTTAAATTCGCGTTACCACACGCGTCAGGTTTCCTAAAGGACTCCTAACGTACTAAAAATACACTCTCTATGAGAGGTACAACAATGGTTGAAGAGTCAGATTTAAAATATTTTGTGCGGATCATTAACACTGATCTGGACGGCACCAAGCCGGTTCAGCTTGCACTGACCGGTATCAAGGGCATCGGCCTCCATGCAGCACTTGTCATCGCACGCCGTGCCGGCGTCGACATTCATGGGATTACTGGACGTCTTGATGATGCACAGGTCGTCGCACTTGAGAAACAGGTTATCTCCTATCCGAAATCTGTACCCAAGTGGATGGTTAACCGCCCGGTAGATGTGTACACTGGTGAACAGAAACACCTCTACGGCAGCGACCTTGCATTAGCAAAGGAAGATGACATCAACCTCATGAAGAAGATGCGGTGCTACCGCGGAGCCCGTCATGAGAACGGATTAAAGGTCCGTGGACAGCGTACGAAATCCACCGGTAGATTCGGAAAGATCGTCGGTGTTTCCAAGAGGAAGGAAGACCATCAGTAAGGTGAACATAAATGGGATATCCTGGTAAAAATACAAAACAGTACTCCTCTCCGAAACGCCGCTTCGAGAAAGCACGTATTGAGACCGAGCGTGTGCTCGCAATCACCTACGGACTGCGTAACAAACGCGAGATCTGGAGAGCAAACGAGGTCTTAAGAAAACACAGAAGCGGAGCCAGAGAAGTTTTAGCAATGGTCTCTTCGCTCGGTGAAACTCCGAAGACTGTCTCCCGCCGCGATGAACTCATCGGCACCCTCCAGCGCTATGGATTAATCGGTCTGAATGCAGCAATGGATGATGTCCTGAGTCTGAAAGTTGAGGACATTCTTGAGCGCCGCCTGCAGACTATCGTCTACCGTAAGGGTCTCGCAAGAAGCCCGAAGCAGGCAAGACAGCTTATAACCCACGGACACATCGCCATTTCCGGCAAGCGTGTCAGTGTCCCGAGCTACATGGTTTCTGTTTCCGAAGAAGCAAGCATCGCGTACTACGCAACCTCCTCGTTTGCCGATGAAGCAAACACTGAGCGCCAGCGTATTATGAATCAGAATCAGAGGGCCTAAGTATGGCAGAAGCAGCTGAAAAGTGGGGAAAAGCCCACATATTCGCCTCGTTCAACAACACTATCATCACCGTTACCGATTTATCCGGTGCAGAAACCATCTGCAAGTCCAGCGGGGGTATGGTTGTTAAGCAGGCACGTAATGAGTCCTCGCCGTATGCAGCAATGCAGATGGCAATCAACATAGCGCAGGTAGTAAAAGACAAAGGAATTACCGGTCTTCACATCCGTGTCCGTGCTCCTGGAAATGCAAGACAGCGTTCTCCAGGTCCAGGTGCACAAGCAGCAATTCGTGCACTCTCCCGTGCAGGAATCCGGATTGGAAGAATCGAAGATGTGACCCCGATTCCGCATGACAGCATCCGTGCCAAAGGAGGAAGAAGAGGCAGGAGAGTCTGAATGGATCTGGTATTCAGCAGACTCGATGATTCTGTCGCACGTTTTACTATTCATGGGGCGACACCTGCATTTGCAAACGCGCTTCGTCGCTCAATGATTGGAGAGGTTCCTACTCTCGCGATCGAAGATATATGCATCTATGACAACACGAGCGTTCTCTTTGATGAGATCTTATCTCACCGTTTAGGCCTTATTCCACTGAAAACAGATCTTTCCCAGTACAAACCGCGGTCGGAATGTTCCTGCGGCGGCGAAGGATGTCCTGGATGTACCGTTACTTTTACCCTCAGTGCTGAAGGTCCGAAAACCGTCACTTCCGGCGACTTGGTCTCTATGGACCCGAAGGTAGCCCCAGTCTATGACAACATCCCGATTATCAAGCTCTGGGAAGGTCAGAAAATTGTTCTGGAAGCTACTGCCGAAGTGAACTACGGTAAAGATCATGCTAAATGGCAGCCGACACTTGCCTGCGGATACAAGGAGTACCCGGTTATCACCATCTCCAAGAAATGTGATGGCTGTGGAAGATGTATCACTGAGTGCCCACGCAAGGTTTTGGAGATTGTCGGTGACAAAGCGGCAGTACGTTCTGAAAACGGAGAGAGTAAGGATAAAGACTGTTCCATGTGCAGGCTCTGTGAGAATGTGTGTGTGGACAGCGACCTTGGTGAAGAGTCCGCAATCAAGATCGAAGCTGATTCGACAAGATTCATCTTCGTTGTTGAAAGCGACGGATCTTTACCTGTGAAAGAAATCATCGAACGTGCACTGCTGCATATCAAATCAGTGTCTTCAGACTTAAAAGATGCATTACAGGAGAGACTGTAAATGAATAAATCAAACCCCCACCTTGAATCTCTGATTAAGATGCTTAAAGCAGCATCCCGGGAAAATGAGGCAGACATTTGGCGTGAGATTGCTGGTCGTATCAAAACTTCCAGCAAGAACCATGCAGAAGTCAATGTCAGTAAAATTAACCGCTACGCAAACGAGAATGAAACCATCCTTGTTCCAGGGAAAGTTCTTGCAGCAGGCACCTTAACCGCAGGGGTAAAGGTTGCAGCTCTGAACTTCTCCGACGCAGCACGCGAGAAAATTACCCAGGCAAAAGGTACCTGCATGACTATTGAAGAGCTCGTTGCAGCAAATCCGAAAGGAAGCCACGTACGTATTCTGAGGTGAAATGAAATGATAACCGTTATTGATGCAGAAAACCTTCTTCTTGGAAGACTTTCCAGTATTGTTGCGACCCGTGCGCTTGCCGGAGAGGAAATCGCCATTATCAACGCGGAGAAGGCAATTGTTTCCGGAAACCGTGCAATGGTCCTGAATGAGTACTACACCAAGCATGTCCGTGGATCCGTCGAAGGTGGTCCGTTCTACCCGAGACGCCCGGAACACCTGGTCAAGAGAACCATCCGTGGCATGCTGCCGTACAAGACTCGCCCGGGAGCAGCGGCATTCCATCGTATTAAAGCTTATGTCGGCGTCCCGTACGAACTCAGGGATGTTCAGGCAGAAGTCCTGACCGATGCACACCGTGACCGGCTTTCCCGTGCACACTATGTTGCAGTCGGTGAGATCAGCAAGAACCTTGGAGCAAAATTCTAATCAGGTGAGTAAGACATGAAAGTATTAAACACCAGTGGAAAGAGAAAGACGGCAATTGCACGCGCAACCGTCCGTGAGGGAAAAGGCAGAGTTCGTATCAACTCCGTCCCCTTAGAGGTTTACTCCAACGAGATTATCAGAATGAAAATCTCCGAGGCAATTGCACTGGCACCGGGATCAACCGATAGAGTTGACATTGACATCGAAGTCTCCGGCGGTGGCGTCATGGGGCAGGCTGAAGCAGTTCGTACGGCAATCGGCCGCGATATCCTTGGCTGGACCAACGATGTGAAGATCAAGGAAACCTATCTGTCCTACGACAGAACACTCCTTGTCAACGATTCTCGCCAGAAGGAAGCAAAGAAACCGCACTGCCACAGTGCACGTGCGCGGTTCCAGAAATCCTACCGTTAAGTGCAGAATTCAGAACATGTTGAGGGGATTGATCCTCTCAACTAGAAATATTTATAGTGTTAAAAAGAGAATATATGATACCAGTTCGATGTTTCACATGTGGAAAGGTCATCTCAATCTATTGGGATGAATTTCAGCAGAGAACAACAGCGGGTGAAGATCCGAAAGATGTTCTTGACTCCATGGGATTGGACCGCTACTGCTGCAGAAGAATGCTTCTTTCACACAAAGAAACTGTTGATGAGTTGTATCCTTACACGTGAAACATGAGAATGAGGCGGGGCCGTAGGGTAGCATGGACTATCCTATTACGTTCGGGACGTAGTGACCTGAGTTCGAATCTCAGCGGCCCCATTTTTTTCTCGCTATTCATGGATGTGAATTTTTTTAAATGACGGCTAATGATTATACCCGGTATGAGTGCGCTAGAATTGTTGGAGCACGTGCTCTGCAGATTTCCATGGGCGCACCGGTTCTTGTCCACACTGACAAGATCGACCCGATGGAAATCGCCTTAGCGGAGTTTGAAGCAAACCGTATTCCAATTGCTGTAAGACGCCATATCGGAAATAAAGTTGAGGATGTCTGAAATGACTGAGATTGCAGATATTTATCTCCGGATGATTGAGGATTCCAGAGGGAATTCGACCGTTGAAGCAGATATTACCACTGTTTCTGGCGGATTCGGACGTGCATGTGCACCGTCGGGAGCCTCCTCCGGTATCTACGAAAGCCATGTTAGACCGTGTGACAAAGCGATTGCCGATGCAAAGATCAACCTTATTCCGAAACTGATTGATCTCGACTCCACCGATCAGATCGGATTCGATGAAGTCCTTCATGAAGTCGATGGGACGGATAATCTGTCTGGTATCGGTGCAAACGTCGCCGTCGCACTTTCTCTTGCGAATGCGAAAGCAGCGGCATCCGCCCTGAACCTTGAACTCTTCCAGTACCTCGGGGGACACGGCATTTTCCAGAATGTCTCGACGCCACTTCCACTCGGAAACGTCATCGGCGGTGGGGCACATGCCGTTGATGCCACCGATATTCAGGAATTCCTCGTAATTCCGACTGGTGCAGGAAATTCCACAGAAGCGGTTTTTACGAACGCTCTTGTTCACAAGCGCATCAAGGAAATCCTTGTTGCACGCGGCAAGGGTTGCGGTAAGGGCGATGAGGGTGCTTGGGCGCCGCACATCTCTGATCTCGAAGCATTTGAGATTGTCAAGGAAGCAACCAACAAGGTCTTTGATGAGACTGGCATTGAAGTCCGCATGGGACTTGACGTCGCTTCTTCCGAGATGTGGAACGCCGACAAGAAACGGTATGTCTATAAGACGGGAGAGCGTACTACTGAGGAGCAAATTTCATATCTTGCTGAACTTACTGACAAGTATAACCTCCTCTACATCGAAGACCCGATTCAGGAGGAGGACTTCGATGGATTTGCGGCATTCACCAAAGAAGTCTCAAACCGCGACACCCTTGTCTGCGGTGATGACCTCTTCGTCACGAATGTAGAGCGGCTGGCAATCGGCATCGAGAAGAAAGCAGGAAACTGTGTCCTGATTAAACCGAACCAGATCGGTACCCTGACTGATACCTTTGAAACAATTCAGCTTGCCAACGAGGCAGACTATGAGACTGTGATGAGCCATCGTTCAGGTGAAACAACCGACAACACCATTGCCCATCTGGCAACAGCTTTCGGATGCTGGTTGCTGAAGAGCGGTGTTGTTGGCGGCGAACGTATCGCCAAATTAAATGAACTTATAAGAATTGAGGAGCATTTCTAAAAAAATGGCCGACAATGAATTTGGAATTGAATTAAACGAACCGTTAGTATCCGTAGAAGAATATCTTGCCGCAGGTGTCCACATCGGAACCCAGCAGAAAGACAACGATATGAAGGACTTCATTTACCGTGTCAGATCCGATGGATTGTACATCATCGACATCAGAAAGACCGATGAGCGTATCAAGCAGGTAGCAAAGTTTCTCGCCCGCTACGACTCCGCAAAGATTTTCGTCGTAACCTCCCGTCAGTATGGTCAGTATCCGGCACAGAAGTTCGCAGACACCATCGGTGCGGCATCCCACGTTGGAAGATTCATCCCGGGAACCTTAACCAACCCGAAGCTGCCGAAATACGTTGAACCTGAAGTAGTCATCGTCACCGACCCAATCGGAGACTCCCAGGTTATCACTGAAGCTGTCCAGTGCGGCACTCCGGTAATCGCACTCTGCGATATCAATAACCAGACCAACAACGTCGATCTTGTCATCCCGACCAACAACAAGGGACGCAAGGCATTATCCATGGTCTACTTCCTGCTTACCAGAGAAATCCTGAAGCAGAAAGGCATTGTATCTTCATTAAATCTCGAAGATTTCGAATCCGAGATGTGAATACACATCTCAATCATATTCTTTTTCAGATAAATTCAAAAAAATAACAGTTCTTGTGGATACAAGAACCGTAATTTATGCAATCTTTGAGAGTGCTTCGAAGACGATGCGTTTCCAGCCGTCAGCAGTCTGGGTATAGGTTTCCCGTGCGAGCTTCACATCAGGTAGATTCTCCCACCCGTCACCGAACATGTTCTCGACGCGTTTGAGCATCGATCTCGCTGTATCGACGACCCACATGTCGCGGGTCTCACGGTCGATGACCTGGACCGATTCCGCCCGGATGGAGATGAGGACTCTGCCGTCAGGCGTTGTATAGGCGTTTGGTTTTCCGACAACGACGACGAATGACGGATTGTCGTCAGTTTCAATTTTCGCCAGCTGCAGCATTGCATCGGGTTGATATGAGCTTGCATTGATGTAAAACATGCCGGTCGGATCCGATACCTTTGCACGGTACATGACGTTCTGGTCGCCACTTTTCACTTTGTCGGTGATGGCGCCTGCAATCAAGACACGGTTGCATTTCTCACCGGTCGGAAGCAGAAGATATGTCGGACTTTTCTCATCCTTTTCATCCTTGATGGTCTTGGTTGCTTCACGAAGTTCCGCTGCAAAGACGCGTTTTGCCGGTTCACGTTCGAACCGTTGCTGGGTATTGTCGATCATATTTCTCCTCCCATACCGTTTCCTGCCTTGTTCATAAGGGATACAATCTCACTCGGATCGAACTGCTTGAAGGTCGCCTCTTTCACGGAGAACAGGTCGTTGAACCAGGTTCCTTTGCAGATCAGGTACCTGCCGCCGAGTTTCTCAGTCAACTGGAGATGTACTTCGCCCAGGCCGAGCGGATTGCTGGTGCCCACCTCAATTGCCGCATCGAGTGATATACCTGATAATGCCTCGGTTATCTCGCGGTTCATGAGAATGGTATATGCTTTCTCACCGTTGTCGATGATACCGCGGACACGCATATCGTAATTGTAGGTCGTCTGAATTTCATGGACTGGACAAAGATTCTGTTTCGATAGGATTCTTCCGCATCCTTCAACCCGGCATCTCCTGATCAGTCCAGATCCTTTTGCAATCTGTACGAGGTTTCCCTCAAGTACGTCGAGTTTGTTGCCGATTTCGATATTGCCCTCTTCCGGAATGATTTCGGCACGGTTCAGGGCAAGTGAGAGTCTTCCGTTGTATTCATCGACTTTAACATTCTTGATGGTGTAAACCTTGTTCAACTCAAGCGGCTGTATTGTCTCATCCTTCCAGATAACAAACTTCATCCGGTCGGTCTCATCCCCGACAAGACCGCACTGCAGCATCTTTTCACTCCGGTTTTCCCATGCCTCGATGAATTTTACATGGACACTTGTGTAACCCGGCTTGATATCATGTAATGGGGTTACCGGCAGATCTTCCGTGGGTGCCGCTATCTTGTTTCTGACCATGACGTTCGGCATGCTGTCACCCTCCTCTTCTAGCAAGATTGCTGTGTCGAGTGCGATCGATATTCTGCCGTTGAACTCGCTTGCGACCGGATAGTAGATGGTGTAGACCGTCCCGAGTTTCAGGCGGTTCTTGCCTGAGCTCTTCCATATGGTGAACTTGGTTCTGCCACTATCATCCGCAAGCAAGCCAGTCTGCGTCATCTTCTCTGATGAAATATCCCACTCGTCGACGAACTTTGCACACACGCACGGAATGACACCGATCTTTATGTTTGCAAGCGGTGTAGGGGATGCCGGTATGAGGCAGCGTTCATCGGTGATTTCGGTCACTTTTGTTCCGGAATGCATTTTGAGATTGAGCGATCCGCGGAACGAATCAACAATTGCCGATTCGATATGATACCATTTGTCTGTTTCAAGGGTCGGCAGATCGGTCTCCTTCGCGAACGTGACGAATTCAAGTGCACCGGTACTGTCGGCTACGACTCCACTCTGGAAAATTGCTGGACTTCTCGGTTGGGTAAGCGAGACGATTTTCACGTCCACAGTGACCCAGTCACCTTCGAGGATATCAGCAAGATTTTTCACTTCATTTGCTGCCGTAAATGCTGGTGCCGATTTCTGTTCTTCCGGAATGTTGTATCTCTTATACTGATCCGAGAGAACTTTCCGCTCCGCTTCGAAGGGGACCACACCAAAATCATTGATGTATGCTAACAGTTTCTCGAAGATGGTGTTCTTGTCCGGAGAAACTCCTTTAGACTCTAGGTTCTGGAAAATTTTGTTGGTTATCTGTTGGATCTGGTTTACATCCATAATGATCCTCACTATCTAGTTTGGTCTGTGGGTATATAAACACACAAGAGCGCGGTGCGGAGGTATCCTCATTCACCGGGCATGAGTATATGAATTTAAAAAAACATGGTTTTATTTCCACGCGTCGACCAGTGCAACGCGCTCGATAACAAGTTCTTCAACCCGGTCAGCGCCTACGACAGAGAGCTCTTCTTTCGTGATGTTGAACTCTTTCATGAAGACTGCGGAGTTTGCCAGTTCGACCGGCCCTTCGGTCATAATTCCGTTCCGGATCAGCTCGGCATTGTGCGTTTCGTCTCCGCCAACAATGACAACATAGACGGCGTTCTTCCCGACATGCAGCCCGAACTTGGAAGCAAGAGAACACTGGCGCTGGCCAGAGGCGTAGACCAGAATCTCCATTGAGAGTGTCCGGGAGATGGCAGTCCCACAGTCGAATGATCGTTTCGCGTGCTCTACTGCGGTCTCGATATGTTTTATGCCGGCGACTTTCGCCGCGTCAACGATGACTGTCGCCGAGTTGCAGGTTTTGGCAATTTCGTTCACCTCCCTCAGGGTTTCTGCAAGATTTTCGACCTGAATGGTTCCGGTAAGTATTCTCATGTTTCTGTCCTCTTAGAAATCACAAAGTGTTGTCTGTTTCTTCTGATCGGTATTCTCGTCCGTTTCTTCGTCTTCATCATCATATTCTTCGAGTTCCTGGTGGATTACGCTACGTTTTATCTCCGCAAAGACCTTCTCGGTCGTTGCGATTCCCAGGACCCTGACGACGGCAGCCTTGTCCGCCTTCAGAAGGTCTATGGGAGAGGTGATTCCCATATCATAGAGCCTGCGGGCACGGACTCTTCCGATACTCTTCAATGAGATTAACGGAATGAGCTCCTCACGGATACCGTTCGCCACCCGTACTTCCAGGAATTTCATGTCGCGTTCGAATTTCGGTGCATACTCGTGGGCAATACGGGATGCCGCGTGCAACAACCATTTCATGTTCTCGACGGCCGCACGGACATCGTTGCCGCCGATGGTGTACCGTTCGGCAATCATATCTTCCGGCACTTCTGCAATCCATTCTTCGACGACGAGTGCGGACTTTATCGCACTGAAGAACTCTTCGGATAGATCTTCCGCCCAGAGTTCGTCCTCACGTTTGGTCAGAACCTCGTCGACGAGCCGTTCATCGGATGATTTGAGATAGAACCGGAACATGTTCGGTGTCATGCAGAGCAGGTGCAGAATACCGAATACCGAAAATTCATCCTTCTGATGGTCAGAGAACGCATCCTTGATCATCAGTGCGGATTCGGGGGTGAGATAGAGTTTTGAGGAAAGAGAACCAAACCAGGTGGCAGCAACCGTGTCGCCGACGGATTCCATCATACCGGCACTCTCCAGGAATGTCAGGGCATGTTCGATATTCTTGTCCAGCCGCCGGTGGATTCCCTTTTGGCTTGCGTAGAACGAGCGTTCCATGAACGCCACAATTTCACTTTTTGTCTCAACGAATCCAGATGAGATCAGGGCAAGCAGATGTGCCCTGAGTTCCGATTCACATTGGCACTGCGAGGTGATCTTTTCGGCTGGAGCATCGATGAAGTCCTCGAACAGTTCCTTGACCTTTCCCTCGTCCTTTGCGATGAGAACGGCTTCGCCGTATGGATCGAGCCGCGGCCGTCCGGCCCGTCCAGCCATCTGATGGTATTCCATGACCGGGATATTGTTCATGCCGGTATGCGCATCGTAGCGCATATAGTCGCGGATGATGACCCGCCGGGCAGGAAGGTTCAGACCGGCCGCCAGTGTGGGGGTCGAGGCGATGGATAAAATGTCTCCTTTCCGGAACCCCTCCTCAACGGCAGCACGGGCAGCCCGTGGCAGACCCGCATGGTGGAATGCGGCACCTTTTCTGACGGCGGCTGCTAGATTCTTACCGGAAGTGGTAGTATCAGCCTTTTCAATCCGGTCGGCATACGCATTGAGCGCCGGTGATGAATATTTCAGGGCACCTGCTGCCCGTTTTGCAAACGATTCCGCGAGTCTTCGTGAAGAGACAAAGACCAGGCACTGGCCCCCTTCCTCGACGGTGTCCAGCAGGAGATTGAGGTCATCATCCTTTTTGACCGGCTTTACCATCCGGACGTTGTCATGGAACTTGATTCTTCCGTTGCAGAACACGCCCTCCCGCAGATTGACCGGCCGCCAGTCACTGGAGATCAGTTGAGCATCGAGCCATTTCGCAAGTTCCTCCGGATTTCCCATGGTAGCGGAGAGTCCGATAATCTGGATATCAGGGGTCAGATACCGGAGTTTCGCAATCACCATCTCCAAGGTTGCCCCGCGGGATTCGTCGCCTATCAGGTGGATTTCGTCGACTACCAGGAGCGTCACACGCTTGATCCATTCCGCCTTATTACGGAGCAAGGAATCCGTCTTTTCCGAGGTTGCGACGATGATGTCGTACCGTCCCAGATATTCGTCACGCTGGTCAGGATCTCCGGTGGCGATACCTACTGAAACGCCTTTTCCCGAGAAATCGTCGTATTTTTCCGATGCCAACGCTTTCAGGGGGACGATATAGAGACACTTGCCGCCGTTTTCAATCTCCTTTTGCATCGCGGTTTCTGCAATCAGCGTCTTTCCGGAAGCTGTAGGAATTACGGCAAGAATGTTCTTCCGCTCGAAGAGTCCTGCCTTGGCGCATGCTTCCTGCGGTGGATAGAGATCTTCAATTCCCAGTTTCAGATACGCATCGCGGAGACGGGTTGGAATCGGTAGTTCGTCAATTCTCATGAACGGATTTTCAGAAGTAGTAGGTCATCATGTTCATCTTTGCATCCTTTCGTTTGCGGTCAAGGAAATTGAAGACGGCATTGTGCTCCGATCCGTTGATGAGCATGGATATTGCGGTATGTGCGTCGTTTGCCTGATCCGGCATGCCAATGATGGCGACAGTCTTTCCATAGACCGAGATGTATGCCCCAGTCATGTTCTCAATTTGTTCGCGTGCCTTTCCTTCTTTTCCGATAATACGTCCTCTGATGCGGACAAGCTTGTCCGGTATTTCGGCGACGTCCGAGATATCAATGATCTCGAGTGTCATCTCTTCATTCTCCAGCAGTTTCTTGGCGCGTGCCGGCGAGAAACCGCGGCCGATGGCCTTGATGACTTCGATGGATCTGAGTTCTGCCACGACATCGTCCTCGTTGGTGACGGAGATGAGGCCGGTCTGGCTGTCGACATCGATGCTTACCTGCAGCGCTTTCTCGAGGTTTCTCCGGTTTTCTCCGTTCTTGCCGATGATTGCACCGATTCTGTCGTCTGGAATCCTAACTTCCTGTGTCATGTTTTCTCTATATTCCTGGTTTAAATTTCGAAGAACTTTTTTCCGATGATATCTCGGAAAATCTCATACGGGTCCTGTATTTCACACTTCTTTTCAAAGAACCGGTTGATGCTCACAATGTCCCTGAAGAGGAAGTTGTACGCCTTTGGGTGGTCAGGGGTGACCGCCTGCGCCATGTCGATGAGGATAAGTCCCTCGGGTCCGGTTAGAATGTTGTATTCCGAGAGGTCACCATGGACGAGTTTCGCATTCTGGTACAGGTTTCTGATAATCGCTATCGCATCCAGGTAGGTCTCTTCCGGTTCTTTCGGCAGTATCTGCCGCATCTGCGGGTAGGGTATGCCGTTTTCACCCATGAACTCCATAATGAGGATGTTGCGGTCGAATGTGTACGGCATGGGGGCAGAAAGGCCCGCATCCTTTGCCCGGGACAGATTGCTGAACTCTTTCTTTGTCCATGCAAAAATCACGTCCTTGTGCGAGTGCCGGATACTTGAGAATCGCGGGTCTCCCACGATGTATTCACTCATGCGGGTGAAGTTTCCGGTTCTGATACGGTAGATCTTCACCGCTGCTTCAGCCTCATCTGATCTGCCAGCCAAAAAGACGTTCGCCTCTTTCCCGGAAGAGATTGTCCCACCCAGTGAACTGATGACTTTTTTCTGGACCAGCTTGTAGAGGGACAGGAGCGTTTGCTCATCAAACACTTCTCCGGTGACTTTCCGGGTATCCTCGTCCTTGATGCGGATACCGAGATTGGCGAGTTTCCGGTCAAGTTGTTCAATACAGCGAGTATTCTCACGGTTGTTAAAAGAGAAACTAGAGTTTCTTCGATTATGGGTCATAGGCGGTGATGATAAATGATTTTTTACAGGGGAATTTCTCTGTCCTGTTCATATATTTTGTTTGGATGGTAATTATATTTTGACTTGTTTCTAGTTGATGACCATGCAGTTTGCGGCAATGACCTCTTCGACATCACTGTTATCGCGGTGCACCATCAGTGTACCGTTCTCTTCGATATCCATTGCTTCTCCGTCGAATCCTTCGTGAATGGTTCTGATGTGGATTCGGCAAGCAGCATAGACTGGGTCGTATTGATGGACAGGTCGGAGATGACCATGTCCTCTCCCGATTCTTTCTCCGCGGCGATCACATAGATGAGGGCTGCAGTGTTTTCCAGAATTTCTCGTTCCGGTGCCGGTGTATGAGGTACCGCCGCAGGTGTTGATGTGCATTCTGCGCCGACGATTGCACCGAGAATGACCAGTGCCGCAAAGATGCCGATGAGTATTCTCTTCATGTGGGGTAGATATACGGACGGATCGGGTAAATATTTTCTATCTCCCGCGGAACATCCGCGGATAAATTGGACTCGATTACCCTGGAATTCTGCGGTTATTTTCAGAATCATTATATAGTTTTGAGACAATTGATTTCGCATAAATACCATGGCAACGAAACCGCAGATGAAAACTCAGAAAGAACTGCTGAACCTGTTCTCGACTCTGACCAATAAGACCAAGATTGTCGAGGAACGTAGTACCCTTCACGGCACGCTCCGCGACCAGGAAGCGGTCGAGCGTGAAATCGCCCTGATCATGCACGAGGTCAAGGACCGTGGCATCTTCAAGACCAGCCTGGAGCCGATTCAGCTCGCCCGTATCATCAATCTGTACTATGCCGGCAGGAACGATACAGAGATCGCTCGCAGTCTCGGAGATGAGAGGCTGTCGAAGACGATTTCGCGTGCGCGTATCCAGCTCAAGCTGTTCCGGGGCAACGATTTCAAGATGCCGTTCAAGGAGGAGGAACTGCGCAAGCTCCAGAAGAAGGGTATGACCCAGAAGGACATCGCCAAGAATCTTGGTATTTCGGCGACCTCCCTTCGTGAATACACCAATATCCTCGATATGCGGGACTGCAAGATTCTTGACCCGTACCTCGAGCGCGTACTGGATGTGCTGCATGACCGTGACCTGACCGAAAAGATGGCATCCGCCCTGCAGGAGGATACCTTCGGTGAAGCGATTGATGCCGCTGATTCGATTGACATGTCGGAAATCAACTGATTATGCGCAAAATATTTGCATGCCCTTGATAGAGAGGCTTATTCGCCTATCAGAGCACATATAACAAAGATTTAAAATACGCAATATTGCATACCACGCAAAATGAATGCCAGCATAGGCGTGGGTATGCTAATGTTGATACGGTGCTGGTCCGTATGTGTTACGTTCCGCACAAAAAAATTGAATGGTGTTAATCGATAAACCGCGGGTCTATAGGAATATCAACGCCGATTTCTTTACACTGCTTTCCCAAATTGATGAGTCTCTTATCACGGGCCTGCACGGGGTCAAAATGGAGCCCCTCTAAGCGTGAACGCTCTCGGACCAAAAAACGGTCACGTGCGGATTCGCGTATTTTCAGTTCAACAATCTTCCCTGTCTGCTGAATACCGTAGGGAGGATATGGTGGATAGTCAAACATTACCTCTACCAGATTTTCAAACAACGTAAGCTCCCTCGCCCATGAGCCATTGTGAAACATCTCACATCCAATACAAACAAATGTATGCTGTGATCACCATTCGGATGGTAATGCTTAAAATATCCTCTCCCCTGCTTGTGAGGTCTTTGTATTTTTCCCAATTTTCCATTGCCGACTTTACCGCCTGCTTCCTTGGCAACATCCTCATTGATAGCAAGTACATCCTTCTTCCCCCCCCGGTCGGTTCATGAACTCCACAGCTTGGTCTTCGTTCATACCGTTCTTGTTTACTTCCTTAATCTTAAGGGTGTCGCCATCACGCTTGACTTTAAAGAACCATTCACCTTTCTTCTTCCCATCAGGGCCGGCAGGTGCGTGATCATACAGAGCAAGACGGGATGCAAGAAGTCTTTCACCGTCTTCACTCGTGACATCAATCCAGCCAGAAAGACCAGCAAACCACCCCGTCCATGCATTGTGGACGGATTTTGCGGCTTCTTCCAAGCTTGCATGAGCATCTGGGCTCTAGAGGCCCGCGGCAACGGCACCGCACTAATACCGACAACCCCCATCGTTAGTAACTCGATACCGCCAATAATGACCTCTCCCATTGCGGGGGCGACCGCGACCCCTATCGGTGCAATCGGTGCCGGCTCGGCGGTTACCGTCGGGATTGATACGGATGTAATAAATAGAAAAACAAGCAATAAGGATATGATTTTCCTCATTTCAAAATCACCTTTTCAAAATTAGTTGTGGGGGCCATCCCCTCCGCATCATAATCAGGTTCTTCGGCAGGTTCTGGCTGCTGCTGCCGTGCTTTTTTGCCTTCGTTGTGATGGTGTACCAGATCGGCATAATCACTCGTCACAAACAAAACAGTAGGGGCGTCGTGAGCACGGCGTTGACATTATTGTATTCTTTCTGCAGGGGTGCTACTCCACACACCCCACTTTCTATTTTCAAATTGTGAATAGCATAAACTTAGGCGGATAATTAACGAGTAATACTTATCGGGGTATACAGCATAAGTATAACTTGCGTCGTGGTTATGTCATGGTTGTCACGAAGTCAGTCAGTCCACGGCGTAGGGTTATTCATACGCAATAGACATCACCATACACCACGGGTGGTTTCCTTCTCTCCAACCTGTGGTTTACTCCTATTTTGGGTTCCTTCGCCATCAGCACTCAAATCTCGGCAAATCCTCAACAATTTCCATCGTCTTCATACTCACCGTAATCACACTCAGGAGTAAATCTAAGATATACCGTGGATTGCCATGCTCCTCAGCCCAGTCATTCGCATCATTCACAATGTCACTGTCGTCATCACGGGTGACCGCATAGGTTCCATAATCCACTCAATCGCACTCTTGCCGTTTACCATATACTCATAGGCTCGGGAGGGGATGTTGAAGGATTTATCAGCTACTGCAGCATAGTATCCTTTGCGTCGTTGGCTTTTCGCGGTCGTTCCCCACGGCGCTGAAGAACATCTAACACTTAATCACAGGTGACTTTGCCATCTTTCCTCACCTGTGATTTATCACCTTTTCTGTAAGGAATATTGAAGAGATTTAGTATTCTTGTCAAATTCTAATATTATTCATCACGTGTTCCGTGGTCTGGATTTTACATTATGATCTGATACCCCTGAAACTCACATCCGAAAAAAGTCAGAATCCTGAGGATTTCTCCTTTTTTAAAAAAGTCTTGTTGCCACTATTTGCAACTCATACTATAAAAACATAGAATAAAGGAGATGAGGAAATCGGACGAATCTGTGAAGACATTGAAGATCGGTATCCATGAGTTTCGGCATGGCGCATGCCAGACCACGGAACGCCTGCAATGAAGTTAAATGGTCGAGCTGATGTGTTTAGGTAGGGGTTCGGGCTTGCATGGAAATGTTCCTCAGCTGCCAGCCGGAAGAATCAGTGGAAAGATATCAAGTCGGGCCGGCCCGACCTGAGTCAAAGGTGAATATCATCATCATCCAGCTCCGGATCATGCACTCAAGTCGTGTGTGTCCATCAAAAAACCAATTAAACGTAGATAGCCTACGCTCTTCTCAGAAGCAAAAACAAGGGGTTAGAGACGTTCAAGGGTCAGAACTGAATAACTTACTCATGAACTCATTATATCGTTGCAGACCGTCTTTCACACGATGGGGAGGAGATGATGATTTGGGTATTGGCTTTGGTGGTTTACGATTGACCTTCTCTTCATCTCTCAGTTCCCATCCGATGAACACACTTCTGAGAACTTCACCTGCGATGCGGGCCCGCTTCTTACAGCATTCATACCCCGCTGCGACCTCGTCATAGAACCTCCGGACTACTAGACTGTGCCGCCGCATATACATCTCCAGCTCGCGCGCTCCTTCGGGGATTTCGATCCCGACTGCGCGCGCCCAATTTTGGAAGAGGAATTTGCCCGCAATGCGGCGGTTTCGGTTGCGGATCATGCGTGCCTTCATGAACGCGCTGGTTGTTATCTCAGGATCGGATTTAGCTGACTCTAGCGCTGATTCAGCCCATTCACCCGCATTATGGATATTTTGTGACTTTGCGTATTGGATGAGATGGATCAGGACATTTGTCGTCGTGTGTCTAGACTGTTGTTCTTCTGTTTTAGAGAGGAACATCAGAACGGAGGAAAAAAAGTGCAAGGTGCAATGAAAAGTACAATGCATTTTCTCCTTACATACAGTTAGTTAATAGTATCTATGAAGGGACATTGTAATTAGACTGCACTCCGCACTCACCTAATCGTAATGTATCCTTTACTTATCCAGTCATACCATGTTCGTTTCTTCACTCCAATCTGTTTCAAGGATCTCGGCATGGCTGAGGGATGTTGTCGTGGATAGATCGTTATAGGCTTTCTGCGCTGCTTCTGCCCGGGCTTTCGCGGCTATCTGGGATCGGGATAGATGAGATCG
>JAZUDC010000017.1:0-9296 GCA_045639425.1 Methanocorpusculum sp.
ATAAAATCAAATCTCTGGCTGAAATGTATGATAGAGATGAGGCTTGGATTATCAGACAATTAATCCATCGTAATGTAGATAATTTCACAGAAGTAGCAGGGTTACACCACGCCGTAAGGGAAAAACTAGAGCGAGAAACGAACCCTTCGCTGGAACAGGACGCGCGGATCAATAATTCTCAATAAACTGATGTAGAGATAAAAAACCCCACAGAAAAAAAATGAGACTGAAGGCTTAAATTTCATGTTCGGAGTGGGGCAGGTGATAAAAAATTTAGTTGCATGGCATTAATACACCACTCAAAAATAATCAATATACACTACACTCCATCGAGAAACATCTTAAAACAAGTGAAAAAAGGCCATTTTTGCCGTATTTTTTTGAAAGATTATAATGGAGAATATCGATTTTCATTATCTGATCGATGAATCCGTTCAGATTTTTCGAACAATATAGGTATTTTGCCGCATGCATGGGACACAAAGACAATGAGTTCCATCCGTCAACTCCTTGGGTTGATTTATAGATATCATTCAAGTCTCCTTTTTTGATGATGTCCCGTGCACTAAAGGGATATGAGAATTGCTTGCTCCCCTTAGGGAGGGCCTTACGAATTCTTGTACCGTAAATCTGACATCTGCCTTCATAATTCTTGCTGAAAGAATGCACATTCTGCAGCAGTAGATTCTGAGAATCCATAATTGACTTTACGAGAGAATTCAAAGCCGATCCAAGTGATCCCAGGAATGCCAATTCATCCTTTGAAACAGCTGTATTGAGGAGCCGTTTAATCTTAATATTAGTCTCTTCATTTCCATCTTCTTCCTCTTCTTTTTCTAATTCCACACTTTTCTACACCTCATTCCATACGATTTGGGAACGTTTATCTGGATTCATTACTCGTATGTCTCACAAAATTCTATTTGTTCTTCATTAGTCATTGAACCAATAATCTAGTGAAGTACGTAAGCCACCTGATATTTCAACATTTTCAGCAACAATAGCTGGGAGCTTGTGTGTTTTAACATCAGAAACACCGCACATTTCCAATAATTCCTGATGTTCAAAATATGCCTTGTTTACTGTTGCAAAGGATAGTTTGCGAGGTGCATACGGTTTATCATCGTTTCTATACATCCAGTTTGCACCCATAACCGATATGCGAATTCAAAAAAGACTTCGACAGTTCCAGGCTGCGAAGTCCCACTGGTAGCATTCTGCCGGTTTGTATTCCATTTGACAATTCCTTTAATACAGTCTCCCTTGGATGCCATTTGAATAGTACTAAGGATTTTTCAAAGGTCATTGAAACAAGAATCTCTCTAAGATATGGAAGATTTGTATTCGGGTTAAAATCATTCTTCGGAAAAATGTAAAATGAACTTCGGTTGATTCTATCGGGATTATTTCTGATCTTTTGCTCAACAAATAGGGCACATGTGTCAGAATTTAGATTTTATACCGAAATATTCGAGTTTCCCTGCAAACTTGGAGTATGCCGTAGCCGTCTTTTTCACTACCGGATCCTTCACGGCGCTCTTTGTGGTTGTTTTCTTGATAGCAGTCTTCCTTGTGGTTTTCTTTACTGGAGGTATTTCTATTTATTGAGTAATTGTTTCAAATCAATAATAGATCTAATGAGTGAAAACCAATCACAGCTTCATAGCCTCTTTCTGTCGCGCGTTCTTATCTTCGTTAATATTTACTTACCCTAAATTACCCAGATCCAAACTGCTTCTATTCACAGGAAACGGTACAGAAATCCTGTAATCCTATACTATAAATACTAAAACCACGGATAGGGGTCAGTCATATCATAGGCATGTGGAAAATACTTATGAAACTTTCCAAAAATGGTTAATTTACGGAAATCTCAGAAAAATCACATTAAAATCTTAACATTTAGAGTGAAATTCTATGTGCAAATGTCAAAAGTGAAGATAACCATAAAATACGCAAAAAACAGAAAAATAAACTTAAAAAAAAAACGGGCCCGGAGGGATTTGAACCCCCGACGTTCGGATTAAGAGTCCGACGCTATGCCTGACTAAGCCACGGGCCCACACATTTATGATGTAACATAGTAAGTTGATCTCCACACTATATATAACTTTTGAATTATCGGTTTTTTGCCGTCCGTCAGGGTGTCTTTTATACCATTACAAAACAAAAACGTAAGGTATGGCAAAAAAGAAAGCTGACCAGACTGAACTTGCATCGGACTCTGCTAAACCGGCCAAGGACTCATCAAAGAAAGCAGCAGCTACGCCTATCCGCAGTCCCCAGAAGATAAAATATGTAATACTCGGGTGCGGCAGTATCGGATCCAATATAATTGAAGAACTCGGCGAGGCCGATGAGAATCTGCTCATCATCGACAACGACTCGACCCGCCTCCAAGATCTGCGTGACCACCGCCACCAGGTGATGGAGGGTGATATGACGGATGTGGAGCTCTACAAAAAGATGCCGGAACCGGAAGTAGTTTTCATCCTTTCGTCGGACAAGGATGCGAACCTCGCGGCCGTAAAGTATCTGCATGAGCAGTACCCGCAGACAAACATCATCGCCCGTGCGGTTGACCTGTTCTCGACGGATGAACTGGCGGACAACGGTGCCGACGTTGTTCTCTATCCCCAGATGGTGTTCGCCAAGTCCGCACTCAGCCATATGGCGACACTGCGTGCGTCCCGAAATGCCCAGCGCCTGCAGCGCCTGCTTTCGGGCTGGAGTGGGATCCTAGGTATCATCACGCATAAGAATCCAGATCCGGATGCGATTTCCGCCGCAATGGCACTCTCTTCGATCGCTGAAGACGCTTCGGCCGGTAAGCTGCAGTGCTATATCATCTACGAAGGCAATGTTGGTCACCAAGAGAACCGTGCCTTCGTCAATATGCTGGAAATCAAGATGAAACACCTGACGCCAGAGATTCTGGCCGAATGCGACCATCTGGCGCTGGTCGACTGTCCCGGATCCGGCGTGAACAATGATCTGCCGGCGGATACGCCGATCGAGATTGTCATCGACCACCACAGCCAAGAAGGCGTTTCTCGTGTTGTTCAGCCGACTTTCGTCGATATCCAACCGGAAGCGGGGGCTACTTCGTCCATCATGACGCAGTACATGCAGGAACTTTACCTCCCGCTGACCACTAAGGTGGCGACCGCTCTCTTCTATGGAATCCGTTCTGATACCAATGAGTTCCAGCGCAATATCCTCCCGCAGGACCTGCATAATGCGGCTTTCCTCCTGCCATTCACCGACAAGGCCATGCTTGAAATTGTCATGACTCCGTCAATGTCGCAGGAAACCCTCGATATCATCGGCAAGGCCATCACAAATGCCCAGGTCCGCCAAGGATACCTGTTCTCGAACGTCGGCTATATCCGGAATCGTGACGCACTGCCGCAGGCGGCGGACATGCTCCTGAACCTTGAAGGGGTCAATACGGCGCTGGTATACGGCATCACCGACACCGCTATCGTCTGTTCCGGCAGAAACCGTGATATCCGCCTGCATCTGGGCGATGTCATGAGAGAGGCGTTTTCCAAGATTCCAGGAGCATCGGCAGGCGGTCATGCGACCATGGCGGCCCTTTCGATTCCGCTGGCGGCATTCGTGCTCGCCGCGGATAAAGGGACGCTTCTGGATATGGTTGCGGAGCCGGCCATGGGATACTTTGAGAGAGCCGTCGGCATCAAGGATGAAGGCGAGCTGGAGCCGAAAACATGAATTCAGTACTATAAACCATGAAATTCGCTGATTGGGAACCCTATTACCACCGTATTCTGGCCTATTTCGGGTTTTCCCGTGAAGATGACGAATCTTCGGCGATCCTACTTTCCACTCTTCTGCCCCGCGACGATATCGATCTCCTTGATCGGAAGATCAGAGGGAATTCGGTCATCGTCTGCGGCAATGCTCCTACCCTGTCTCAGGACATTGCGAAAACCGATTTTTCCGATCGTTGTATCATTGCGGCCGATGCAGCAGCCCGTGTCCTCTACCAGCATGGAATCGTCCCTGATATCGTGTTCACTGATCTCGATGGACTGGACGACAATGTCCTTGCAATGAATGCGATCGGTACTCTTCTTGCCGTTCATGCCCATGGTGACAACATGCCGCTTGTCCAGTCCTGGGTGCCGAAGATGAAAGGTCCGGTTGTCGGCACCACGCAGGCCGCTCCTGTGCCCCATGTCTACAACTTCGGCGGATTCTCGGACGGTGACCGGGGGGTTTTCGCTGCCAACGAACTCGGTGCGGCATCCATCGACCTTATCGGATTCGACCTTGACGATTCCTCGGTCGATCCGGTCAAGCACGGAAAACTGCAGATAGCCCGCAAACTTCTGCATATTCTGGGTCATGACCTCTGATACGGCTATTATCGACGTCGACGAACCGGTCTGTCTCGGGATTCAGCCCTGCTCTCTCCCTATATTCGCACGATTGCAGGCATTCTGAGGGATGCGGTCCGCATTCCCGTGTATGTCACCGTCGACCAGCTCCGCAATGATCCGCTGTGGATTCCACGGCTTGCTGTCGTATTTCTGGTAGTCATAGATGATGATATCCGTTGAATCCGGAATTGCGGATGATGCGGGTGGTCTCAGTAATCTGTTCCATGCTGAGGTTGGTATCTCCCCGGGGAATACCTGCCCTGCCGGTGCAGTTCGAGGAACGCATGGGCGGCTTCCTCCGGTGTGAGATCGATGCCTTTCTGTTTCGTACCTATTTCGCGGTAGGCACAGTCGAATGAATAGGTACCGTTAAATAGCAGTTTGAGAATCCTGCAGTGCGACGATGTTCTCCCACTTCGTCCAGTCTGATCGAAGAATGGAGATTGGACAACGTGTTCGATTTTCTTCATGAGCTCTGACATGGCTGTTGCCGTCATAGCGTCGTTGTGACAGAAGCAGATGTTGGAGATCTTGCTTCTACGCATGACCGGTTTGTATCCCGCAGCATGTGCTGCCATCGAGATGAGGGTTGTGCTGACGTTGTCTGCCGGAGTTTCCGCTTCGACCATTCTAACAATTCCAATTAAAACTTCTTCAGATAGAATTTGTAAGAGTCGATTGGGATAATCAGATATCTGGATTCATATGGTAGATCATATGACAGACCGCTTGATGATGAGATGCGATACTGGGTGTCCAATACCTTGGACCACTTCAACCCATCGAACGGGTTAAATAATTCCGAGCTGGATGCGATCGTTCTAGCAGCTTTGAGCTCGATGTATTCGTCACTAGCCTTGAGTCTCTCCTCCCTCCATGTTTTTTCCGGCTGCAGGTTCTGCGGACCAGCCGCTGCTTCCTGAGGCTGCGACAAGAGAATCGAGTGTTTTGTTGGGATCAATTGTCCATTTACCGACGATATCATCCGTACCGCCGGATGTGCATCCTGCTGCCAACACGCATCCAATAGAGACAAGCGCGACAGCACCAATAAAGCACCAATAATAATGAATTTTTTTTCACAATCATACAAGAGGAGATGTTATTTTCACACATAAAATGTATTCTGAAATAGCGTGGAAAACAGGTGGGGTTTCGGTGTCAGGACGGACAGGAACAGCTGCAGGAATCCTCTAGTCTGCAGTGTCCCGGATGCGGTACATCCCCCTAGCATCTCGGACAAAGAATCCTTCCGCAGTCATGGTATCAAGGATTCCCCTGACCAGGTCTGCCGGCAGACCGAGGTCTTTGGCGAGGATTTCGGCGCTGCCGGACTTCTGCGCAATCATTAGTTTCAAGATTGTACCCCGTGCTTGCCGCATCGATCCTTCGAACGCGGACTGTTTCTCGTACTGCCGGCTTTTCCGGTTCGGATTGCCGACAACGGGTTTCATGGCGGACCCAAGGTCCATTAGTGCCCAGTACCATTCGCGTGACCTGTCTGCTGGAAGTGCGGCGGCAATGATGGGAAGCAGGTCGGCATCGTCGACCGTTTCCCGGTTTCGGAAGAAGCAGTGGATGAAGATTCTCCGGATGTTTGTCTCGATGAAGACGACTGGACGGTTGAAGGCGAAGGCCGCAATTGAACAGGAGGTGGCAGGTCCGATACCGGGCAGTTTTATCAGGATTTCCGGATTTTCGGGGAACATGCCGCCATATTCGTTCTGCACAATCCGGCAGAGTTTTTGCAGCGACAGCGCCCGTCGGTTATATCCCATACCCTGCCATGCGGCAAGCACATCGGCTTCCGTCGCCGTTGCCAGGGATTCGATGGTCGGGAATCTTCCAATGAAGGCCGGATAGATGGTTTCGACCCGCGTGACCTGGGTCTGCTGCAGCATGATTTCAGAGACGGTTATCAGGTATGGATCGGTTGTATGCCGCCACGCCATGTCGTGCCGACCGTACTGCTCATAATACCCGAAGACGAAATCCTGAAACTGTTTCATCACCGGTGCAGGTACGGTCCCCTCACTTACCTCTTTGGAGTAGTCGGGAAACTGCAGATTTGGCACGTTCATCTGTCCGAATCGTCGGCGACGATCTTATTGATGATGATTTCCGCGATATCTGCACTATATTCCGCGATACGGTGGATGCTCTGCATGATCTGGGTGGTGGCGACCGCTTTGTCTGCCTTCATGGCCACCGTCGAGTTGCTGAACGAATGGAACAGCGCTTCCAGATTCTCGGCATCCGCAATGATGCGGTTGGAGCCAGCGATACTGCCGTTGAAAATTTCCTGCACCGCCTTGTTGAAGATGGCAATCGACTGCTCGCCTGCACGTGTCAGTTTCGAGATTAGGGCATGGTCGACGTTGTTGTCGATGAGAACCAGCACGGATTCGGCAATCATGACCGCATGGTCGCCGACACGCTCGATGATGCGGGATGTCTGGTAATAGGTCGATACTTCCCGCGGGGTGATTTCCATTCGGTGGGCGAGCGCCGGATTCTCGGTGATCAGGGAGAACTGGCGGTGGATAAGCCAGTGTAGACGGTCGACATCAGTATCACGCGAGGCGACATCCTCAGCCAGTTCGCGTTTGCCTTGTTCGAGGGAAAAAAGCGCATCCCCGTGCATGGCCTTGACGATTACGTACATCCGGCGGATGGTGGTACTGAACGGCATTTCCGTCGGGTTGAGGATATCCTTGAGTATAATCACATTGTCCGCTTCGTCCGCCACCTCCTGGCCGATGGTCATCTGGGTGAATTTCCGGACCACCTGCCGCACCTTAGATGGAATACGGGTGGGAGAAGTTATTCTGATGGTGGTGAACCCGCTGATGTAGGCGCCGATGAGCGACCGCAGCAGGGATTCCGGTTCTGGATAGTTCTTGAGTTTGAACTCTTTCGTCTTTGCTGTGCTGTTGTAGTTGATATTGGGGGTTATGAGCAAGGTTCCGTCGGCACACGTGACGACACCGATTGGATCATTTTTCTTGATGCCGAGATCGCGGACCCAGTTCTTTGGCAGGGAAAGAACAAAGGACGAACCGCCGGTCATCTGAATCTTGCGGATGTCCATAATATATATAGTTATTGACAGGATTCCTATAAAAACTATAGATATTTTTCAGCAGAATATTGTGGGATGGTATTTTTCGTTTGTTTATACCATCTGATGCACATGACGATGGAGTTTGTCAGATAGAGGCTCCACATTACAAGGACGGCGCCGTTCGTGCCGTTGGAGATGAAGTCCATGAGCCAGAGGGCGGTACCCAGGGCATTGACTGCAATCCAGATGATCCACTGCTCGGAAAACCGCAGGACGGTGAGGAGCATGGCGGCTGCCATGGTGACGGTTGTGAAACTATCGAGGAATGGCCTCGGGTCGTTGGTCAGTATCTGCATCAGAAGACCGCTAAATACCGTGGCGGAGAGAATGACCAGGGAAACCAGAAGTCGCGTCCGGTTCTTCATCCGGCGCTTGTCGATTTCGTGGGTTTCGGTGTTCATGTTTTTCACCCAGACATAGAACCCGATCAACTCGAGTGGAATGATATAGATGAGTTCCAGGACGAATGAACAGTAGTAGGCCGCACGGAAGGCAATGATGGTATAGGTTATTGCATATATGGCACCGAAGAGGTAGCAGGACGGTTTTCCTTTTCCGGTCAGAATCGCGGAAGTTATTCCCGCAAGCGCGGAGATGATGCCGATGACGGTATCATCGGTGAGGACGGAGACAACGCCTATTGCGACAATGGAAAAGATGAGCCAGGCAAGTTCAGGGGCTTTCCACCCGAACACCTCGTGCAGAACCAGATCGCCTACCTTTCCCAGGATATTCCGGCTGTCCATACTCCCCTCTGCGCTGAAAATAGATATGGTAAAAATCAGAAGACGATTTTGCCTTCGAACACGGTCTCGGCCGGTCCGGTCGTGACCGGTATCTTACCACCCACTTTGAGATCGAGCTGTCCCCAGACGGTCGTTACATGGACGGTCTTGCTGGAAATGAGTTTCCTGGTGGATGCCGCCAGGGCCGCGGCAGTAGTACCGGTTCCGGACAACTGTGTTTCTCCTTCAACGCGGCGTTCATACGTGCGGATAGCAATTTCATCCTTGCCGAACACCGCTTTACCCATATCAATGGAAACCATGTAGTCGCCGTCGTAGTTGCTGCGGACGGACAGGATGCTTGCCTTTGTCTCGACCTTGAAACTGTCGGTCTTTGCGTGTTCCTTGTCGAAGGCGGATTTCTCAAGACAGCGGATGCCGTTGCCGCACATTGCCGCTTCGCTGCCGTGTGGCTGGAATAGCTGCATTCTGACAGCCTTTTCGCCGTCCTGTTTTTTGAGGGACAGCACGCCGTCCGCACCGATGCCGAACTCACGGTCGCAGTAGACATTGGCGAATTCAGGTTTCATTTCCGGAGGGATGACGACTTCGACCATCCCCTCGATGATGATGAAATCGTTGCCGTTTCCGTGCATTTTGGTGATGGATATCGACATGATACTCTGCTATAGGTCGCTGAAGGAGATAAGGGTGTGTTATCCCCAAATTAGTTCAGTGATTTTTTTCCAATCAGATCCATTTTTATGATCGGTTTTTGAAATACAGCGATAGTTCGTTTATATTTCAAAAAATTTTACAGACCTATAATAATAATCTATCTATTTTAGGGGAGAAATATGCTCTTTCTACCGAATTATCATATGTGAAAAAACCGACGCAGAGAGACCAGAATAACATCATGCTTCATCATAAGAGAAAAAATCTGCACCTGACCTTGCCGAGAGTTATCAAGTCTCTGAACGTATGACCTACGAGACGTATGATCTACAAGATTCTCAAGGAGTGTCATGAGACCGGTTG
>JAZUDC010000018.1:0-5784 GCA_045639425.1 Methanocorpusculum sp.
AGCAATTGGTCTTGTTCTCCGTGACAAGCACGGAGTTCCGGATGTAAAGCTTGCAACCGGCAAGAAGATCAACAAGATCATCATCGAGAACAACATGGCAGACGAGATCCCAGAAGATCTCAGAAACCTGATGCACAAGGCTCTCGGTATGAGAAAACACTTAGTTGAGAACAACCACGACCTTCACAACAAACGCCAGCTCCAGCTGACCGAAGCAAAGATCAGAAGACTCGTGAAATACTACACCGGCAGCGGAAAAATTCCAGCAGACTGGGCATACTCCCCGGAGACAGCAGAGATTCTTCTCTCCAGATAAACTCATCAGTACTGATCACCAATGTCGCTTACCGAAACCGCTACACGAATTGCAGATCGCCTGCGTACCATGGACTATGTGGATGTCTATTCCCATCATGATGCAGATGGCATAGCAGCTGCAGCGATTCTCTGTATTGCACTGAAACGGGGGGATATCGCGTTCAGACTGCGTTTCCTTCCCTACCTGGCTCTCGAGGATATCAAACGGCCGGAGATATCGGTGCTCTGCGACCTGGGATCCTCGATTCCGGATATGCCGGAATCGACGATTATTATTGATCATCACGTGCCCTACGCCAAAAACACATTTCATATGAACCCGCGTCTTGAAGGAATGGACGGAGAGATGGAACTCTCAGCAGCGGGCTGCGTCTATCTGGTCGCCGTGGCCATGAACCGTGATAACCGGGACCTTGCTGGCCTCGTTATGGTAGGCATCATCGGCGACAACCAGCAGGTAACCGGAATGAACAAGACCATCATCGATGAAGCCGGCGGAGACAATCTCATCATGCCCGCAAAAGGCATTCATCTGCCGGGCAGAACCACCAGGGAACAGATCGAAATCGCATCCCTTCCCTATCTGCCGGGTATTTCCGGAAACACAGCCGTTGCTGAAAAGTTCGAGCTTCTGTGTCAGAATACCACAGAAGACGATGCATACGCAAGAATGTTCCTGTCGGAAATCATCGCACGTTCGTCCGCATCATTCGAAGCACTGCTGATGATCTACGGAGACAGCTGGAAACTGCTTCGTGAAACGATACAGGATGCTCATTCACTTACCGCCGTTCTTGATGCATGCGGAAAATCCGGTCACGCGGACCTGGGATTTTCCGTCGCATGCGGCGACACAAGCCGGGCGGAAGAAGCCTGGAATGTCACTTCCTCATTCAGAAAACACATCATTGAAAATGCCGCATCGGCAAAACAGGTAGCTTCCCATGTCTATGAGGTAGCCGATGCCGATGCCGCATCCGATGTAGCGGATCTTCTCGCGGTTTCTGAAGATGGACCGGTCGTTGTCCTCGGGAAGTCTCCAGAGTTCCTGAAGGTCTCCGCACGTGCGCCGCAGGGATATGACGTCAACTTCGAACAGTTCATGAAAACCTCCGCTGAAAAGTTCGGTGGAGCAGGAGGAGGACACAAGACACGTGCAGGCGGAGAACTTCCCTGCGCGTGTTATGACGAGTTCCTCAAGACCATTCCGGAGTTTGCATGAACATCAAAGGCATCATCATCTCGAAGATGGAGGTCGCAGACAAGATTGCCGAAGCATTATCCCCGGACAATGCTGGATATATGAAGTGCAGCGCTGAGGGAAATACGGTGAAAGCAGTGGTTGAAGGGACATCTCCCCGGACCGTGCTTGCAACCGTTGATGATTATCTGATGAATTTATCCATCGCATGGCGGGTACATGAATCTGCCAACACAAAAACAACAAAAAAGTAAGGTGAAACAAACATGGCAAGAAAGAAAGCAAGCGGTGGACGCAAGCTTGAGGGAGGGAAAGCAAAGACCTGGTTCAAGGTCTATGCACCGGAATTCCTCGGCAAACAGTTAATCGGAGAAGTTATCTCCTCCGATCCGGAAAACATTCCGGGCCGTATTTTAACTGTCAGTCTTGGCGAGCTTATCCCGGACTACTCCAAACAGAGCATTCGCGTATCCTTCAAGATCTCTGAAGTTGCAGGCGATGCAGCATACACGACCATCCACGGTCACGAGATGGCAAAAGAGTTCATCCGTGCGATGATGAAACGTCGGACAACCCGTATCGACTCTACCATCACCGTCACTCCAATAGGCTCCAACAAACAGATCCAGGTAACCATTACTGGATTCACTATCAGCCACGCAAGACTTGCACAGGCACAGGAGATCCGCGCAAACATGGTCAAGGTCGTCGAAGACTGCGCCAAGGAAAACGATTTCAGTGGCTTCGTCAATGCAATGCTCAAAGGCGAGATTTCCAAGAAGATGTTCGAAGTTTGCAAGCCGGTTTTCCCGGTCCGCAGACTCGAGATCATCAAGTCCGAAATATCCTCTGTAATTGCACAGTAAAAACGGAAAAAACCCATTTTCATGGATTTTCACTTTTTTTAAATTATTAATGGTCTGTTTTCTGAGGAAGAGAAAAACCGCTTCAAGACCAAGCAAAGCAACTATACCGAATCCGGGCATCAGTGTTGTAGTTGCGGTTGCTGTAGGAGCCACGGTAGGTACTGCGGTTAGAACTTCCATTGGACTGACTGGAGCTGCTTCAATAGGAGGAACATTCGAGGTTACCAGAGAGAGCTGGCCGACGGTAACGGTATATTCTCCCGCATCTGGATTTGAAGTATAGAGCGTTACAGTTCAGAAATCACTGTCTCCGATTTTGGTTGTTTTATATGTATTTATCGCTTGAAGTGTACCCGTCTTTCGTAACTGGGGAGAATCCCGAGGCAACTCGAATAAACGTAAGAAGAACATTTATATAGTCGTTCCTTTTGTACTAGTCATGAGTATATTAACAAGAGTGCCCTCTGCCGCGGACTCATCGCCGATTGTGCGGGGTGAAAGGTATACGTTGACAGGAATTGCAACAGGTAACCTTGATTCAATCCAGGGGTATCTTTTCGGAATGAATTATCTCAAGAACGGAGCAGCCAGCATAACTGACGACAGATATGAGATATCGCTGTCGAAGACGGTGACGGAAAAACATGGCTCTGGGTCAGTACTATCTGGTTATCTAGCATCCAATGTAGGGTTTTCAATGTCGGTGCGGTCAGAAATGAAATCCGGCTGAGCAATAATGGGAAATATACTGATTTATCAGCCAAAGTTCTGTTCAATGTAAGTGAATGGTAGGGTGTGAATGTTGCTCATGTGCTTGCTGATGCATTGAAGTCTGAGAATATCGATGATCAGTCCACGACGATTACGCTCACTGTGGAAGCTGCGTCGTCAACAGCCGCAGGTGCAGATACGGTTGTCACAGGGTAACCATATACACTTCCGGAACAACCACCAGCCATAAAAACGATATGGTCACTGTCGAGTTTTCCACCGCGGTGTTGCTCTAATGCTAGTTTTCTGCTGATATACTAAAATCTTTCTTCCTGGGGACGAGAAGCATATTAATCCATTCTCCTGACAAAATATAGATAATGAAAATCGCCATGACTCGTCTTGCCGGAAAGGAAAAGGATGATGCAGAACTCTTTGCTTCATTCAGCCATACAGTAAAAATCGTATCTCCCCTCCGTGCCGAACTGTACCTCAATATCATCCAACAGTTCGTCATAGCCGCAAACTCTGCCGAGTTCGATGCGATATTCTTTACGAGCGCATACGCCGCAAAAAACATTGCACCCCTTCTTGACAAAAATATCTCCAGAACCTGCAGAGTCATTGGTATCGGACCAAAGACGACAGAACTCCTGTGGTCATACGGCATCAAAGCGGAAATGCTGACCTCCTATTACTCCCGCGATTTCGTCCCATACATGGGTAAATGGATAGACGGAAAACGGATTGCCATCCCTCGTGCTGACGTGCCGAATCCGGATCTTATTCATTCGATTGAAAATGCAGGAGCGCTCGCCTATGAATTCCGGGTGTATCGCCTGGAACCGTCTGGCGAGGTGCTTGATATCGACGGGTGCGATGCGATACTGTTCACCAGTTCCAAATCATTTAACGAAGCAATTATTCCTGACTGCTCGAACAAGATGCTCATGGCAATCGGTGAAATAACTGCAGAGACCATGCGCAAAGCAGGATCCAACCCGGAAATCGTGGGTGATGGCAGTCTAAAAGGGACGTTAGAAATTCTGGCGGAAAAACAGAAATAAGATTTCAGAATCTACCCCGTAAAGAACTCTTTGAAGAAGTCATACGAAGCGATTGGCATCAGATGCGTATAGGAGGCAAGAACATTCTTGTACCGCAGACCATCGCATCCCTCGGAAATACCGAATCCGCGTTTCAACCGATAGCTGTACTGATATTCTGGAGATGGGGAGATACTGCTGTAATGGAACTCATGGCCTTTTATGGAGAATGTCTTTCCATGCAGTTCCGCAGTTCCTTCCACATACCCCAGCCGCTTCTGGTCAGGAATTCGTGCCGTCCCTGAAATGACGCCGCAGAACGGATATGTTGCTGACTGCTGAATGCCGTGCCAGCCGCCTTCTATTTCCATCGAATCCATGAGATACAGGAGACCTCCGCATTCCGCATATATTGGGATACCTGCTTCCGCAGATTCCCGGACAGCCTCCAGCATCGGTTTGTTTTCCGCCAGTTTCTCTGCAAACAGTTCTGGATACCCCCCGCCGAAAATGTAACCGTCAGCGTCTGGCAAGGTATCACGGAGCGGACTGAATGAAATCACCCTGCAACCGAATGAACGAAGAACCGCGTCCAGTTCACCGTAGTAGAAGCAGAAGGCCTCATCAAAGGCGATGGCTATCGTTTTACCAGCACCATCCTTCCGCTCCAGGAACCTCGGCTGAACCTCGGTTCTATATTCCGCAAAGATAGCTTCAATCTCCTCAATATCTAGATGGGAAACGACAAAATCGGTTATCTCAGCAATCTTTTCGGTAAACTCTTTTCCTGTGCTTGCTTCCCGGAAAGGAACCAGACCGAGATAGTGAGAAGAAAGCTCCATGATCTCATTCCGCGGTATCGCGCCAAGTACAGGGACCTTGCAGTAATGTTCGATTGCCTCTTTCGCTTTGACCGCGTGTTTCCCGTGTCCGATATTATTGAGGATAATTCCTGCAATATTCACCTCAGGATCGAAATGCTGGAACCCGAGCACCAGTGCCGCGGCACTGCGGGTGATACTCCTGGCATCGACGATGAGAATGACCGGCAGATGAAGCTGTTTCGCAATGGATGCCGTGCTTCCAACTTCCGAGAGGGACTCGAGCCCCTCAAACAGACCGCGGACGCCTTCTACAATGGCATAATCGGCATCGGATGAACCGTAGGTGAAGAGTTCATTGATTTTCGCAGGGGTCTGAACGAAGGATTCCAGATTATAACTGGGTCGGCCGGTAACGCCAGCAAGATACGAGGTATCGATATAGTCAGTAGCGCACTTGAATGTCTGTACTTTTGCCGTTCGTGAGAAATAGGAGGCGAGCGCGAGAGTGATACACGTCTTTCCGGCACCGGATCTATTGGCGGCGAGCAGTACTGCCCTCATGTCAGACTCCTCAGCACTGCGCCGAACTCACTTTCCACGATAGAATGGACACCGATTATCTTCGGATGAAGATCAAGTTCGACAACGACATGAGTGTGGCCATTATCCTTCATCGGCTGAACCTGACGCGGACCGTTGGTTGAGGAAAAGATTACCGCCCTCTTAAGAGCTTTCGACGGAACCGCATGCGGGACACCGGCAAGTACGATGAAATCCGGATGTTCACGTTCGATTATGTCTGCTATCCGCACGCCATT
>JAZUDC010000019.1:0-17626 GCA_045639425.1 Methanocorpusculum sp.
ATACAATCAAGAAAGACGCGGCAAAACCCGCCGAATCGCGTTCTGCTGTTCTCAATCGAGGTAAATAAAAAAAGTTAGTGGACCTTGGTTCCGTTTGGAACGTCCCTTAGCGGAATCAGCAAGGATGCGGATTCTCCGGCCGCAAACAGCATGCCGTTGCTCTCCTCGGTGCGGAACTTCGCCGGTTTCAGGTTGACGATGACAATGATCTTCTTGCCGACCATCTCTTCCGGCGTATACTCCCTGGCGATGCTGGAGATGATCTGACGGACTTCGGTGCCGATATCCACTTGGAGTCTGAGCAGGTGGTCCGCCTTCTCCACTTTCTCGCATTTGATGACTTCTCCGACGCGGAGATCGAGCTTCACAACGTCGTCGATGGTGACGATGTCGGTCGATACAGGTTCAATTACTTCTTCAACCATGGATTTTCCCTCCTTCTTGGTATTTTTTCCTTCTGCTTTCTCTTTCACTTCTTCCGCACGCTTCGCAAGAACCGCTTCCAGCTCCTCGCGCTGCTTGTCCTCAATTCGGGCAAAGAGCGGTTTGACGTCTCCCAGCTCAGTATTCTCGAACGGCAGCAGCGCATCGGAAACCGCGTGGTCCTCGACCTTGTCACGGTATCCCAGCATCTCCCAGAGTTTCTGGGCGTATTCGGGCATCACCGGCTGCATCACTAGAGCACACGCCTTGACGATCTGCAGACAGTTCTTCAGCACCTGCTCTGCCCGCAGGATATCCTCCTTCAGCAGTTTCCACGGCGCTTCGGTCGAGATGTAGCCGTTGCCGAAGACGGCAAGCTGCAGAATGCCATCGACCGCCGCTTTGAACTCGAATGCACGGACCAACTCCTCAATCGTAGCAAGCGATTTGGCGATCTCTCTGAAGATGAACGGCTCGACCGCACATACCGGCACGTGACCCACCTTGTTCTTGACCAGAGTCATGCTTCTGTTGGCGAAGTTTCCGAACGTGTTGACGAGTTCGTTATTGATTCTTGCTTGGAACTCTTTCCAGTTGAAGTCGAGTTCACGCGTGTGGCTCGTGTATGCCAGCAGGTAGTACCGCAGATAGTCAGCAGGAAGGCCCTTATTGAGATAATCCTCCTTGGTCCACACGACGTTACCGCGTGACTTGGAGAATTTTTCTCCATCAATTGTGACCATACCAGATGCGACGACTGCAGTCGGCGGCTGGTATCCGGCGCCGTGCAGCATTGCCGGCCAGAACACACAATGATGATAGATGATATCCGAACCGATGAAATGCACACGATCGCCGTCGCACCAGTATTTTTTCCAATCTGCGTGGTTTTCGGCCGCCCACTCCTCAGTGAAAGCGATGTAGCCGATCGGCGCATCAACCCAGACGTAGCAGACAAGACCGTCGGCACCTTTCGCCGGGAACTTGACGCCCCAATCTATCATACGGGTGATACACCAGTCATTCAATTCATTTTCAACCCAGCCGATTGCATAGTTCTTCGCATTCACCGTTCCCTGCAGCTTCGGCAGATATTCCAGCAGATAATCCCTAAACGCCGAGAGCTTGAAGTAGTAATGCATCTGTTCGCGCAATTCCGCCTTGGTACCGCAGGTCGCACAGACCGGATCGAGAATCTCTCCCGGCTCAAGATGTCGGCCGCATCCCTGGTCGCACTCGTCGCCACGGGCATGCTTGCCGCAGTACGGACAGGTGCCTTCCACGTACCGGTCGGGTAGGAACCGGCCGCAGTTTGGACAGTAGCTCTGCTGGATCGTCTGCTCGTATACATATCCCTCCTCAATGAGTCTATTGAGGATCTTGGTCGCCCGTGCATGGTTCGCAGGGTCGTCGGTCATGCCGAACCAGTCGAACCGAACACCCATGGCCTCGAAGATCTCGTCGAAATGCTTGTGGTAACGTTCGCTGATGACCCGCGGAGATACCTGTTCAGCCTCTGCAGTGACAACAATCGGCGTACCGTGATTGTCGGAACCGCAAATGAAAACAATATCCTCCCCGAGCCGCCGGAGATACCGTACATAGAAATCTCCGGGAATATAGGTCCGCAGATGCCCAAGATGGCAGTAACCGTTGGTATAGGGCAGTCCGCAGGTGACGACGGTTGGTTTGTTCATATATAGTATATCATTTGGCGGAAGAGAGTATCAATACATACCCCCCGCATCCAGTGCGCTTCTTTATCTTCACGGAGTACATATTGATAGATATATGCGTGAGTTCTCCTTTCCCCTGACAGCTCTCGGCTCAGATGCGGCTCCAACCCCCGACTTTACGGATGTCTCCGCATGGATCGCAAAGATAAGGGGGACAGAAGCCGATGTGATCAGCTACCAGACCGATACTCTCCTGGCACGGCAGATTCCGCATGTGGCAATTCCAGCTGCCGGCGGCAGATATTACCGGCGGCGGATTCTTGATGCGTTCGGCGCACCGGAAGGCGACCTTGGAAACGCTCCGGACATGCAGACCGCTACAATCGAAGACGATATCGTCCTCGCGCGGAAAAGCGCAAAGACCTGCTGGTTCTCACTTCCCTCTCCCGGCTTGCTCGAGCTGATTGACCAGTACTACCATGATTCCGACGAACTGATGGAAGCAGTGACCGACGCCTACATCCGGCTGTGTAGGGTCATACGCGATTGTGGTATCCTAGGCTGTGTGCTTCTTTCGGAGACGCCTACCGACATCGAACTGGAAAAACTACACGGTCTGAAATATCTCTGGTCATCGGCTGATACGGCTCTAGAGACCGTTCTTGAACAGACACGGGATGTGGTGATTCCAGCATCGGCAGTCTCCCGGCTTGCTGAACTCGCCGACAGCTACGCCATCCGCAATATTTATCTGAAGGATGCAGATCGTGAAAGTCTGAAAACCGCGCTTGAGACAGTCAAACCGGAAAATCTCTTCACTGCCGGATATGCTGTAACTGACGCCCCAAAAAACTACTGGAAAGACCTGGCGAACGTCACCGTGCCGGTCAAAAATCTCGAGATCTAAAAAAATATTGAAATCCCATCAGAAGATGAGATTCAGGACGTAGATAGCTACGCCGATAGCTCCGGCAATGATTAGGACGACTGCCGGTTTAATATGGAGCGCCTTCTTATCATCCGTATCATAATAGGTGACAAGACCTGCGGATGAGGATAATCCTCTTTCTCTTCCTTTCTGTGCCATACTGTATTATATTGAATCTTAAACAATATAAAAGAAAAGGAATATTCATGAGCCTGCAGGAACGCCAGATTACCGGCCTTGCCTTTGTCGGAGAGGAGTTTACACCGGAAAACGTTGAAATCTGTATCGAAAATGGCAGAATCACCGACATAACCCCGGCGCGCACGCCTATCGACCGGTGTATACTGCCCGCTTTTTTCAACGCGCACACACATCTAGGAGATACCGCGGTACTAGACACGCCGGCCGACCGGCCGATTGCAGAGCTGGTCGCGCCGCCCGATGGACTCAAACATAAGATACTGAACAGCACGCCGGAGGTGGAACTGTGCGCCGGTATGAGAAACTCTCTTGCGTTCATGAAAGCACGCGGCGTCCTCGGATTCGCCGATTTCCGGGAAAGCGGAGCAAATGGTGTCGCACAGCTCTCATCACAGCTCGATGCTGGGATGACCGCAGTCATCCTCGGAAGAGAGGGAGGAGAGAACCATCCAGCAGCTGCAGGCCTCGGTCTTTCCAGTGCCCATGGAACCGAAGCGGAACAAGCGTGCGCTGCACAGACTAGAGCAGCAGGACGGCTAGTCGCCGTACATGCGGGTGAAGCCGGAACTGCGGATATCGAAGCCGCATTCGCGCTCCATCCTGACCTGATCATCCATGCAACGCAGTTCTCCGTACGGAATATCGAACGCGTCGCCGATGAACGGATCGCTGTCGCTGTCTGTCCGCGGTCGAATTGGATTCTGCACGCAACCTGCACACCAACAAAACCGCCGGTAAAGGACCTGCTGGAAGCGGGTGTGAACGTGTTACTCGGAACCGACAACGCGATGTTCGTCCCGCCGGACATGTTCGCCGAATGTGCATTTCTCATGGACGTGTACGGCATTTCCGCCGAAGATGCCCTGCGTACGGCGACGAACGGGTTCTCCCTCGCCGGCATGAAGACCGGGATTGCCATTGGCAGTCCTGCAAATCTCACCGTTCTCGACGGTAATGGACTGCTTGACTGGAGTAGACATCCGCTGCGCACTGCACTGATCCGCCTCGGCAGTGCTGCCGTCCGGGCAACCGTCTCCGCCAAACCAGGAAACTGAAAATCTTTTTATCTTCACGGACATAAGTTGACAATCAAGTCGAAGTTCGACTGGATTCTCCCCGGAAGCATCGCGTCCCATATGGTAGAAACCGCAGAGACGAACCTGGTCATCCGCGAGTTTTCCGGCTTGCTGATGCGCAACATTATCTACTAGTGCATCAAAGTAATACACACAATTCCCGAGGAAGTTTTGTAGAATATAATATGACTGAATTAGTTGCAAAAGAATTGATGACAAAGGAGGTAGTCGCCGTCGAACTGCCGTCCGGCCGTGACGATGTGCTGCGTATTCTCAAAAGAACAGGGGTCAGCGGAATCCCGGTAATCAAGGGAGCCAAGAAGAAGCTTCTGGGTATCGTTACCCGCAAAGATATCTTAAGAAAAGCGGAAGAGAGCCAGATTGCGCTCCTGATGAGCAACGACCCGGTAACCATCGCACCCAACACCAAAATCTCAGAGGCGGTATCCTTCCTGACCGAGAATAATATCAGAAGATTGCCGGTCGTCGACAAGGGCAACCTCGTCGGTATTCTGAGTGTTTCCGATATCATCGGTGTTGTCGCAAAGAATCACGACATGCGTGAAATTCGAGACGGATTCATCAGCAATCATACTGTCTCCACGTGGGAAGAGACGCCGTTGCCGGTTGTCGGAAAGATTATGGAATTGGCAGAAATCGATGCAATGCCGATTCTGAACTCCGAGAATATCTTAACAGGCATCATCTCCGAACGCGACCTCATCCGCTTATCTCACGTTGAAGACGACGTCCAGACCAGTGACTTCTCGACCGGAACCGACGACGACGAATGGACCTGGGAAAGTATTCGCGACAACCACACTATCTCCTATGGTATTTCCAAGGTTGAACTGCCGAACCGCCCGGTCAAGGATGGCATGATCAAGAAAGTCATCGCAGTTCCGAGAAATGCTGAAATCAGTGATTCCGCACTGAGAATGAAACGGGCGAGAGTCGACCAGATGCCGATCATCGACAACGACGGCAAACTATGCGGCATGCTCTTCGACAGAGTCCTGATTCAGTCATTAATCAAAAACTAATTCTTTCTTTGCCGGAAATACTGCTGATGTTCCGAACACCAACCTATATTAGTCTCCCTGACGTACTTCTTAAGTATGTCAAAACCAATTCTCTACGATTTCTTTGCAACGTGGTGCGGCCCGTGCAGAATGCAGACACCGATTGTCCATGCACTTGAAAAAAGACTGAAGGACAAAGCTGAGTTCCGCATGGTCGATGTCGACCAGAACCCGGGACTGGCGAATCAGTACCAGATTGAAGTCGTTCCGACCATCATCATCGAAAAAGATGGAAAGGCAGTCCACCGGCTTGAAGGCGTCACCGACGCGGAAACCCTGAAAAGCCTGCTGCAGCCGCTCTACTGAGCCCACGGTTCAATCAATCAGTGTGTGATACCCATGAGTCAGATTCGTCTCGAAGTGATCGGATTTACCTCTCGTCCTTGCGGACCGTTTCCCTGCGACGAGAACAGGACATGCGAACTCTCTGAATGCTATGGAAAGGAGAAACTTTCGTTCGCATTCGAGGCGCTGAAGAAAGCATTGAACGAGAATTACGGCGACAAGGTTTCGATCGAATTGGTCTCACTCGACAAGGAGATTCCGGAATGGGTCAAGGACATCGTACGGACAGAACACCCTCCGCTGCCGATCATTCTCATCAACAGAATGGTCGTACCGGTCGGCATGATTTCTGTGCCAAAAATTTCAGAGTTTATTGAAAAAAACCTCTGAAAAGTCGCCGCTTCCTCCGCCGACAGCTACGCCGTCCGTAACACAGGATTCCGCGATATCGAGGGCGAAGACGGAATCGCCGGTCTCGATCTCCTGTGAGACATACGTGACGCCCGGTATCGGCACGCTGCTGCCATTGCGGATGAATCCGGCACCTTCCTCAGCCACCCTTACACCACGTTTCACCGGCATTACGAATCTCTATCACCTCTACCACCGCTTCACGGGGCAGGATTTCCTAGTGGCGTTCCTCCGGCAGGTACTGGATGGCACAGACGACCACGCCGCCTAAGATGATCTCTTCCATCTGGTCCTCCTCGGGAACCATGTTGATCAGCGCTATCTGGTCGGCGGGAACCAGGTATCTGCAGGTCCCAATTGGCATTTCTGCGCGTTGCATAGACGTGGATACCAGCTGCTTCCATCGACGGCAGCACCTTCTACCGGGACTGACAGTTGTAAATCTGTGCATTAGGTGCCTTTGCGGCGCACGAGGTGCACCAACCGCACTGATGGCCCGTGTAGCACAGCACCTTGTAGAATCCGTCTGAAAATGCCGTCTTTTCGAGCTTCTGCATCAGCTGCTAGACATAGCGCATAGCGGGTTGTTTCATGCGAAACGTACCGTTTCAGGTCGTGTTTCAGGTCTGGGTCTCCCACGTCGCCCTCATAGCGGACAATCAGTGCCGTCGAATATTCGGAGAGAACCTTGGCGTTCATTTCCGGTGTCGGCAAATACGGAGATCAATAATAAGAATGGTGTTGAATTATAGGTAAGGCCATCTTCGAGGGGACTGGATTTATCTACGATGAATTGAATAACCAGAAGCTTCTTGAACCTATTGATATTCAACAGTGTTTAGATGATGCATATATTTCAAATGGTCTCTTCGATTCTTGTAAGAATAATAACGAGATTTCTTCATCCAGATGGAATAACACAAATTGGAGTAACAACGTTCTATAAAACAGGGTTAACAAAAATAACAATCCCTAGTTCAGTTACAGAGATTGGAAATAATGCATTTGGTTACACCAAATAAATCTCAGTCACATCTCTCGATGGCTCAAATCTTAGGACAATGGGGGGATACAGTTTTGGGTACATTACTTCTGAATTAACATCTATCTCATTGCAGAATTGTACTAAACTTGAGGGTCTTCTTGAGATTCCTCATTCGTCTTGGTCATATTATTTAGGGACATTTTATGACAGTACGAATATAAAGCAATCGTCCTCCCTGAATCGCTTACTACGGTAGCATCAGATACATTTGTATCTATGCCAGATCCGTCTGTACTTTATCTAGAGAAGCTGGATATATGTTCAATGAATGGTGGGGATGTAGACTTGAAACAAAAGTCGCCATCCAGAACGTTTCATCTGCTGTAACCAAGGTGAGCATCACGTATGAACCGAATACCACAGCATCTGGTTCTGACGGATTATACGACCGTAAGCCCCTCCCTCTAGTCTCCAACATCACGCTGACCGGCGACCTTGGAGATGATAAGGTCACTATCACCTTCAACCGTACGACGGCAGACCTGAATGGTACCTCCCCGGCGAACGTCTATCTTGCGCCCCTGAAGAAGAACAGTGAATAGAAATTCATCAAGCTGATAGCAACACCGGCACTGGTTGGCGAAAACTACACCTTTATCGTCACTGATATTGTCATTGACATCACCTCATTCTCGCTGTTCATCCAGTCAGGTATCTCCGCACTGCCGCAACCAGAATCCTCCGGCTCCTCGCACTGCTCTTCCGGCACGACCTACATTCTGCTGGAATCTGTGATGCAGGCACCGACGGTAGTACCGACCGTGCCACCGACTGAGAAACCGCTCACCCCGACCGTAGTATCGGTAGCGCAGCTAACATCAACCCCGCCGTCTCCTACCCTGTTCCTCGGCCTCCTTGCTGATCTCAGTGCAGCAGTGCTCTTCTTCAGACTGAGGATATAATCTCCCCCATCTTCACTTTTTTTCTCCGCGTATAGTCCGGCACGGATCAATCCTAGTAGGTGATAGGACACAGTTTCCTAACGCTTCCTGCTGAACTTGCCTAAAGACAGAATAAACACCCTTATGACATTCCGAAACCAACATTATAAAGATATACAATGCTCGAAGTCAAAAATCTTCATGCAGAAGTGGGCGGACGTGAGGTCCTTCACGGTGTTACCTTCACGGTCCCAGACGGACAGACACATGTCCTGCTCGGTCCGAATGGATCGGGAAAGACCTCTCTACTGCGTACGATAATGGGGTTCTCCTCCTCTAAGGTGACCAAGGGCTCCATTGTCTACAATGGCGTCGATGTAACCAGTAAGCCGGTCCATGAACGGGCAAAGCTGGGCATGGGAATCATGTTCCAGCGTCCGCCGACTATCTCCGGTCTCAAGCTGGGCAAGTTCATCAGGGCGACCACCAATATCTGTACTGACAGGATTCCAGAGCTCGCGGAAAAGCTGCATATGACCAAGTTCCTGGAACGTGATGTCAACGCCGGATTCTCCGGCGGCGAGATCAAGCGGAGTGAAATCCTCCAACTCACGGTCCAGACCCCGTCGTTCGTGATGCTCGATGAACCGGAAAGCGGCGTCGATGTCGAGAACATGTCGCTTCTCGGAAACACGGTGGCGGCCCTCCTCGAGAAGGACCAGCACATCAATGCACGGACGAAATCGGGACTGATCATCACCCATACCGGCTATATCCTCGACTATATCGAGGCGGATGTCGGCTATGTCTTAATCGACGGTAGGCTTCGCTGTAGCGGAAATCCGCGCGAGATTCTCAAGAGCGTGAAGACATCGGGATACAAGGAGTGTGCAGCATGCGGGAAGTAACGGGGTTCGAAGACATCAGCAAGGATGACAAGGAACGGCTGAATCTTACTGGCATCATTACGGAGAGTATGGACGGCAGATCGGGTAGTTTCGTCATGGTGGATGACCACACCCTGCATGCCAGTTCCAATGCGGAAGGCATCGAGACGCTCATGATCGATAAGGCACTCGAGAAGTACGCCTGGCTCAGGGACTATTTCTGGAAAGCGGTTCCTGCCGACAAGGATGAATACACGAAATATGTCTCAGCACACCCACAGTGCGGATACTGCATTATTGCACACAAGGGAGCAAAGGCGACGTTTCCGCTGCAGAGCTGCATGTTCCTGCAAGCGGACGAGAGCATCCAGGCGGTCCACAACATGGTCATCGCCGAAGAGGGGTCCGAACTCCATCTGATCACCGGCTGTGCCAGTTCGCTGAAGGTGAAGTCCGGCTCCCACTACGGCATCAACGAAATTTACGTTGATAAGAACGCCAAGGTCACCTCGACGATGATCCATACCTGGGGCAAGGAGATCGAGGTGTTCCCGCGCACCGTATCCCTCATTGAGGAAGGTGGAACCTTCCTGTCGAACTACGTCTGCATGCGGCCGACCAAGAAGGTACAGATGTACCCGACCGCCTACCTAAAGGGAAAGAACGCAGTCGCCCGGTTCTCCAGCGTTATTGTGGCGGGCGATGGCTCGTTTGTCGATGCGGGGTCCCGTGCAGTCCTGCAGGCGCCGGGTACGAGTGCGGAGCTGCTGACCCGTGCGATCACCAACGGTGGAACGGTCATCTCCCGCGGTGCCATCGTCGCGGAAGTGCCGAAGACCAGGGGTCACATCGAGTGCCGCGGTCTGATTCTCAAGGACGGCGTCATGCATGCGATTCCTGAAATTGAAGGCCATGTCATTGATGTGGAACTATCCCACGAGGCGGCGGTCGGCAAGATCGCCCGTGACGAGATCGAGTACCTGATGGCTCGCGGTCTTTCGGAAGACGAGGCGACCGCTACCATCATCCGCGGCTTCCTCGACGTCAAGATCGAAGGTCTGCCACCAGAGCTGCAGAAGCAGATCGATGCAGCAATCGATTCGGCGGACGGAGACGGATACTGAATGCTTCTCTGCGACGCGGTGAAATGCCTGGAGGAGACCGCTGCTGGCATGGGTATGGAAGATGGCGACCTTCTCTACCGGAAATGTGACAGCGACCTCTGCCGTTTCTCTCACGGTGAGTGCATGGCGGCGGAGTTTGGCGATCGGGTGGCCGAGATATCCACGCAAGAACCCTTTACCGCCCGGATGCGGCTCGGCCACCTGTACGGTGCGCCGCTCAGGAGCGCGAAGACGCGTGCGGCGGCCCTCGGCGCTCTGAATGCGGTGGCCGGGTTCCTGACGCTCTCCCGCAAGACCGGCGCCTGCAACTCCGTCTCTTCCAACGATTGCTTGTGCGAGCTTGCTGCCTTCTGCAAGGACAGGAAGGTCTATATCATCGGCGACGATATTGCGGGCATTGCGCATACCCTCGCGGCAGCAGATGAAGCCGACTTGGTGCTGGTTTCCGGCGACGCATTGACAGACGACGCATGGCTGGCGGAGATCGAGGACGTGATTACAGAGAAAAAAGAGGTGCTTCTTATCGGACCGAACTGTCACGGACTCGGTGCCCTGCTACATCTGCCCGTATGGTGCCCGTACGGCAGATAACAGTATCTTTATCTCGTTTCATGGCGAACACTATACGTCCTTCTGCGCGTGTAGTCCGCAGGTTTCAGGAGGGCCTGTAGCTTAGTGGTGGAGCGTCCGGCTCATAACCGGTCGGTCGTGGGTTCGAACCCCTCCGGGCCCATTTCGTGTTTTTCCGCAGTTCAACAGTTATGTTTATCTGATTTGTGCAACCCACATAATTTTATGCTCATGCGTCGATTAAATATACGGAACTAACCCGGGTAGCTTGGCGTTACCTGTAATCCGAAATTGTCAATATGCGGAGGGCGATAGTCCGGGGGCGGTTGCGTCAGTTCTCTCTGAAATGGGAAGTTATGGCGTTGATTCCTTGTCCTCCAAGGTCATCGGATGAAGTCGTCGTATCCGGAGGGATACGGCTATTCACTGTTGCAGGCACCGGTTCAGGCCCGGGAGGGAGCAGACCTACTGTGAACGAATGGCGCCTGGAGGGTTGCAGGGAGGAGTCATGCTTTCCTGGGATGAGTCGATATGTGCTTCCCACTCCGGGCACGTTCCACCCTTTTCTTTTAATAAGTTGTCTGTTTCCGCCGATTTCGCTCATTACCTGTGATGTCCGTGGAAAGAAGTATCCGAGATCAGATATGTGGCAATGCGCCGAGTGCGGCATGATCGTTTGTCCCGGCTGCTGACCGAAGCACCGGTGCGAGACGGACAGGCTGTCGCTTGTCAAGGCCCGCAGGAAAGCTGAACGGAAATTCGAGACCCTCTCCGCCTGGCGCATCGGTCCTGACCGGTGTCGGCGTCCTGCTCGTCATTTTTCTTGTCGTGATCGTCGCGAATGTCACCGGGTACGATGATCCTAGTACTGAAATAGGACGGGAATACCCGACTGTCCAACGACCAGATGCTCATGATAGTCGTCGCGAACGGTGACCGCACGTATCTTACCGGTACGCTGCCTCCTTGACCAGGGTCAGCTGAGCAGGGGGCTGACCAATGCCTGATTACCGTGTATCTCTTCTTGAGGCCGCGTGGATTGTGAAGGATGTGGACAGTGCAATCGATGCCATCAGCAAGGCGTTGCGCGATGTTCCCCTGACGCTGTTTTCTCTCGAGGAGATCGAACCGGAGCCGGCGGTGTAAGCCGCGATGGTATTTCCTATTTCCTTTTTTACAATAGTTTGAGAAGAAAAGAAAAGTGAGGTTGTATTGAAGATGCCCCTCGTTCCTGACAAGGGGTATTTAGATCAGAGTAAGGGATTCGACCTCGACACTTTCGATGCCGGAGATGCCTACGAACATTCCCTTGATCTTGTCTTCAACTCCTGCCTCGTCAGAGGTGACGAGTACCACCTTGACGGCGGAGAGACCGAATCCGATCGGTTCGATCTTGATGTCCTGGATACCTGTGATATTTCCTCTGACATCAATCTCAAGCTTCTTGAGGTCGACTTCCGGGGATTCCGGCATGATCTTTAAGATGACTGCAACGTCACCCATTGGTTTCACGGACCCTGGAACCCGCACTTTGGGCAGGTGTATTTTACGCTCTGTTTTCTGCACTGTGCACAGCGGTAGATGATCTCACCGCAGTCCGGGCATTTAAATTCGGTTGCCCCGCGCTCGGAAAGGGGGGCATTGCAAGATGTACATGTAGCCATGATAGAATTCTTTACTCTATTTGTTGCCGACTCATATAAAGGTGCGGCATATCCGCTATCCGTGCTCTTTCTGCACGAATGCCAGTCTTATCTGCGATTCTCGGGTGAAATGTTCCGGAAAAAGGCATGAAGCGCCGTGAAGTCGCGACCGTTGATAGCGGAATACGCGGTAGTGCCGGTCTTGTCCAGGACGGAGAAGAACGGGTCGATATAGTCAGGGTCGGCGGCATCGCCTTCGCGTGACTTGACGAGAACCACGGGCAGATTCATCCGCTGCGCCGTCCAGAGCGCGATGGAGTCCGAGGTCACCTCCCAGGAATGCGGCAGTTCGTCAGTTTCCTTCAGGATCTTCTCAGGCAGGAGGATTGCAGCACCTTTTTCCGGCAGTTTGGTGGTTTCGGTGAGGGGATATCCGAACGTGGAAAGGAAGACGCCATAGCGGTTCATGGCGGCAATCGCTTGCCAGTGGGCGGCATCGTCGTCATCCAGATTCTTTTCACGGACGGCATCGGCGAATGCTCCGCCGCCGGGCACGATGAGGGCGTTTACCCCGCTCTCTTCGATTGCCGCGAGAACGGTCCCTGCGGTGTCGGCGAGACTGCCCCCTATTTTGATCACGATGCCCATGTCACTCTTCTACCCGGGACCAGCCGAGGATATCGCGCTCGACCTGGTCGACGTCGGCGGCAACATCCTCGACGGCGATGAGTTTGGCACGCTTTTCCATAGGCGGATTGAGTTTGGCAGTCTGTTCCTTCTCTTTGATTTTCTGCGTGAAGTCTTCAGGAAGCGTCGATGCCTCACGCAGGACGGAGATGAGTTCTTGCGAGAGGAAGGTGTCGATCTGGATCTTGCGTTTCGTTGTATGGGTGAGCTTTGCGATGTATCTGACCAGTTTGTCTCGGTCTTCCGGCGAGAGCTGTTCGGTGAAGTCGTAGGTTTCGAGCGTCTTGAGCATCTGCAGACTAGGTCCCATCGCTTCAGGCGTGATGACGTAGACGGTATAGTCCGTCAGCGGATAGATGAACGTGTCGATGCATTCCGCCGCCGACCGCGGGATTACCAGGAACACATCCTTTCTTACGTTCTCGTTTTTGCAGTACTTCTTCATGCCTTCCGCCTGCGTCTTCAGATAGATCGGGAAGTTCGCCAGGTCATCGGGTTTTTTCGGGCTTTTCGCATCGAAGATGGTGTAGAGGCCACCGATGAGGAACACATTGTCCGGTGCACCGGAATACGGATACTCTTCCTTGTTGCAGCGGTTGAACCCGTAGCGTTTCGCGATGCCGCGCAGGGTATCCTCAACCTCCTTCTCGTGCCGCTGCCAGGTGGTCTCCAGTTCGGCGTTGCGGGCTTCCAGCTCTTTACGGCGCTGTGCTTCGTTCCGTTCGTTGTTTTCCTTTAGTTCAGCGGTCAGGGTATTGAGCGCTTCGACCCGGCGTTCGTACTCTGCAGTCCGTTCTTCTTTCACACTTTCTTCGGCGGCGATTCGTTCGGTCGCGAGGGTAAGTTCCTTCTCCTTCGCATTGGCCTCGGTCTTGAGCTCGGTGTATTTCTCCCGTTCTGCTTTCAGGAGCGCCGATTCTTTTGCGAGCATCTCACGCACTTCCACTGCCTCCTCTGCATTTCTGGCAGCCTGGTTCTTGATCTCTTCCAGCTGAAGTTTGAGGTCTTTCTGTGCGGATTCGTAGCGTTCCCGAGCGGCATCAAGTGTGGCTTTGCTGGTGACCTCGGTGAATTCTGCCCGTGCCTCAGCCGCGGAGAGCGCCGCGGAGACCTTCTGTTCGGCGGCATAGGATTCAGCCATGATCCGTTTCCAGGAGAACAGCCGGGTGAAGAAACCGGCCGACCGGATTTTTACCAAAAAGTCGTCCAGTGCGGGAATGTTTGTCATTATTATCAGAATGGTATGTGTACTCCGATAAACCTTCGCAGGGAATCGAACATGCTAAATAGGAGGAAGACCTTAATAAATCATTACATGACAGATTATGCAGCAGTATCGGAGGAGCTCAAGAGCGTTCTGCAGCTCAATGGTTCACCGGTAGCTATCAAATTCTCAAAGTCGTCCGAAGACATCCCGGCAGGTGTTCCCGAGATTGAAGAGACTGTCCGCCACTGCAGAATGCTCACGCTTGCCCGTGAAGGAAAGGTCTTCTTTGCGCCGGACGTGAAGCACCAGTGCGGTGGAGGGGCCTGGGCGCTGGGTCTTCGCGAGATGGGCGAGATGCTGCGGACCGGCCAGCACTACTTCAAGCTCGGCAAGTATTCCACGCTCAATGCATCCCGCCGGACCATGGACAGTGTGCCGAATTTGCCAAAAGAGAACTATGCAACTATCTATGCCCCGCTCGAGAAGGTACCGTTCGTTCCGGACGTCGTCGTCATCTTCGCGCAACCGGCGGCGATCCTGAAGCTCGCCCAGAGCATGCTCTACAACCTGGGCGGCAGAATCTATCCGCAGTTCTCCGGTATCCAGTCGATGTGTTCCGATGCATCAGCCTACGTCCTGCTAACCGGCAAACCGAACTTCTCGCTCGGCTGCGACGGGTCCCGCAAGTTCTCCGGCATCGGCACCGACGAGATGGTGGCCGGATTCCCAGCGGAGATGATCGCCGAAGTCGCCGCAAATATCAGCAAGGTTGTCAAAGCTCCCGGAGCGGCGCCGGCGCAGAAATAACATTTTTCCCTCTCTTTTTCCATCCTGGACTTCCGGTATCTATCCCATGAACGGCTGGTTTTCGAAACCACAACTAACTTAAGACAGGACTATCTAATATATAAATAATATGGAATTTGTAGATCGTTCATGCGATGAAGAGAGGTATATTGCACCCAATGCCACTGTCTGCGGAGATGTCACGCTCGGTAACAGGGTCACGATACTGTTCGGTGCGGTTCTTCGTGCGGATACCAATTCGATTACCATAGGTGACGGATCGAATGTACAGGACAATGCAGTCATCCATGAAAGTTCGGGATACCCAGTGAAGATAGGCACCGGTGTATCCGTCGGACACGGTGCCATTGTCCACGGCGCAGTCATCGAGGATGACTGTCTCATTGGTATGGGAGCAGTCATCCTCAACGGTGCGCATATTGGCAAGGGATCCCTGATTGCAGCCGGCGCAGTCGTCACCGAAGGTGCGGAAATTCCGCCGAAATCCCTGGTCATGGGTGTGCCGGGCAAGGTCAAGCGCGAGCTTACTGAGGAAGAATACCAGAAGAACCGTGACAATGCTGCACGGTATGTGAAGATCGGAGCTGAATACCGGGAATGAAGGAGTGTGTCGTCATCGGCAGCGGTGTTTCCGGCACCCAGGCGGCAATAGATCTCGCAAACAATGGTATCCATGTCACCCTCGTCGAGCGTGAACCGTCCATCGGCGGCCACATGGCGATGCTCGACAAGACCTTCCCGACCAACGACTGTTCGATGTGCATCCTCTCGCCGAAGATGGCCGAGGTGTCGCATCATCCGAACATCACGATCATGACGATGACCGAGGTCGAGAAGATTGAAGGAGAGGCTGGCGATTTCACGGTCACCGTAACGAAATATCCGCGCTATATCAATGAGGAGGAATGCACCGGCTGCGGCGAATGCATTGCGGTGTGTCCGGTTGAGGTCTACAACCGGTTCGATGCGGGACTCGGTGTTCGCCATGCCATCTACAAGCCGCACGCACAGGCTGTGCCGAACATCGTCGTCCGTGATATGGGCCACTGCATCCGGTGCGGACTCTGCGTTGAGGCGTGCAGCAAGCATGTGGTTCTGGGACTCGGTGACCAGATGGTCGAGACACGCGAGCTGAGGGCCGATTCCATCGTTCTTGCGACCGGATACACGCTGTTTGATGCACAGAAGAAGTCGCAGTTTGGCTATCTGCGGTATGCTGATGTCATCACCTCGCTCGAGTTTGAACGTATGATCAATGCCAGCGGACCCACCGCGGGCGAACTCCGCCGGATTTCTGACGGTAGTACCCCGAAAAGCGTGGTGTTCGTCCAGTGTGTCGGGTCCCGTGATGTCTCCCTCGACCGCAACTACTGTTCCTGCGTCTGTTGCATGTATACGCTCAAGAATGCGATGCTGATCCGAGAACATTATCCAGAGACCGAAGTCATAATCCTCTACAACGACATGCGTGCCTACGGCAAGGGATACGAGGAATACTACGAACGGGCGAAGAAGGCGGGCATTGTGTTCATCCGTGCGTTCCCAGGCGAGGTCGAGAATGCCGGCGACCATCTGGTCCTGCCGCTCGAGAACACCGAGACCAGTGAGTTCTTCAGCCTGGATGCGGATCTGGTCGTTCTTTCCGTCGGCATGTCTCCGGAACCTGACACCGTGCGGCTTGCGGGAGATCTGGGCATCATGCTTGATATCCACCAGTTCCTGTCGCCTGCCGACCGCTCTGCGCCGGCGAAAAGCTCGATCCCTGGCATCTTCATCGCGGGAGCTGCACTGGCGCCGAAGGATATTCCTGACTCGGTCATCTCTGGCGGTGCGGCCGCTGCCTGCGTATATATTTCTCTGATGGGAGGTTCGAAGAATTGATTCAGCGTCATACCATTAGGAATACGGGGTCCGCGGACATCAAGGAGGAGCAGACCATCTGGTGGGATGATGAGAAAAGCTGTATCATGGCCATCGACCAGACACTTCTACCAACCGAATACAAGATAATCGAAATCACGACCGTCGACGTTCTCTGCGATGCGATAAAGCGCCTGGTCGTCCGCGGTGCGCCGGCGCTCGGCGTTGTCGGTGCGCTCGGCATGGCGCTTGCGGCGCGTGCCGCTCCCGACGAAGGGTTCGAGGCGCAGGTGGCGGCTGATGCAATAAAGATCAAGAGAACAAGGCCCACGGCGGTCAATTTGTCATGGGGCGTCAATAAGGTCTGTGCCGCCATCGAAAACCTGCCGCCGGAGATGGCGCGGGTCATGGCGCTGTACTCGGCGAGAGTTATTAACGAGGACGATACGAAGGTCTGCATGACGCTGAGTCACCACGGTGCGGCTATTCTGCCGCAAATAGGAACTATCCTCACGCACTGCAATGCGGGAGCTCTTGCCTGTTCATCGTGGGGGACTGCTTTAGGCGTCATCCGTTCGGCATGGAAGATGGGCAAGCAGATCTCCGTCTATTCCTGCGAGACCCGCCCGCTGCTGCAGGGGTCTCGGCTTACGGCGTTCGAGCTCGCCCGCGACAATCTTCCAGTGACCACCATCACCGATAGCACGGCGGCATACCTGATGCAGCAGGGCAAGATCGATGCGGTGATTGTCGGCGCCGACCGCATCACCAGGGATGCGGTCTTCAACAAAATCGGCACCTACATGCACGCGGTCTGTGCGAAATATCACAAC
>JAZUDC010000020.1:0-13146 GCA_045639425.1 Methanocorpusculum sp.
AGGGCTGAGGGGCCGTCGACGGTGCTTGCGACGACCAGCATCTCGTCGTCGAGCTCCTCGACTCTGACATACTGCTCACCGTCGGGGAAGGTGGTGTATTTGACTGTGCTGAGTTTCGCACCGAGGTTATGCGCAACCCGGTATGCGAGCAGCTGACTCTTTTCCGTATAGATAACTCTCATAATATAACTATCTGATTTCGCAAGTACTTAAATTACCATCAGTCAGAGAAAAGAAGAGATTAGATTTTCCACCAGAGATGGGCGGATTCCGCGGTGGACGGCATGATGAACCCGTCGTGTGTCTGCACGACGCGTTCCTCCACATATTTCCGGATGATGCGTGAATGCTCCTCGGTACTCGCCAACATCCGACGCTCGAAGTCCGTATAAACATCGTTGAATGTCGCGAACGCCTGATCCGTTTTGTGGCTGAATGGCGACATGTTCGCACGGATACCCATCTGCATCAGCACGCCGAAGAGGATATCCGAGGTCGGCGTGCTCGCATACGGCTCACCGTGGATGAGCGGCCACAGATCCTCGTTGCCGCGCCCCTTGGCAGGCGACGAAATGAACCAGAAGATATGGACTTCCCTGTTCGCCGCGGCATTCATCTTTTCGATGATGGATTTCACACTGCCGAACATGAACGCGAACGACGAGATGAGGTAATCGTAACGGCCGACATCCACCGCGTCCTCGAACCGCTGGTTGATGGTGGCAATCACCGGAGCACCTTCCTCCGCCCGGTACTTCTCCAGCTCCTCGAGCATGGGTGCCGACGGTTCAAGCGCCGTCACTTCGCAGCCGGCCTTCGCAAGCGGCACCGCAAGGGTTCCAGGCCCCGCACCGATATCGAGAACCGATGACCCAGCAGGAATGGAAAGCGATTCCAGCTGCCACTTGACACGAGCCGCTATTTCGTTCTTGTGATACTGCACAAACTGTGCGACATGCTCACGGTTGTTCCAGTATTTTTCCTGGGAGTCACCGAGCGCCGATTTCTGCCGACACAACTTCTCGTACATAGAATCCCAGAGTTCGATATAATCCACATGTGTTAGTTCCGCACGAGAGATTAAGAAGATAGTGGTTCGCCCCTTGTGGGGGGCGAGATTCAGAATCAAGTGAAGACTGAACTAATTTCAGGATACTACAATGCCGTGCATTGACGGCATATTCTAAATACTAAAAAGACAAACAATATAACTACGAGCTGAACAAGCCGCGTGGAAATTCCATTTCAATTAACTGCAGTACCTTCATCATGCAGCCGACAGGAACTTCCTCCTCCTTAATGACACGTCCCTCTTTTCTACTCCTTTTCCTTCCATGCTCCGACATAGTCATCGGAAACAGACTATCCTTGCCCTCCTGAATGAGGAATTCTTCGATGCATTCATCGGTATCTCAGCAATCGTCTACGGTGTCTTTGAAATCGTCGCGGCAATCATCTCCAGTTATCCTGGTACTCCTCTCCTGCGCAAACTCGACCATCACGTCTTCGGTGTAGCCACCAACCTCACCTGGTCTGCAGGTATCTCCCTCGCGATGTCAGTATTGTCTCCATCGTCGAAGGACGTGTACTCAAGGTTTCCTGCAAGAAGCACCATGCCTGAAAAACCTTCTTTTTTTGCTGAAAATTATCAAGAAGAAAAAAATAGATTTAGAGGGAAAATTCCTTGGTATCGTCGCGGTGGACCGCTTCGTCCGGAATCCGCTTGAACAGTCCCGGCTTGCTCTTCGGAACCAGACAGAGCGGACATACCCAGTCTTCCGGAATATCTTCATACTTGGTTCCCGAAGCGATGCCGTGTTTCGGATCTCCCTTCTCTTCATCGTAGATCCACCCACAGTAAATACAGTACCATCTTGCCATGGGATTATTTATCGTCAAGAGATTATATCAACTTGCCGTTTCGGAAAAACATCTTCACCCGATAACAACACTCATACCCTCCGCTGACCCATTAAGTACATAATGAAAATCATGAATAATCTCTATCCAAGCTGGTCATCGATAAATACCCCGGCACCTACTGCGACATCGAAGTGAAGAACTGGTCGCTCAACCCCGACGATTATCTTTATTTTCAAAACGCGTTTACTTGCATATAAAGTAGACTAAAGCGACATATACTGCAATCCGACCGGATAGAGTGCCGTAATCACAATCTATTATAGATATCAATTGAATAATTATAAGTAGAAATGACAAATAGAGGAGATTACATGGAGGCGTTCTTCGGCGTCGAGCTCTACAAGAAGTTCGAGGACACAATCGGAGACCTCACGAACATTGAAGCCGACCTAAAGAACATCTCGAAGGAAGTTGCACGGTTCGGCACCAGCATGGAAGACAAAGACCGCATCGAAAGTGCCCGGGAACTGCGTGCGATAATCTACGAATCCGCACAGCAGGTCAAGGATGTCCGTACGTTCCTCGACTTCTACTTCACCCAGTCGGAAGAGCTCAACCAGGTCATTCTGGAGCGCGACGCATACATGCTGCTTCACCAGATCCACCAGTGGGATATGAGTGATGTGCGTGATCTCCGCAACTGGCTGCGTGACTTCAAGAAGGTCTGTGGAACCATCGGTTACCGTGTCGAGGACTTGATAAACTTCGACCGCCTGATGCCCTTCCCGATTTCGGAAGACGTCAAGAAATACCCGGTCTATGCGATGGACAAGCACGGTTACTGTCTTTGCGGCAAGAACTCCGACGATATCAAATATCTTGACGAGCTCACGGAAGAGCTCAAAAGTCGCCAGAAGACGCTTGCCAATGACTTCAAGCTGCCGACGAAGAAGATTGAATAAATCCATAATTTTTCCGAAAAACAATGGCTCCGAAAAAATCCAACAGACTGAAGGATGAGGAGAACTACCTGAAAGGAGGCATCATCCCCGAAATAGATCCGGACTACTACATCGTCCGGCTGCGTGTGCCAGCCGGCATGATGACGCCCAACCAACTGTCTGGCATCGGTCGCATCTCCCGCAAGTTTAGCATCGAGAACATTCATTGCACCGCACGGCAGACCATCGAGCTCCTGCACGTAAAGCACGACGACCTCGAACCCATGGCGAAGTCCCTGAAAAACAACGGAACGCCCATAGGATCTGAGCGTGCAGAGGTCGTCAATGTAACCGCCTGTCTCGGCACCAAGCACTGCAAATATGCCGTCATCGATTCACTCTCCCTTGCCAAGAAGCTCGATGAGAAGTTCTTCGGCAAGGAGATGCCAGTAAAGGTCAGGATCGCCATCTCGGCATGCCCGAACGGCTGTACCAGCGAACGCCTCAACGAGATCGGCATCACAGGACTCAGGAAACCGATCCGCAACGACGGCATGTGCACCGGCTGCGGCACCTGCACCTTCTACTGCCGCGAAAAGGCCATCAATATCGTCAACGGCCTCATCATCATGGAGAACAAAAACTGCATGCTGTGTGGATTCTGCATCCATGCCTGTCCCTACCAGTACATCAACTTCGCTGACGCCGGCTACCTGATCACCATCGGCGGCCGCCGCGGCCGTCACCCGCAGATCGGCCGCACGTTCTTCGTCGCCAAGACCGAAGAAGATGTCGTCGCAGTCGTCGACCGGATCATCTACTGGATCTACCGCACCATGGCGTCCGATCGGATGATGCCCGAACAGCTGACCGACGAAGAGTTCGAATACTTCAAGGAAAATGTCATGAACAGCCTAAAGCCGCTGGGTATCGAGGGATTCATTCCGAGCAATGCCTATGCCCTCAAATAATCCTCTTTTCTTCCGCCCGGATGAGGCACTCTGCCTTATCTATCTCAACAATGCGATGACCACCTAACCGAAACCGCAGGAAGTCAAAGACGTGGTTATGAAAGCGCTCGACCTGCCCACATTCGGCTCAGGCCGAACCACCGGAACCGAAGGGACGGACTACATCTCACTCTCCCGCGAAAAAATAGCAAAGCTGCTCAATGCCGACGGCAATATCTGCTTCACCCACAACACGACCGATTCGCTCAACATCTTCATATCCGGATTCATTGCCGGTCACAAAGGGATCATGTGCTGACGACCGAACTCGACCACAACACGGTCCTGCGCTCGCTGCATGAACACCAGCTTCTGCATGACTGCACCTATACAGTCGTACCACTCGGTGCGGAGACGATCGCCTAGGTGGTGATGGAGGATCGGACCTCATGTCCATTCGGCTGACAATGTTTTTGGTACCTATCGTATAAGGATTCGGAGATTTCGCACAACTTCTGGCACAGCGGAAACTCCTGCACCGGAAACCGTGTTTTATCCGCCGGATGGACTGAATGGAGCGTGGAACTATCTTACCGCATTCGTGCTCTCGATTCTCTATTATGGTTGTAGTGTTTTCTGCATAAGGATATGCTGCTATGTATCCGCAGATTCACCTATCTTGCACTGATCTATCTGCACATTGCGATTGCAACAATGAATAAATGTCATTCGTCAGTGATGAACTGATTAGACAATATTAAAAGATGAATCCTCTTGATTTTCACACTAATGTTCGATTAAAAAAAGAGTGGAACAGGGGAGTTACCGGGAACCCTGTCCTGCTCTCAGAGAAGAGCTTGTGCTATACTTTATTCCTTCAGGGTGTAGATGTGACCGTAGATGGTCTCACCCTTGCTCTTCGAGTGGCGTTCGCCCAGGTCGCCGATGAAGACATTGAAGACATGTGTCTCGCCGTCAACTGCGATTTCCTTTTCGCCAACCTTCTTGTATCCGGGCATCATAACATCGCAGCCGTGGAAGACGTAGATCTCTCCTTTGACCATCTGACCGCCGACACGGCGGTGAGCCTTGCCTTTGATGATGATGGTTCCACCTTCCGCGTGGGTGCCGACATGGATATCCGCATTGCCTTCGACAATGACGGTTCCACCGTTCATGAACGTGCACAGGTCGGATCCGACGTCGCCCTTGACGCGGATGGTTCCACCCTGCATACCTCTCCAGTCACCGCGGTATGCTGCCGCAAGGTAGTTCCACGCACGACCTTCGACAATCATCTCGCCGCCTTTCATCTGCAGACCGGCGAATGAGCGGACGTCTCCCTTGATGGTGAGCTTGCCATTCTCCATCCAGGCACCGGTGAACATATCGCAGGAACCGTTGACAATGACCTCACCTCCTTTCATCCAGGCGCCGATGTACTTGCACTTATCGGTTCCCTTGCCGTTGACGATGATAGTGGTCTCGTCTGCAGTTGCTCCTGCCGCACCTGCAATCTCGAACCAGTCGCTCAGCTTGTAGTTTGCCTTACCTTCCGCGCAGGGAAGCGCCGAGATCTCCTCGACGCTCTTGCCTGCGAATTTATCTGGGGTGATGCTGTCGCACTCAAGGTAGAGATCAGGAACTTTTTTTAAGGTTACTGTTACCGTAGCCATGCTTAGTCCCTCGCGACCTCAATGATGTGCGGGTGGGGCACATAGTGGTGAATAACATCGTAGTTATCAAGCTTGACCGAATAGAACTTCAGAAACTTCTCGTTGACATCGTGCAGAACCTGCTTGTTCTCCGGAACCTTGCAGTCGACCCAGTAGGTCTCCTTGCCGACCGGAGATGCATCGAGAACAACACCGTTCTCAACACACTTGACGCCATCCTTGATGAAGTAGGAACACTTGGAGAGCTTCTCTTCGAGTTCAAGGCCCTTTGGCATGTTGTCCGGATTGATGTCGTAGACGGTGACGTTACCGTGCATTCCTTTCTTCAAGCCGCCGAACATGGAGTTGATACCCAGGACCTTTGCCGGTGCGGCACGGGTCATCTGCGATAGTTCATAGAGCGTGATTTCACGGTCAATGCCATCAAGGTAGGTACCTGCACGGACCTTCTCAGCCCACTTGAAGGAGTTGAGCAGGTCGTCACGGTATTTCTTGTCCATCAGCCAGGCGTATACACGCGGGTAGCGGGTGAACGGACCTGCGTTCGGATGGTCAGTGGTGATCATGGTCCGCATCGGGTCATTGGCGAGTAATGGGATTTCAAGACCGATTGCCCACTGCATCTCGCAGACCTTGACGTTCTTGCCGTAGACGTATGGAACGACACCGGCTGCGGTCTCGAGTTCGACATCGACGTTCCCCCACTTCAGGTGGTTCAGCTTGGTCAGGTGGTACTCAAACGGTCCGTCTGCGGTCATCGTCGTGGTCTCGTCAAGTGTGACGTTACCGGTATCGATGGTAATGTTCTTCTGCTTGTTGACGTAGTTCATGACTTCTTTGGACTTGGACTCGAAGTCACCCCAGGTGGTTCCGCCGTAGCAGTGGAACTGAATGTGAGTGTGGTGAAGAACGGATTTACGGTCGAACTTGTTGTTCGGTTTGATGCCTTCTGCAATCTTCAAGGAATCGAGTGTTGTCGTGTAGTTGCCCGGGTTTCCTAAGTTATTGGAGTGCAGATGGACACAGTGCGGCAGGTGGAGATACTCATTGGTCTTGATAAGACCTTTGATAATCTCAGCCGGTGTGATTTCAAAGTACGGAACCGGATCGTGAACAGTCATACAGTTTAGACCCCAGCCCCATGCCTCGGATCCTCCCGGGTTCACGCACTTGATACCGAAACCTTTGGTCTGACGAAGAACCCATGCGACGTATGCCGCCGCATTGTCGATTTCATCGTTCTTCAAGTATTCGAACATGAACCAGTTGTTGCCGAAAACCGGCAGCGCAGCCTGATCCATGATCGGCGTGTCGCGGATTTCCTCGTGCACATGGCGTGCATAAAGTGGCGGCATTGCTGCTTCGACGAGGAAGGCGAATCCCATACGGGCGTACTCGTATCCGGTCTTGAAGACGGTCGGAACAGAGAAACCACCCTCAATGTGGGTCTTCTGGTCGATCTTGGCGGAGCAGCGCTCACCAAGGCGGAACTTGTCTTCCGGACGGGACCAGCGGCCGAGGTTTACCTTCGGACCGGCAACGTGGGTGTGGACATCGACAGCTCCAGCCATGACGGTCTTGCCGGTCGCATCGATGACGCTCGCATTCTTGCTGACCTTGTCAACAATGATACCGTCCTTGATACAGATATCAGCTACATCACCCTTAAGTCCAGCCATGGTATCAAATACATGACCGTTCTTGATAATTACTTCAGACACAATTATGCCTCCACAAATTTTTCATTGGTCTTTCCCTCAGCAGGCTTGCCTTCGATCTTGAACGGGTCAACTCTGTTCGGAAGTGGATCTGCGACCTCACCGGACTCAAGCTTGGCAAGGTATTCTGCTGCATCTTCACACTTTGCTTCCGCAAGGATCTCGTTGACTCTTGCGAGGATACGGGTGAAGACCTCCTCATCGTTAAGGACGCCCTCCGGCGGGTCGATACACTTACGGGTCTCGATTGGAACGTTATCCATACGGTAACAGCATCCACCGAGTTCGACACCGACGATAGCGACCGGAATATGCAGGTCGGACAGTTCAGTCGACATACTGATATGCGGGTCAAGGGTGATCGACGGGATATGGACCATTCTCCGGGTTGCTTCGAACGGGAAGTGGGCTGCAAGGTCTGCTGCAATGGTGAAGCAGGCATCCACTTCATGGCGGACAAGCAGGTCGACGGAAGTGGTCTCTCCCGGGTTATGGCGTGCCATCGTCAATCTGGACAGATCGCATGCATACGGGAAACCGTACTGCCAGCCGAGAACCTGACCGGCACCGGTAACGTTGTAGTGACCGCGCATGGCAAGGATGGTCGCTTTAGTGAAATCATTCAAGTCACGGATAAAGTTGATACCGTTGTCGATGTTGTGGTTTCTACCCAAGGAGTGAGTAAGTCCCATACCGAAGAAGAGTGTGACGAAACGTCCGCTCTTGCAGATATCAACGACTTCCTGGAGTTTTTCTCTCGGAACACCGCCGACTTCGTTCGGGATGTCCTCACCTCTCAGGAGGGTTCTTAATGCATCGAATACTTCGTAGTCGTAGGACTGCTTGATTCTGACGAAGGTGTCCGCAACCTTTGCAGTATCGGTCTCACGGCAGTCGACACAGATGATCTTTCTGCCCTTCTGTCCTTTTGCGGTGAAGAAACCCCGCGGGAAGATGGAGTACCGGGACATGTGTCTCGGATGTGCATGTGCCGGGTTGCATCCCCAGAAAATGACACGGTCGGCACGATTCTTGACTTCCCCCAATGTACAGGACGGAACACCGGTATCCTGGATTGCCAGAAGGGAAGAGCCGTGGCAGACGGTTGCACAGTTGTCGACGACGCCACCAACTCTTTCCGCAAGCAGGTTGCCTGCGGCGATTGCTTCACAGTTCGTGGAGGACCAGCCGTAGAACAGCGGCTTCTTCGCTTTCAAGAGCGTCTTTGCGGTGTAATCGATTGCCTCATCGTATGAGACACTCTTGTAGGAACCATCAGCCTGGCGCATACGCGGAAGAATGACACGTCCCGGTTTGCTGACGTGCATATATTTCTCTGCACCGATGGAGCATGCGTTTCTGACCTGAGTAATCTTCTTTCCATCGTCGGTAACATCGACTTCAAGATCATCACAAAGAGTACCGCAGAAAGTACAAATTACATTCTTGATAGTTCTTGTCATTCTTTATCACCTCAATATTTCAGACCGCATTTCTTGTGCATCAATGTGACAGCCTCTTCGACCTTCTCGTTCGGAGCGGGTTCGATAAGGCAATCGAACCCATCGAAACATGGTTCACCAGTGGAGTAGGTGTAGGACGGGACAACGATGTTCGCCCACGGTCCCATCGGGATGTGTGCAAGACCTGGGTAATGGCTTTGTGTCGGCTTACGTACCTTTAAGATGACGCTGCCTGCAGCACTGGTAACTCTCACATTGGTATTGTAGTTGATGCCAAGTGCCCTAACATCTTCAGGGTCCATATCAATTATAGAACATGCATTGAAGTACTGAGGGGAAGTCTTACCGGTTTCAATTGCAACACCCTGCTTGATCTCAGTACAAGTGATGACACTGCAAATGATTCCATTGCCATATCTTCTCTGCTCGCCAATCTTCATTTTCTGGATTTCCAGAAGAGATGAATATTCCTGGGTGGAACCAACAAGGTGTGCCTTGGACCAGTCTTCAAAGTCTCCCTTCTGGAATAACTTGGATAACGAGGAGAAATCTCCTTCAGTCATACTTATAATCCTCTTCTCTTTCTCTCTTCTGCAATAGGGCTCGGACCGATTTCCTTGATGGTGTTGATCACATCAGTGATGACAACCGCCCATTTCGCACCTTCGGATGCGGAGACGAACGTCATCCGGAACCGACGGTGGTCGATACCGAGGTTGTGAAGAATGCTCTTGACCAGGAACATTCTCTTGGCAGCTTTGAAGTTGCCTGCAAGGTAGTGGCAGTCACCAAAGTGGCAGCCGGATACCAGAACACCATCTGCACCGTCGGCGAACGCCTTCAGCACGAACAGGGTGTCGATACGGCCGGTACACATAACACGGACAATTCTGACGTCCGGCGGATACTGCGTACGGGCGGATCCTGCACCGTCTGCACCGGCGTATGAACACCAGTTGCAGATAATACCGATAATCTTGGGTTTCCATTCGTCTGCCATCTTACTGACCTCCTAAGAAGAACGCGTCGATCTGAGCAAGGATCTGTGGGCTCGTGAAGTGCTGCATCTTGATCGCACCACCCGGACAGAAGCCACCGCAGGTACCGCAGCCCTTACACTTCGCTGCAGTGACCTGCATGACCGTTCTGCCATCCTCAACCTTCTTCATGGACAGAGCGGAGTATGGACACAGGTTCGTACACATTCCACAGCCGGCACACAGCTCTTCCTGGCACTGTGCATAGTACGGCTCCAGCTCGACTTTACCGCAGTGGATCGGAATCGATGCCGCAGATGCCGCACCTTCAGCCTGTGCTACAGTATCCGGAATATCCTTCGGACCCTGGCACACACCGGCAACATAGACACCGGCAGTCGTTGTACCGCACGGATTAAGCTTCGGGTGAGCCTCAAGCAGCCACTTGTCTCCGGAGCAGGAAACACCGAACTGTCTGCGGACATGCTCAGTCTCTGCAGTCGGCTGAATTGCAGCGGCTAACACTACGAGTTCAACCTCAATCTCGACCGGAGTACCTAACAGAGTATCCTCAGCAACAACGATGAGGTTCTTGTTCGGCAGCTCTTGGACCTGAGCGACACGGCCGCGGATGAACTTACAGCCTTCATGCTGGATACGGTAGTAGAACTCTTCGTATGCTTTACCGAAGCTCCTGATATCCATGTAGAAGATAAACGCTCTGCAGCCCGGAATCTTTTCCATGACCTGGTGAGCGTGCTTCAGCGAGTACATACAGCAGAACCGGGAGCAGTACGGCTTGCCGATACCAGTGTTGTCTCGAGAACCTGCACACAGGACGAAACCGACGGACATCGGAGTCTCGCCGTCAGACGGACGTACAAGGTGACCAACCGTCGGACCGGATGCGCAGATGAGTCTTTCGAATTCCAGGGAGGAAATGACGTTGTCGTATAACTTGTATCCCCACTCCTTCTTCTGCTCGACCGGGAACAGCTCGTAACCAGTTGCAAGGATGACGGTTCCTACTTTAATAGTGAACAGCTCGTCCTGCATCTCCAGGTCGATTGCCTTCTTCTGGCCGCAGGCGGTCACACAGAGACCGCACTTCACACAGGCAGAGAAATCAATCGTGTAGATTAACGGCACAACCTGAGCATGCTGGATGTAGATGGCCTTACGCGGAGCCATACCGAATTCCCACGTATTCGGCTTGACAACAGGACAGACTTCTTTACAGTCACCGCATCCGGTACATCCTCCACCGACGATGTCTTTTGCAGCGGCCTCGGCCGGGGTCATGACACCGCGGGCGTGGCGGCGGATAGTCACATCGAAGTTACCGATGTAACCCTCGACATTCTCAACTTCAGCAAGAGTGTAGAGCTTGATGTTCGGCGTTCTGCCGGCTTCTGCCATCTTCGGGGACAGAATACACTGGGAACAGTCAAGAGTCGGGAACGTCTTATCCAGCTGGGACATGCGACCACCAATGGTCGGTTCCTTCTCGATAAGGTAGGTCTCGATGCCGGAGGCAGCAAGATCCATGGATGCCTGAATACCTGCAATACCTGCACCGACGACAAGGGCACGGTGCTCGACCGGCACTGCCATCGGATACAGATCCTCTAACTTAGTCGCTTTCGCAACTGCGATTCTGACTGCATCCTTTGCCTTTGCGGTTCCACCGTCCCAGTCGTGCATGTGGACCCAAGAGCCCTGGTCACGGATGTTCGCCATCTCGAATCTAAACTGGTTCAGACCGCCGTTCGCGGTTGCCGTTCTGAACGTGTTCTCGTGCAGACGCGGGGTACATGCCGCAACGACCACACCGGTAAGTTTGTATTCAGAGATCGCTTCCTTGATGAGGTTCTGACCCGGAGTCGAGCACATGTAGGCGTAGTGCTTTGCAACAAGCACATGCGGCAGGGTTGCTGCGTATTCGCAGACGGCGTCGACGTCAAGGGAACCCGCAATGTTAGTACCACAGTGGCAGATGAATACACCGATCTTCGGTTCAACCGGAGCTTCGTTCGCTTCTGCCGATTTTTTTCCAGAGTATACCATGATTACTTACCTCCAGTTGGGCGAAGTTTCGCCAGGAACGGTTCACAGGAAATCTGGTGAAGGCCAAAACCGAGCTCAACGGGGGACAATCCCTGAGCCAGACCCAGCATCTCACAGTAGTGGAGAACCGGAATGTTCCAGGATACACCGAACTTCTGCTCGATCTCGAACTGGCCGCGGTCGAACTGAAGCTGACAGAACGGACAGGTATCGACGATCGCATCGGCACCAACTTCAGCCATGTGCATCAGCTTCTCGTTCGTGATATCAAGCGCGTGGGCGATATCGTAGCCGCGGACACCTCCGCCGGCTCCGCAGCACTGCATCTTATTGCGGTACTCGACGCCGTTTGCGCCGAGAGCACTGACCAGGTCCTCGAACCAGCGCGGGTGCTCGGTGTCGCCGAAGACTCCATGGTTGTCGAACTCCCGGTCCTTGGCCGGCTTCAGTAAGTGGCAGCCGTAGTGGCAGGCAACATTGATGCCGGTAAGCGGTGCAATGACCGTGTCCTTGATCTTGTTAACCCCGCAGATTTCCGGATCGTAGTAGAGTTCACAAAGGTGGTGAACGTTGATCGTACCCTTGTACTCCATGTCGACTTCCTTCAGGACTTCATTGACTGAGTCGCGGAGTTCATCGTTGTGCTTCAGCTTGTGGTTGACTTCCCAGATAGACTTATAGCAGCCGTTGCACACAAGGGCAATGTCCATGTTCATCTGTTCCGCCAGAATCAGGTTGCGTGCGGCCATCGCATACCAGACGTTCAGATCAATAGATCCAAATGCACCCGGTGCCGGACAGCAGGATGCGCCCTTCAGCGGGACAAGCTCGATGCCGAGCTTCTCACCGGTTCTGATTGCAGCAGCCTCGACACCGGGATACCGGTTCGGCGCAATACAGCCTAGGAAGAAGGCGAATTTGTGGGTTTCTCCAGACATGGTTACTGGCCTCCTAAGACTTTGTCGGCAAGCTGTTTCGTGCCGTACAGCTCCAGAATCTTCTGGATCGCCGGAATGAACTCAGGGTACTTGCACGTGGTCTCCGGCTCAGCCTCGAGACCGAGTTTGACGCGGGCAGCTCTGTTCGCATCGGAGTTCGGAACACCGTGGCCAGTTTTGTAGATATTGGTGACCGTACCAAGAGCATTCTTCGGGATGATTCCCTGCTTGGCTGCGATGTTACGCATCGCCATGATGACATCGGTCGGAACCAAGTTTCTCGGGCAGCGGTCACTGCAGGTGTAGCAGGTCGTGCACAGCCAAAGGTCCGGGTCGTTCAGACAGACGTCACGCATGCCAAGGTTGACCTTGCGCATGAACGAACGGATTCTGTAGTTGCTTCTCGGTGCAGACGGACAGGAACCGGTACACGTTCCGCACTGGAAACAGAGATGGGCTTCTGTTCCCGAAATCTTCTCGACTTCAGGAGTGAAAGTAGCGTCGCTGTCTTCCTTCGGACGGAAGTAGCGATCAGAGAGACGGGAGGCAAGTG
>JAZUDC010000021.1:0-16945 GCA_045639425.1 Methanocorpusculum sp.
TAAAGAAAATAACCAGAAAACAGTGGATAATGATGGGAGAGGCTATTGTTGCTGATATCATTTTTATACTGTTCCTCCTCTATTATTCGCCGAGAATTACAGAGCTGTGTGTGCCGTATACGGTGGTTCCTTTCATTTTCAATATTGGAATTGTTCTGCTTATGTTTGTCGTGATCCAGATGATCCTCAGTATCGCGAACAGAAAATTATAAAATACATCATCTTTTACTAAAATTTAGATTATCATGACTGATTATGATGCAGAAAACGAATTCGAGAATTATCGATGCTTTTCGGCGGTTCTTTCCGGTCGCCTAAAGACTGCAGCCGCAGAGCTCGATGTGTTGAGCGAACATGACAGCCCTGAGTATGTTCAGGCAGTGGTCCAGAAGGTTATGCAGCCGTTGCTTGATATCATGGAATACAAGATTCGCCGCTATCCGTATACCAAAGAGAACCTTTCGGAACTCAAAGCCGTCTGCGGGGAACAGACGGCTGAGATCATCCGATGCCAGAAAAATCTTTATGAGGAATATTATACCTTATTGCCGGTGATTAAGTCCAAGATTGAGGCCGAATTGGCATGGTCTGAAATTGAACGTGCCTTTGATGATGTATTATCACGTATTTGAGTTATGTCGCGTAAAGCAATGGGTATAATTACGCAGACGTCATATCATATAGTGAAGATGAAGTGGATGTGATTATGCAATGGAAATGAACTCTGCACATATCCTCTCAGGTACCGAAGCATATTTTATGCATCAGGTACCTGATGCTTTATCCGCTGTTTTTGATTCTGACGATTTCTCTTTCTTCCCTGGTTTCTGTGATGTTCATGTTCATTTTCGTGAACCCGGTTTTTCGTACAAGGAAACAATCCGTACAGGATCCCTTGCGGCCGCCCATGGAGGATATACGGCAGTATGTACGATGCCGAACCTCCAGCCGGTTCCAGATTCTTTAGAGAATCTGAAAGTTCAGCAGGATATCATCGATGCGGATGCGGTGATTCCGGTGTATCCATACGGGGCGGTCACTTGCGGGGAGAAAAGTGAAAAACTGGCAGATATGCTGAATATTGCCCCCCGTGTCATTGCATTTTCTGATGATGGACACGGAGTTCAATCGGAAGCAATGATGCGCTGTGCGATGCTGACTGCAAAACAGCTTGGCAAAATCATTGCGGCACACTGTGAGGTTGATGCACTTGCCCATGGTGGGTATATCCACGATGGCACGTATGCGAGAGAGCATCACCATATTGGTATATCGTCCGATTCCGAGTTCGTAGAGGTCAAACGAGATATTAGGCTTGCGGAAGAGACGGGATGTGCATTCCACGTCTGTCACATTTCAACGAAGGAGAGTGTGGATGCAGTCCGGAAAGCGAAAGCCCGCGGAGTAGACGTCACCTGCGAAACAGCCCCACATTATCTGCTTATGGATGATGCAGATCTGCAGGAAGATGGTCGATTTAAGATGAATCCTCCATTGCGTGATAAGGAAGACCGGGAAGCATTGCTTCGTGGTGTGCAGGATGGGACAATCGATATGATTGCAACTGATCATGCTCCGCATACTCGGGAGGAGAAAACATACGGTTTGGAAAAAAGCCCGTTCGGGATAACTGGATTAGAGACGGCTTTTTCAGTACTTTATTCTGGTTTGGTGCGGACAGGGAAGCTCACGCTCACAAAACTGATTGATCTGCTGGCGCTTAATCCGCGAAAACGGTTTTCCATTCCTTTCAATGGGTATTCTGTATGGAAACTGAATGAGATGTTTACGATACAATCTGCAGAGTTCCTATCAATGGGGAAATTCACGCCATTTGAAGGAATGGAAGTGTATGGACGGAATTATCTGACGGTAATTTCGTCGGGAGTGGTGTATCGGAGGAACAATATATGACAAAAAGAACAGATATCAAAAAAATCATGATTATCGGGTCCGGTCCGATTGTAATCGGTCAGGCTGCGGAGTTCGATTATGCAGGTACGCAGGCATGTCTTGCCCTGAAGGAAGAAGGGTACGAGGTGGTTCTGGTTAACTCGAATCCGGCTACCATCATGACGGATACCGCCATTGCCGACAAGGTGTATATGGAACCGCTCACCCTCGAATATGTGGCACGAATCATAAGATACGAGCGTCCGGATGCGATACTGCCCGGTATCGGGGGTCAAACGGGCCTAAATCTTGCGATGCAGCTGGAGAAGAAAGGGATCCTGAGAGAATGCCATGTCGAACTTTTGGGGACATCTGCAGCTGGTATTGAACGTGCTGAAGACCGTGAGCTCTTCAAGGAGATGTGTGAACAGATTGGTGAACCGATTATACCTTCAGAGATTACCTATACCGTTGAAGAGGCAAAGGTAGCCGCTCAACATATCGGATATCCGGTTGTTCTTCGTCCAGCATTTACCCTTGGCGGTACCGGCGGTGGATTTGCCGAGAATGAAGCCGAACTTGTCGATGTTGCACAGAATGGCTTTTCCCTGTCTCCAGTTCATCAGGTCCTCGTAGAAAAAAGTGTCAAGGGATACAGGGAAATTGAGTTTGAGGTCATGCGAGACTCGGCGGATCACACAATCACCATCTGTAGCATGGAAAATGTTGATCCGGTCGGGGTACATACCGGTGATTCCATTGTGGTGGCACCCATCATGTCACTCTCAGAGCACGATTACAAGATGCTCAACGACAGTGCTCTTAAATTGATTCATGAGCTGAAGATTGCCGGCGGGTGCAATGTCCAGTTCGCCCTGAATCCGACGTCCAGTGAATATTTCCTTATTGAAGTCAATCCGCGGGTTTCCCGGTCCTCTGCCCTGGCTTCGAAAGCAAGTGGATATCCGATTGCACGGGTAACCGCGAAGATTGCAGTCGGGATGGAACTGTCGGAGATTCCGGTTGCAGGCGGAACTGCGGCAATCGAGCCAACCTTGGATTATGTAATAGCTAAATTCCCACGGTTCCCATTCGATAAGTTTACTGCCGCGTCCAACACGTTAGGTACCCAGATGAAATCGACGGGTGAAGTCATGAGTATCGGCTCGAACCTTGAGGAGTGTCTCCTGAAGGCGGTTCGTTCGTTAGAGATCGGAGCGGTACATCTTTATCTCCCAAAGCTTGCAACCCTCTCCGTTGACGATTTGTTCGATTATGTCTCAGAATTCAGAGCGGATGGTATCTTTGCTGTAGCACAGCTGTTCCGTCTTGGTGCCGATATTGGAAAGATCCATGAGGTCACTAAGATAACACCGATTTTTTTGGACGCCGTGAAACGTATCATTGATATGGAAAATGAACTGGTTGCCGCCCCAGGGGACGTCAGCAGTTTGTGGAAGGCAAAGTCAATCGGATTTTCTGATGTCTATATTGCGAAACTTTGGAATTTAAAGGAGGAGGACATCTACTCCCTACGGAAAGCTCATGATATTATCCCGTCGTTCAGGATGGTGGATACCCTGCATACTGGAAAATATCTCCCCTATCTCTATTCCTCATATAGTGGAGAGAATGCTTCGCGCCTGTCTGAGAAAAAGAAAATCATAGTTCTCGGTGCTGGACCGATCCGTATCGGGCAGGGAGTTGAGTTCGATTATTCCTCCGTCCATGCAGTACAGACTATTCAGAAGGCCGGATACGACGCCATCATCATCAACAATAATCCGGAAACGGTTTCAACAGATTATACCACTGCCAACAAACTCTACTTTGAACCGCTCACCACAGAAGACGTAATGGCAATCATCGATTTCGAGAAGCCGGATGGAGTTATCACATCTCTTGGGGGGCAGACTGCAATTAATCTTGCCAATTCACTTGCAAAACGCGGGGTCAAGCTTATCGGTACAGACTGTGCAGCTATAAATCTGGCGGAAAACCGTGATCTTTTTGAGACACTGTTGATTGACCTCCAGATTCCCCAACCTGAAGGATGTGCAGTAACTAAGATTGAGGATGGCGTTGCTGCTGCAAAGCGTATCGGATATCCAGTTCTTGTCCGCCCGAGTTTTGTCTTAGGGGGACGTGCCATGCAGATTGTCGCAGATGAAAAACAGCTACGGCATTATCTTAAAACTGCAGTGGAGATCGACGAGGACAAACCAGTTCTTGTCGACAAATACATCATCGGTAAAGAAGTCGAGATTGATGCAATCTGCGACGGTCGTGATGTATTCGTTCCGGGAATCATGGAGCTGGTGGAACGTACCGGTATCCATTCCGGTGATTCCATTTCGGTCTATCCTTCCTTCTCGATTTCGAATACCGTAAAGGGCGTCATTTTGCAGTACGCAAAGAAACTCGGCCCCGCTATCGGCATCATAGGCCTCTACAATATTCAGTTCATTGTCGACAGAAACGACAATGTCTTCATTATTGAGGTCAATCCGCGGTCATCCCGTACGGTTCCGTTCCTCTCGAAAGCAACCGGGTACCCCCTTGCCGATATCGCAACAGGTGTCATTCTTGGGAAATCGTTGAAAGAACAGAGAATATTTGATCTGTATCCTGAGGAAAAGAAACGGTACTATGTGAAGGTACCTGTCTTCTCGTTCAATAAGCTCAAAGGTCTGGATGCCTATCTCACTCCTGAAATGAAGTCTACCGGGGAGGCCATTGGCTATGACGATGCATTGAATCGTGCACTTTTCAAGGGTCTCCAGGCTGCAGGAATCCGGATGCAGAACTACGGTACGGTATTTGCTACGCTCGCGGATGCGGATAAGGAGGAGGCACTGCCGCTGATTCAACGGTTCTACAATCTAGGATTCAGTATTGAAGCGACTCGGGGAACAGCTAGGTTCCTGCAAGAACATGGAATAAATACCCGGTCTCTGCACAAACTCAGTGACGGCAGTACTGAAATCCGTGATGCAATACGGCAGGGTCATATTGCTTATGTCATCAATACCAGTAATGTAGGTGAACTTTCCGAGGAAAGTGATGGATACAGGATTCGTATGTATGCTATAGAAGGCAACGTGACGATGTTTACTTCGCTGGATACCGTACGGGTTCTGTTGGATGTTCTGGAAGAGACAACAATTACCATTTCAACAATTGATTCCTGAGGATGTAATATGAATCAGGGAATATTTATTGTGCGGGAAAACGTTGGTCTTACAGGTACTGTCTATAAAATGGTGCTTGCCGGCGACACTTCTGGAATAATGGCACCGGGTCAGTTTGTCAATATCAGGCTGGATGGCTGTTTCCTGCGCCGTCCGATTTCCGTCTGTGATTATGATGCAGAAACACTGACCATTGTCTACAAGGTTATTGGTCAGGGAACTGAACTGATGAGTGGCTTGAAACCGGGTGCAACGCTTGATTTGCTGACTGGTCTTGGCAATGGCTATGATGTTGATGTGGCCGGTCAAACCCCGCTTCTTATTGGTGGTGGAGTGGGAGCTCCCCCCCTCTATTATCTTGCTAAATGTCTTCTGAAACAGGGATGTATGGTATCGGTCATTCTCGGGTTCAATACCTCAGCCGAAATATTCTATGAACAGGAATTCAAGAAACTCGGGTGTAGAGTTGCTGTAACCACCGTTGACGGGAGCTACGGTGTCAAAGGGTTTGTGACGGCGGCTATGAATCAGCCGTATAGTTATTACTATGCCTGCGGTCCGGAATCCATGCTGAAAGCTGTGTTTTCAGTTGCAACAGCAAAAGGTGAAATGAGCTTTGAAGAACGCATGGGGTGCGGTTTCGGTGCATGTATGGGCTGTTCCTGTAAAACTGTTACCGGATTCAAACGGATATGTAAGGAGGGGCCTGTCATGAAATCGGAGGATATTCTATGGTAACTGATTTGTCTGTTGAACTCTGTGGAATTCCCCTGGATAACCCGATTATTCCGGCAAGCGGAACCTTTGGCTACGGCTATGAGTTCGCTCAGTTCTATGATATCAACTGCCTGGGTGCCGTTTCGTTCAAGGGAATCACACTTGAACCGAGATTCGGTAATGAGACGCCGAGGATAGCCGAATGCTGCCAGGGAATGCTCAATGCTGTCGGTCTTCAGAATCCTGGTGTTGAAAAGGTTGTTTCCGAAGAATTGCCAAAAATGAGAAACTGCTTCCATAAACCGGTCATGGCCAATGTCAGCGGTTTCTCCCTTGAAGAGTACACGGAAGTTTGTCGCCGGCTTGATAGTGAGAAGCAGATTGGCTGGTTCGAGATTAATATTTCCTGTCCGAATGTTTCCGGCGGAGGAATGCATTTCGGGACTGATCCGGACAGTGCAGCTGCAGTAACGAAAGCAGTCAAGGTAGTTACTAGCAAACCGGTCATTGTAAAACTCTCGCCGAATGTGACGGACATTGCTGAAATTGCCATCGCCTGTGAAAAAGCCGGGGCGGATGGATTGTCCCTCATAAATACTCTGATGGGAATGCGTATTGATTTGCATCGTCGTATGCCAATATTGGCAAACAAAACCGGCGGATTTTCTGGTCCGGCCGTGTTTCCGGTAGCTGTTCGGATGGTTTATCAGGTGGCGGAAGTAGTTCGTATCCCCATTGTGGGTATCGGCGGGGTGTCAACGGCATATAATGTCTTGGAGATGATGCTTGCCGGGGCAACCGCTGTTGAGGTAGGTACTGCCAATCTGGTTAATCCATATGCGTGCAGGGATATTATCCATGATCTTCCAGGGGTAATGGAAAAATACCGGATATCGTCACTGAAAGAAATCATCGGAGGTGCGCACTGATATGCCGAATGATGTAATTGTTGCCTGTGATTTCGACAGCGCGGAAAAGACATTTGCTTTTCTGGATAAATTTACTGGGAAAAAACCGTTTCTAAAGGTAGGAATGGAACTCTTCTATGCTGAAGGCCCTGCAATTATTCATGAACTGAAGCATCGCGGTCATAAGATCTTTCTCGATCTGAAGCTGCATGATATTCCGAATACTGTCAGAAAGAGCATGGCTGTCCTCTCTCATTTGGATGTTGATATGTGCAATGTTCATGCGGCAGGAACGCGAGCTATGATGCAGGCGGCACTTGAAGGATTGGAACGTTCAGATGGCAATCCTCCTCTTCTGATTGCAGTAACACAGCTAACCTCGACGGATCAGCATCAGCTTGAAGAAGATCTCCTGATTAAGATGCCTATGGCTGAGGTTGTATCTGCCTATGCGAGAAATGCTGCAGATGCTGGGTTGGACGGGGTTGTCTGTTCACCTCTGGAATCCGCCAAAGTTCATGAAGAGTGCGGAAATGCGTTTCTGACGGTGACTCCGGGAATCAGGTTTGCAGATGGTGCGGTGGGTGACCAGAGACGGATAATGACACCTGCTGCAGCAAGGGAAGCTGGATCCGACTATATTGTTGTCGGCAGACCGATAACCGAAGCGGATAATCCGGTTGCGGCCTATGAACGAGTCTGTAAAGAATTTTTGGGAGCATAATATGTCATCAGAATCACGAGAAACAAGAATTGCTAAAGATTTGTTGTCGATTAAAGCGGTGTTCTTCCGTCCGGATGATCCGTTCATTTGGGCAAGCGGAATTAAAAGTCCGGTCTATTGTGATAACCGGATTACTCTTACCGCACCGGAGGTTAGGACTCATATTGAAGAAAGTCTTGCAGAGATTGTAAAAACAGTATACCCGGATGCAGAAGTGTTAATGGGGACATCAACTGCTGGCATTGCCCATGCTGCCATTGTTGGTCATCTTCTCAATATGCCCATGGGCTATGTACGGTCAGGTGCCAAGGATCACGGTCGGCAGAGCCAGATAGAAGGGAGACTGGACGCCGGTGCTAAAGTTGTCGTTATTGAGGATCTGATATCTACGGGAGGCAGTGTCCTAGAGGTTGTTGAGGTGTTGCGGAACACCGGTGCTGAGGTCCTGGGTGTTGCGAGCATCTTTACCTATGGAATGGCAGCCGGAAAACAGCGGCTTGCTGACGCAGGAGTCAGGAATGTGTCCCTGACGAATTTCGATGTCATTGCGGACGTCGCGGTTGCTGAACGTTATATTCGTATGGAGGATAAACAGCGTCTGATTGCTTTCAGAAACAATCCGTCGGACGAATCCTGGATTCATACTGGAGTGTAACTACGATGAAAAGCATCATTGATATTCCGGATCTTTCCGTTGATGAAATAATCGACCTGATGACTGTCGCTCAGGATATTATTGATCACCCGCAGAAGTATGCAAAAAGCTGTGAGGGAAAGAAACTTGCGTTACTCTTCTATGAACCGTCGACACGAACCCGTCTTTCATTTACAGCGGCAATGATGGAGCTTGGTGGCAATGTTTTGGGCTTTTTCGAACTCGGTAGTTCATCAGCGGTCAAAGGAGAGAGTATTGCGGATACGGCCAGGGTTGTTTCCTGTTATGCGGATATCATCGCCATGCGGTCACCAAAGGAAGGAGCCGCCTTTGTTGCTGCACAGAATGCGACAATTCCGGTCATCAACACCGGTGACGGGGGTCATGCTCATCCGACACAGACTCTGGGTGATTTGTTTACTATATATCGTGAAAAAGGACATTTTGACAATCTGACTGTCGGATTTTGCGGGGATCTCAAATATGGAAGAACGGTCCATTCCCTTATCGAAGCTTTGTCAAGGTATCCGGGAGTCAGTTTTGTCCTGATATCCCCGAATGAACTGAAATTGCCGACCTATATCAAATATGAAGTTCTCGAGAAACACCGTGTTACCTATACGGAAACGACTTCTCTGGATGAGGCATTGCCGAAACTAGATATCCTCTATATGACCCGCATCCAGATGGAACGGTTTTCCAACTCTTCGGTATACGACCAACTTAAGGACAGTTATATTCTAACCGCTGAGAAACTGACTGTCGCCAAATCGGATATGTGCATCATGCATCCGTTGCCGCGTGTCAATGAAATCAGTGTCAAGGTTGATAAGGATCCACGAGCGTGTTATTTCCGTCAGGTCGAGAACGGGAAGTATATGCGTATGGCTCTTATTCTCAAACTGCTCGATCTGGAACAGAAGAATCCTGAGCATGAAGATCTTCTTGCTGGCCGTGAGGTTTTGATTAATGCTATTAAATGTACAAATCCTCGCTGCATTACGGCAACCGAACTGGAACTGGATCATGTTGCCCGTGTTGTCGATGCGGATATGGGAATCTGCCGGTGTATCTTCTGTGAGAGGAAGTTTAAGGTAGATGCGGAAACATTGAAAAATGTCGTTCGAAAATAATGGTAAAAAATATTTGAAAGAGTAATTGTTTACTCATCCTTCTTTTCGTCAGGTGCTTTACTTAACCGTTCCGGCAAAACAAGGTTCAGGGTAATACCGACAACTGCGGGCAGTGCAACACTGGATAAGGACAAGTCTACATCCGGGTTGATCTGGATTGCCGTTCCGCCGATGACGATAATAAGCATGATGCCGACGATGAGGACATTCCTCTGGTTCTTGAGGTTAACGTGATTTTCAACCAGATTGCGTAAACCGATTGAAGCAATCATACCGAAGAGGACCCCTCTCCCAGAACGCCTGCTGGAATTGAAGAAATGAATCCGGAAACATAGCCGATGAATGCAATGATGATTGCAAATATTGTGGAGATTTCCAGTGTTGTGTGGTTGTAGTTTCTGGTAGCTGCAAGAACGCCGGTGTTTTTGGAATAGGTGGTGTTTGCAAGTCAATCGAGGCTACCGGCAACAACGGATGCAAGACCATCACCCAACAACCCAACAAAGTTTTGTGCAGTCCCGGGTCCTTGAAGAAGTCTCTGCCGACAACAGCTCCATTTGCAGTAATATCTTCCTGAGTTCTCAACGAAAGTAACAATTGCGATTGTAAGAAGAGTTCAGGTACCGTGAAGAGTGAAGTGCGGTAATGCTGGAATAATCAAGGCTGACATCGACACCTCCCCCAGTAATAATCATGCAGAAGATATATCCGACAATCAGGGCGAACTAAATCGGGAGCACAGGATGAATCCTTTGCAGAGCAGACTGATGACGATAACTGTTGCAATTACCACAACACCGACAAGGTAGGACAATCCGTCAGAGAAGTAGTTGATGGCGGCTCTTGTAAGCATTAACCCAATAATCATGATGATCGGATTGGTAATTACCGGCGGGAACAATTTCCGCATTCTGTTATCTCCGACGAACTTGACGACAATGGCATGAATCAGGTACACACAACCTGCGGCAACGGTACCTCCGGTCGCATATTCACGTCTTTCATTTACGCCAACCTCACATATGGCCCCAATGAAAACAAAACTGGAACCAAGGAAAACAGGCTCTCTCCATTTAGTCACCAGGTGGAAGATCAACGTTCCGACACCGGCACAGAATAATGCGACAGAGACACATGAGGTGGGTGTTCTTGCAACCATGGTGGTTTCCAGATTCTGGGTTACCTCATAACCCATAAGCATTGACAATTCATTAAGGAGTTCGCGGAAACTCTTTACACCGGTTGTTTTGTCTCACATTCGGCTTAATTTGTGCTGAATCAGCGGATGATAGGCTACGTGTACTGTACTCATTTTATCCCTGGTTCTTTGCTTTAATGTTGGAGGTGATGACTACTAATAGATTGTTACCCTTTCCACTAACAGGATACATTAACTAGGGATCCATTAATTAATGGACCTTCTCTACAAAACGATATTTTAAATATATTCGTAACTAAATTGAATAGTATCACACCATAGAGAAATTTGCTGTTTCTCGGATGTGAGGTGTTAAGTATGGTTACATTTAGCCCAGCACAGGTATGTAATAAAATTGCAGTTGCTGGTAAGGGCAAATGCGGACTTGGATGGTTCAACATGCTGGTTCGTGCTTTCCTGGCAGGTGCATATATCGCTATAGGTGCAGCTCTTGCAACCGTAGGTTCTACCGGCGTCGCCACTGTTTTAGGCGCTGGTATCGGGCAGGTTGTTTTGGGTGCTCTTTTCCCTATCGGCTTAATTCTCGTAGTATTAACTGGTGCAGAACTCTTCACCGGTGATGCAATGTTTGCTCCGATGTCTTTGGCACAGGGGCAGATCAAGATCGGCGGACTTATCAAACTCTGGATTCTTGTCTATATCGGAAACCTTATCGGTTCCATGTTCATGGCATTCCTCGTTTCCTATGGTCCGTACGTTTCCTGGGATGCAGCAGGTGTTGCCACGCTCACCGCGTTTGGTGCCCGTGCGATCGCCATCACTACTGCAAAGGTCTCCTACACAGGAGCAATGGGCTTCCTGTCCTGCTTCTTCAAAGGTATCCTTTGTAACTGGCTCGTTTGCCTTGCTTTGTTCCTCGGTCTTGCAGCTGACGAAGTCATCTCCAAGATTATTGCAATTTGGTTCCCGATCATGGCTTTCGTTGCCTCCGGATTCGAACACTGTGTAGCAAACATGTACTTCATTCCGGCAGGTATCATCACGAGTGTCCTGACCGGTGAAGCTTCCTTCAATCTTATGGATCTGTGTACCAAAATGTGGACCAACAACATCATCTGGTCTACCTTAGGTAACATTGTCGGTGCAGTCGTCCTGTTGGTTGTAGTCTACCACTTCTCCTTTAAGAAGGAGTGCGCAGCCTGCAGGGTATAAGATTGCTGAAAATGAAAATCCGGGATATTCCCGGATTTTTTTCTTATGGACGCTTTTCTCTTTTCCTCTGATTTATCATACATCCATGAAAAACCATGTTTTTGCGCGTCATAATACTGAATTTAGTTAATAATTTTTTTAATTAATGCAATTGATTAACCTTTTGGTGAATTTTGTTCAGGACAAACCCACCGATAATTGTAAGTTTAATTGGTTAATTAAATAGATTTAAATAAGGTACTCCCCCAATAATCTATTATCCGAGGTTATTATCTATGGATATTAAGTATGTTACAACTACTTGTCCTTACTGTGGGGCAGGCTGTTCATTCAACCTTGTCGTTAAGGACGGCAAGATTATTGACTCAGCCCCATCACAGAGGGGACGTGTCAATCAGGGTAAGCTCTGTCCGAAGGGAATCTTCGGATTTGAGTTCATCAACTCTCCGGACAGACTGACCACCCCGCTGGTAAAGGACCCGAAGACTGGCGAGCAGAAACCAGTTTCCTGGGACGAAGCACTCAAAGTCATTGCCGAGAACTTTGCTAAGTACAAACCGGATGAATTCGCAGTTATCTCCTCTGCACGCTGCTGTAATGAGGATAACTATGCGATGCAGAAATTCGCAAGAATTGTCCTGAAAACGCCGAATATCGACCACTGTGCCCGTCTCTGCCATGCACCGACCGTTGCTGGTCTTGCAAAGGTATTCGGTTCCGGTGCATCCACCAACTCCTTTGACGATCTTGCAATCGCCGATCTTGTCTTCATCATTGGCTCTAACAACCTTGAAGCACACCCGCTTGCAGGTCGCAGAATCATGGAAGCCAAGAAGAATGGTGCTCACATCATTGTCTGCGATCCACGTGTCACTCCGACTGCAAAACAGGCAACTATGCACATCCAGCACTTCCCGGGAACTGATATCCAGCTCCTGAACTGTCTGATGAAATATATCATCGAGAATGACTGGATTGACCACGAGTTCGTCGAGAAGAGAACCAACGGTTATGAGGACCTCAAGAAGTGTGTCACTCAGGACAAGTACAGTTTGGAGAACACCTCTGCAATCTGTGGTGTCCCGGTTGAACAGCTGAAGACCGCCCTCGAGTGGCTCCATGAATGCCAGCACAAGACTGCATTCGTTCACTGTCTCGGTATTACCCAGCACACAGTCGGTGTTGACAATGTCAGATCCATTGCACACATTCAGACTATCCTTGGAAACATCGGTAAGCCAGGATGCGGTGTCAACGCACTTCGTGGCCAGAACAACGTTCAGGGTTCCTGCGATATGGGGGCGCTGCCGAACGTATACCCGGGATACCAGTCCGTTATGAACCCTGCTTTAGCAAAGAAAGTTGCTGAATACTGGGGAGTCAAAGAAATTCCGCAGGGCAAACTTGGTCTCCATATTCCGGAAATGCTCGACACTTTATACGAGCACCCGGACAAAGTCAAGTGTATGTACCTAATGGGAGAGAACCCGGTCATCTCTGATCCGAACTCCAAGATGGTCGAAAAGGCAATGGAGAACTGTGAGTTCCTTGTTGTCCAGGATATTTTCAACACTGAAACATCTCGATATGCAGATGTAGTCTTACCGGGCTCCTGCTATGCAGAAGAGGACGGAACCCAGACCAACGCAGAACGCCGTGTCCAGAGATTCAGGAAAGCCCAGAACCCGCCGGGAGAATCCAAGCAGGACTGGGAAATCATGAAAATGATTGCAGAGAAGATGGGGTACGGTCAGTACTTCAAGTGGAAAAAGACCGAAGATGTTTTCAACGAAATGAGAGGCATCACCCCACAGTATGCAGGTATTACCTATGCTAAACTCGAGGGTGATGGCATTCAGTGGCCATGCCCGACTGAGGATCACCCCGGAACTCCAATTCTGCACATCACTCAGTTCAACGGTATGCCGGAAGGAAAAGCATGCCTCGAAGCAATTGAACACCGTGACCCGGCCGAGGTGATTGACAAGGACTATCCGTTCTGGTTAACCACCGGAGCAACTATCTGGCACTGGCCAAGCGGATCTATGACCCGCAGATGCAACCAGTTGGACCGCGACTGCCCGACTGCCTGGCTCGAAATGAATGAAGTCGATGCAGAGAAACTTGGTGTCAAGGATGGGGAGAAGGTTATCCTCTACAGCCGCCGTGGCGAAGTTGCCGTATCTACCCGTGTCTTCAACGATATCAAGCCCGGAGTCTTCTTCATGCCGTTCCACTTCATCGAAGCACGTGCAAACCTCGTTACCAATACCGCATACGACCCAGTTTCCCGCACTCCGGAATACAAGGTCTGTGCTGTTAACATCAAGAGAAAGGAGGCCTAATCATGTCAGTAAAAGGGGATATATTCTACGCCTGGTCAAAGTGCGGAATCAATGGAGAATGCGGAGGGGCTGTAGCTTCTATCCTGAAGCACCTGCTTGAAGCAAAGATTGTCGATGTTGTATTAACCGTTCGTAAGGGTGTTGATCTTTATGATCCGCAGCCAGCATTCATTACCGACCCGGCGGAAATAGACAAGTGTGCTGGTTCTCTCCACTGTGGAACTCTGCTTCTGCCGAAACTCATCAAGAAGTACCTGAATGGTGCAAAAGATTGCAAAGTTGCAATCACATGTAAAGGTTGTGATGCAAAAGCACTCTATGAACTTGCAAAACGCAACCAGATCAACATGGACAACGTCGTTTCCATCGGTCTCAACTGTGGTGGTTCTATATCTCCGCAGATGGCACGCAAAATGATCCGTGAAGAGTACGGTGTTGACCCGGACAAAGTTTTCAAGGAAGAGATTGACAAGGAGCAGTTCATCATCGAATACACCGATGAGAAAGGTGTGAAACGGGAGAAGGGAATCAAAATCGATGACCTTGAGGCAAAGGGCATGGGCCGCAGACTCAACTGTCAGCGTTGTGAGACCAAGATTCCGCGCCAGTGCGATCTCGCATGCGGTAACTGGGGTGTCTTCGGCGCAAAGGCCGGCAAGGCAACCTTCGTAGAGATCTGCTCCGATAAGGGTGCAGCAGTCTTTGATGCAGCCGTTGCTGCAGGCAAGCTCGAGACCTGTGCACCGGACCCGAAGGGGCTGGAAATCCGCGGTAAGGTCGAGAATGTCATGGTCAAGATGGGTAAGAAAGCCCAGGCAAAGCAGTTTGCAGAACTCGGTGAGGGTACTGACAGACTGAAGAAGATTCTGGCCGAGACTTCCCGCTGTATCAAATGCTACGGTTGTATCGAGAACTGTCCGATTTGCTACTGTGTCGAGTGTTCCACCAAGAAACCGCACCTGGTCAAGCCGGGTATCGTTCCGCCAGACTTTATGTTCCAGATGATCAGATTCGCTCACATTGCGGATTCCTGTGTAAACTGTGGTCAGTGTCAGGAACTGTGTCCGATGGATATCCCGAATGCACTTTACATGCACGCCCAGCAGGTCGAGCTCGAAAAGATGTTCGGTCACAAACCGGGATACGACATGGAGCTGCCGGTCTTAGGATTTGCAGAAGAGGCAGACGAACGTGCTCGCCTGAATGCAACTGGCTCCGACATGATCTACGAGAATGTCTTCGGAGAACAGCAGTAACTGCTTAATTTCTACTACTAACTTTAAGTGATAAAAATTTAAAGTACAGGGATGGAAACATCCCTGATTATTTTTTGATTTTTATCCTCTGTTTTACTATTCTCATTCAATGGGGAAGGGGTTTCAATACCATATATTATATTTCGGTGAAACCACTACTACTAAGATGGTGGAACTTACTGGCCAGCGCAGCGTTCCGGTCATCATTATCGACGAGAAACATTGTATCTTCCGTCGGCGAAGGTGTTAAGGCACTTCTTGCCGCATATGATATCTAAAGAGATAACTATGAAAATTAAAGGTGTTCGCATACATCTAACTCCGTTTATCTGGGTGGTATTTGCATTCTTTATGGTATTGTTCATCGGTTCGTTCATAGGGACTGGAAATTACTCATTCCTCTATTGGGGTCTCCCTCTGTGCTGTGGTCTGCTGATTCTCCCAATATTCAGCAGTTACAGCCTAGGTTCACAATACATCAAATTTCTCCCGGAATATGAGGAGGTAGCAAAACCAACAAGAATTAAGAACATCAACCTGCAGATGCAGGGAAAAGCTGTGCGTGTCGAAGGAGTTGTTCAGAGAATCACCGGCAAATTCCTCGGCCGTCCGCGGTTTACCATTTTTGATGGGTCCGGCAGTTGTATTGTCTTCAGATCAACCCCTCTTGATGAGCAGGTTATGATTGGGGACAATATTGAAGCCGTCGGCATGGTTGTCAAAAAATATGCAATTGCTGGAGCTCTTTCCGTCCATGGTGTCGGCATCTGGAAACGTGACAATGAGGAAGGACTGACCCTCGATTATGCAGATGCTGCAGCTGAACAGAAACCTACGATAAAAATCAAAAAGTACAACTGATTCAGTGGGTTGTCTGAGATTGTGAAAGCTAAGGAATACGCATTCACTGAAGGATTTGTTGTTTCTGACTCCATCACCGCTGAAATTAAAGGCACAAATGCTGGGTGTTGACCTGGACTAAGTTTTCAAGGAAGAGATTGATATGGGACAGTTCATCATTGAATACACCGATAAAAAAAAGGAGCGTACCAGGAGAAAAGGTATCAAGATTGGTGACCTTGAAGCTGAAGGGTTGGGACGCAGAGCGAATTGTCAGCGCTGTGAAACCAAGATTCCGCGTCAGGCAGATCTTGCCTGCGGTAGCTGGGGAGTTTTCGGTGACAAGGCCAGGGTAAGGTCACTTTCGTTGAAGTCTGCTCCGAGAAAGGTGTAACACTCTTTGATTCTGCAGTAAACGCAAAGGTCTTGTCCACGGAGAAATCCCAGAAGATTATGAAGATTACCTCCCGTTGCATTGCATGTAGTGCATGTATCGAGAACTGTCCGATCTGCTACTGTGTCGAATATTCAACAACAAAGCCACATCTGGTCACTCCGGGTCATCAACCGCCGGACTTCATGTTCCATAATTCCTGTGTCAACTGCGGTCAGTGTCAGAAACTCTCGATGAAAATCCCTAATGCTCTCTTCATGCATGCTCAGCAGGTTGAACTCCAGAAGATGTTCGGCCACGTGTCAGGATACGACGAGGAACTGCTGGTCTTAGGATTTGCAGAAGAGGCACAGAACTTGTGCATCTGAATGTTTACGGCAGTTTATGAAATTGTTTCATCGGTGAAATCATAGAGGTTTTATGGTAGTGAATACTTATACTACTGTAACATGAATGATGCTGAAATTTTAATGAACCCGAATGATCTGGTACAGTATTTGAAAAAGAGCCCTGAGTTC
>JAZUDC010000022.1:0-14060 GCA_045639425.1 Methanocorpusculum sp.
AACAATCCTAAATTACGTGAATAGATGGTTTTGAATCCCAAACCCTTTGTGAGGGGGTGAGATTCAGAATTAAGTGAAAACTGAACTAATCTCGGGATACTACATACTTAATTTTCGAGAACAATCTCGATGCTGATATCTTTTGGAACCTGAATCCGCATCAACTGTCTGAGTGCACGCTCATCAGCATCAAGGTCGATCAGACGCTTGTGCACTCTCATCTGCCAGCGGTCCCAAGTTGCCGTACCTTCTCCATCTGGGGATTTCCGAATCGGAACAACTAATCTCTTGGTCGGCAGTGGGATAGGCCCAGCCATATTTACACCGGTACGCTCTGCAATCTCACGGATACGGCTGCAAACCGTTTCCACCTTCTCATAATCCGTCCCCGTAAGGCGTATTCTGGCTTTCTGCATTTGTCTCACCAAAAAAAACGTGTGATTGAATACTTATCTCATCTGTTTTGCTTTAACAGCGAGGACTAAACCAGCTGCAACAGTCATACCCATATCACGGACAGCGAATCTACCGAGCTGCGGGAATTCCTTTGCGGTCTCGATGACGAGCGGGTGGGTCGGTGTGATGGTGCAGATTGCTGCGTCTCCGGCCTTGATGAATGCCGGGTTCTCTTCTTTAACCTGACCAGATCTCGGATCGAGCTTCTTGTTCAGTGCTGTAAAGACACACGCAGTTTGGGAAGTGTGGCAGTGGAAAACCGGAGTGTAACCGGCAGAGATGACGGACGGGTGCTGAAGGACAACGACTTGTGCGGTGAACTCCTCTGCGACTGTCGGCGGGTTCTCGACCGGACCGCAGACATCTCCGCGGCGGAGATCGTTCTTTGCGATACCACGGACGTTGAAACCGACGTTGTCTCCCGGAATTGCTTCGGGAAACTCTTCGTGGTGCATTTCGATGGATTTAACTTCACCAACAACGTTGGCCGGCATGAAGGAGACCTTCGCTCCCTTCTTCATAACACCGGTCTCGACACGTCCTACTGGGACGGTTCCGACACCGGAGATGGTGTAGACATCCTGAATCGGGAGTCTGAGTGCCTTGTCTGTCGGGATTGCCGGCTGCTTGAAGTCATCGAGGGCTGCAAGAAGGGGTTTACCAGTGTACCATGGGGTGTTGCTGGAGTTAGTCTTGATGTTGTCGCCGCAGAATGCGGAGATTGGGATGAACGGAGTTTCGACCGGCTTGAATCCGACGGAGGCGATGAGCTTGGACATCTTGTTCTTTGCCTCGTTGAACTTCTCTTCGGAGTAGTTTACTGCATCCATCTTGTTGATAGCAACGATAATCTGGCTGATACCGAGAGTCTTAGATAAGAAAACGTGTTCCTTAGTCTGTTCCATCGGACCTTCGGTTCCAGAAACGACGATGATTGCTGCATCAGCCTGGGATGCACCGGTGATCATGTTCTTAACGAAGTCCCGGTGACCTGGACAGTCAACAACGGTAAAATTGTATTTCGGAGTTTCGAACTTCTTGTGTGCGATATCGATAGTAATACCACGCTCACGTTCTTCCTTGAGTGAGTCCATTACCCAGGCGAACTCGAAAGTTCCCTTTCCTTTGGATTCTGCTTCTTTCTTGTATGCATCAAGAACGTGCTGTGCGACTTGACCGGACTCGAATAAAATACGTCCGACAGTAGTAGACTTCCCGTGGTCAATGTGACCGATAACGGCAAGGTTCATGTGGGGCTTTGCTGCTGCCATAGATAATTTTCTCCACTTTGACTCATTGAAGCGACCCCGACACGAGTGCCGATTGCCGTTTTCAACACGAGTGTAAACTAATTTGCGCTCCGCACATATAATACTATCCTGAAAAAAGACTGAACGGAGCACCTAGGCGCCGTTTTTCCGCGGCACGACCCGCTCCACACGGCACTTCCCCTTCAGCGATATGAAAGTTCTAGTAATTACAAGGCGGAAATAGCCGGTACATTCCATCAGTTCAGGATTAGTAATCTTCGAATTTCCACGAATCTCCACCAAAACCCATTCCTCAGCCGCAGTTAACGTATCATTTATTATATCATTTTCAGCGGAGAGGCCCTCCAGCGCTTCCCGGTTGATCCGAAGCATGAACTCCACGAAGAACGGATGGAAGAAGCCCAGCTCGAAGTGGAACACGGAACTCCGGATCAGTGGATGCACGTCGACGGTCCGGCACCTCTGCAACAGCGCAGCGATATGCGATGGCACCAGGTCCACAGGCAGAGAGAGGTGGATGCAGGTATCTCCGGAAAACACGCCGACACCGACCGTTCTGAATTCTCCCGGCTTTGCCACCAGAGAATCCATGAGGAGACGGGGCACCTTCAGCAGGTCGCGTCCGAATATGGAGCGAGCGCATCCAGTTCGTGATATACCATCTTCGCATTCTTGACTTCGAGGATTTCCTGATACGGACCGATGACAGCTTTTCCGCTGATGATGTCGATCACCTGCGACAGGATCAGCGAGTTGTTCTCAATGAAAAGGGATGAGTGGATGAAACGTATACAGTTGCTTTCCCAGATATGCGAATGCTTGTCCAGCGTATGGTGGAAAGAACAATGCCTACTAATTTTTTGATGATTGAAATATCTTCAATTATCGTATTCATGATCATAAACGGCGGGGCATACGGTTCGGACATGTCGCTCCTTATATTGGTTCAGAATGACCATATAGATGTTGCCCATTTGGTGAGAAACAGCACATATTGGGGAAAAGAGAAGCTGTATTATCTATTCTCGGAGCAGGGACCGGCAGTGGGCTTCCAGCCGGCGGGAGACCGTGCTCTTCCTTGCCGCCGCTTCGGGTTTCGCGGCCAGTCGGTTCTTCGCGGCAAGCACCGCGATCTTGCCCCGGACGCCGACGACCTCCGCGGAGACCAGGCCGCCAAGCTCCTCCGCGTCTCCTGCCTCCATCATGACCGAAGAAATCCACTTGACTTTGACGACGCCGCGGGCCTTCAGCTGAAGTCGAAGCTCCGCTGCGATCTCGTCACTGAAGCCGTTCTTTCCGATCCAGACCGTTGGCTTGAGCATCTGGATGTAATGTTCATCTTCCTTCTTCATGTCTTTTCGTTAACGGAATGCGGACGGCATGCCCGCATGCGATGCAGGTGATGATGACCCGGCCGCGGGAGATCCGCACCCTGCTGGTCTTCCCCGGCACCAGATAGGTGCCGCAGGCATGGCAGAACGACCGTTTCTCCTCCTTCGTCAGCCGGGTCCGCTGCTTTGCGGAAATCTCACAGGCATGGCCGACATACCGGGCAGAAAGGTCGGGTGAGGCATCCTTGCAGGAATCGGCATGCGCAAAGAGAATCTCGATCCGTTCCCGGGAGATCTCCTTCAGGGACACACCATTGCCGTATTTTGCCATGATACTCTAACTAATAGTATACTTCTACTATTTATTTCTGCGGCAGTATGCGCACATGCCTGCCCTCGATCTTCAACCGGTCGTCGCAGAACAGGGCGACCGCCTCCGAGAGCGCGACATGCTCCTGCTCGAGGATCCGATCGGCCAGCGTGTCCTCTGTATCGTCGTCTAAAACCGGCACGACCTTCTGCACGATGATGGGACCGGAGTCCAGACCGCTGTCCATGAAATGGACCGTGCAGCCGGCGACCTTGACGCCATACTGGAGCGCCTGCCGCTGGCCATGCAGACCAGGAAACGCTGGCAGTAGCGTTGGATGAATATTGATCATCCTTCCCGCGAAGGTGTCGGTGATGACGGTACCGACGATGTGCATATAGCCGGCGCAGATAAAGAGGTCCGCACCAGTCTTCTTCATCGATGCCAGGAGGTCGGCTTCGTATGCCTCCTTTGACGGATAGTCCTTATAATTGTGGACGATGACCGGTACTCCCGCCTTTTTGGTACGTTCGATCGCATACGCCTCCTTGTTGTCAGTTATGAGCGCGACACAGGTGCCGCTGATCTTTCCCGCTTGGATGTTTTCCAAAACCGCCTGGAAGTTGGAACCCCTGCCAGACGCAAGAATGGCTATCTTCTTCATACCCTTACGCCTTGCCGATGATGACCCTCGTCTTCGCCGTGAGCTTGGAGAAGATGCCGCATTCGAGAATACCCGGAATCGCGTTGATCGCATCCTCCAGCTTCTTCGGGTCCCTGATGTCGCCGAACGCACAGTCGAAGATGTAATTACCGTTGTCGGAGATAACCGGACCGTCCTTCTTCACGCCATTCCTCATGATTGGGTCGCCGCCCAACTCACGCAGTCGGCGGCAGACGTTGCCGTAGGAAAACGGTAGAACTTCGAGCGGGATTGCCGCATTGAGGTCGGACACCAATTTCGATTCGTCGATGACCACGATGAACTTCTCGGCCGCATCCGCAACGATCTTTTCACGGAGCAGTGCGGCACCTCTTCCTTTTACCAGGAACTTCTCCGGAGACACCTGATCGGCGCCGTCGATTGCCAGATCGAGCTTCGGATGAAGAGAAAAGGTCGTAAGCGGTATACCGTATTCCTCCGCCCGCTGTGCGGTCTGATGCGATGTCGGCACTCCGCAGATATGCAGATGCTCCTTCACTATCCGGTTGCCCAGACGTTCCATGGCGAAGAAAACCGTCGATCCGGTGCCCAGACCAATGACCATGCCGTCCTGTACCATATCCGCAGCACGGAATCCTGCGTCGCGCTTTGCTGCTGATGCATCACTCATACAAGATAATATGACGCTCGAGATAGTAAGGTCTTCGGATCACTTCTGTTCAGTGTACAAACAGACCGGCGATGGCGTTGCCGAGATTGGTGAGACCCTGGATCAGGATATCCTCCATCATGTCGATGTCGACACCGAGAACCGGCGTCAGGAACACAAAGAATGCGATGGTGCCCAGGATGCTGCCCACGTTTGAGAACGCCGCAACCAGCAGGATACAGAACAGCGGAACGGACCACAGCTCCTTCAGGCTCTGTGCTTTGGTAATCGCCTTGATATCGCATGCTGTCGGCGGACGCATCTTCGCCTCGACGAGAGCAGCGAACCAACCGCATGCCAGAAACGGACTCAAGGACGTCAGCCACGCAAGTCCTGCGGCCGTCACGATGGATGCCGGATGACCGCGTGCCACAAAGGCGCCGAGACCTGCAAGAACCGCATTGATGACGACCCAGAAGATGACGGCCGCAAGAAGCAGGTCGATCGCGTCGGAAAAGCCGATTGCAAGAACCAGCACGACGACGAGCGCAATCACAATGGCGCTGATGAGTTTTCCCCACGGGAATTTCTTGGGGGTCGTTCTGAGGTCCGCCAACGTTGGCAGGGTCTCCGGATGCTCGCGGTAGCGGGTGATGCCCGGGATATGGCCTGCGCCGCAGACGACGATTGCATGCTCAAACGGCATCTTTTCAAGCGAGATAATACCGTGCGCGAGATACGCGTCGCGTTCGGTGATCAGCACGTTCGATCCAGTCGGAGAGAACTTCTTGAACTCTTCGAGTGCCACCTCAAGCACATTCTCCTGCGTGAGAGAATCGATTGTCGCCGCATCGAGCGCCTCCTTCGCCTCCTCATCCTTTCCGGCGATGGACCGGATGAGCACCCACACGAATTTGACCTTCTCCGAAAAACGCATGCTCTTCCAGAATCGGGTCAGTGTGATGTTAATGTCGCGGTCGATGAGCGCCAGACGGATATGCCGATCTTTAGCAAGGCGGATCGCCTCCTTCATCTCGGCGCCGGGTTCGACACCCACATTGAAGCCGATCTTGCGTTGGACATAGGCAAGAAGCCACAGGACCATGGTAACCGTGAAGTTGCCACTCAGCAGTCTCTTCACTTCCGGCGCTTTTCCCGTCGGCTGCGGAACCATCCCGGGTTTCGCTTCAGGTACCGGCAGCGCACACGAGACCGGTGGCACCGAAGTGTCGGCCACCGTGGTGCTCTGGATATACGCGTTTCCTTCTGCCTGCACCGTGAACGAGACCAACCCGTTCTCCTCCCTGTTTTCCTCCGGAAGATCCTGCGCTGCCCCCTCCCACATTTGCTGACGTATGGCGGTATACCGACCGGGATCCAGTTCAATCGCGATTACTTCTGGATTATAGGCGTCGACCGCCTCACGGACTTCCTGAATGCTCTTCTCGGAAACGTGGGCGGTACCGACAATATGTATCTGTGTCATTATTGTTGGAGGATGTGCACTCCGCGACTGTCTATTACTAATCTTGCGCCGGAGATAATACTATGCTTCTGGTATGTCTCCCTCGTCGCCGCGAACTCGGTATTGTCATGCCACTCCCGCAGAATCAGATCGTCCGCGATCCTCACCGCATCTTCGCTCGTGTGCTTTCCGAGCCCCGGACAAGCTGATACAATCAGCTTGCCCCGGTTCAGCATGAAAGGGTACGTCCGGCAGATGTCCGGCCGGTTGGCGTAGACCGTGCACTTCTTATCCCTCAGGAACCGGCAGTTGCCGTCGGCACCGCGTTTCAGGATCCAGGAAAACGTGAACCGTTCGCCGTGCTCCTCGAACCATTCTGGATAGGGTTCCGCGATGTCGTCCAGCAAGAGGCCTGTGACCCTCACCAAAACGTCGATCTCGTCCGGCGTCACGATGACCTCATTGTCCGCGCCACTGCAGCACGCACCGCAGCATTCGCACGCGAATCCCGCGTCAGCAAGACGCCTAACAAGCTTCTCTTTTTTCATTGGGAGTATCGGGAGACACACTCGAGGATCGACGCCCGTATCTCTTCAGGGGTGTATCCCATCATGGCCGGCGTGATGGATGCGGGAGTGGGACAGCCGGTCGGCGTGTTCGGCATCATGTCGCCCGGCAATGCACCGTTGGTGATGTGTTCCGCATCCAGCGGCGGAACACAGAGACTGCTTTCCGGATCCTCGCCAGCGCCAGAGACCCCCGGTACCTGTGAGATCAGGCAATTGGAGAGAATGAGCGCGGACAACGGGGATTCCGCATCGAATTCAGTTCTTTCGGAGACAAATGACATTATACTATAGGTGAGAGGTCAAACGTATTAATATCCGCGTATTTTAATCATCGGCAAGAACATATGTATGTACAAAAATGACCGCACTCAAGGCACTTCTGCAGTTCACCACCATCCTTCGATAAACTTGCAGACTTCGACCGGTTCGCGAAGAATAGCTGGATGTACCCGATCGTAGGCTACATCACCGGCGCAATATCCGCCTTACCCGCCCTCGTCGCCGTGGTCACCATGGCGACCGTCCTCCTCAGAGCGGACGCCAATCACTTCGATGGCCTGATGGCGCACGGCAGCCGAGAGAAGCGGATTGCCGCCATGACCGACCGGACGACCGGCATCCTGGTGACACTACTTGCCTCCGCGGGCCTTGCACCGCTACCGGTATGGATAATCGGTATCGGCATCCTTACGGTGGAAGTCTGGGATGTTCCTACCCATGAAAAAATATCCAGAACCTGAAAGATAGTCTGACAGAAGACTGAAGATACCATTTTTTGTATTGAAATATTTTCAATTTTTTAGGATACCTTAGCCGCCTTCTACCGGTGAAAAATTAGTCGCTCATTAGCGGTTCAAAGATTAAAAATCAATTTTTTGACTTAGATGAGCAAAATAACCAATATAAATGATTATACTAATTTTCAAAAATAGGTAATTAATTGTTAGTAATTAAAGATTAGTAGTTCGTTGGTATTTTTAAACTGCAAAAATAGATGAAGTGCCTTCCGGTACAGACCTGACGGTCCGGGAAAAAGAAGGGGTTTTCAGCGGCGGCGGGAGATGGTAATGAACCCTTCTCCAGCGTCGTCGCAACATTCAATACCAGTGGCGTTCTGCTCCTCGACAGCGGTATTGAACATGACCATACCACCCATGAGCTCCTCATCGAGACCCATGCCGCCCTGGGACTTGCGCAGTACCTGCGCATACGGGTTGGGGGTCACCCGGCGGTTGACCCTGATGCCCGCACAGTGTTCGCAGAACACGCAGGTGGTGTGGACCGATACTTCCTTTCCACAGCACATGACGGTAACCTTACCGTTTGGTTTCCTGTTGAATGGCAAAGATTTCATGCTCATTAATTGGTACTATGAACTATAGAATGTTTTTCAGGAAAGAAACAGGAAAAAAGATTGAAAAATGTCAGCTGCAGCCGGACCAGCCGCAGTGCTTACAGATGCCCATGTTGCATCCTTCGCCGAAGTCGAGCGGCTCGCCGCATTCCGAACAGCGGTGGACGGTTTTCTTCTCGCCTGCCACAGGTTCAACGGTCTGCGATACGCTCCAGTTGTCCAGGGTTGCAATCCGCTGGTTCGTCGCGGCAAGCTCAATACATTTGCCGACGACATCCGCACAGGAGACTCCTTCCGCGTTCTTGTTCTTAATCGCGGAGATGCAGTGGACCTTAGCGAACTGCTTGACGAACTTCTCGTACGGCACGCCGTTCTGCAGACCAGTGCTGATACTGCGGCCGAGAGCGTTGCTGTTGGCTTCACAGCCGGCGCCGATCGTGTGGATGAAGACCTCCATCGGCTTTCCTTCAGAGGTCGTGTTAACCGTGATGTAGAGCCGGCAGCAGCCGGACTGGGCAAGGAAGGTCCGTCCGCTCATCTCACGCGGGCGCCGGAAGTCCAGTGAGCGCACGATAGACGGCTCGGAGTGCTTTTCGGCGGCGGAGAGGAGCTGCATCGCTTCGGCGGTCTCCTTCTTCTTCTCGGAATCCGACTTTTTCTCGAGATCCAGGACGACATCCTCTCGAGAACCCGTGCGGTAGAGGGTCATACCCTTGATTCCTTCCTTCCAGGCAAGCAGCATCGCCTGCGCCACATCCTCACGGGTCGCGGAGTTCGGCATGTTGATGGTCTTCGAGATGGAAGCATGGACGTGTTTCTGGAAAGCGGCCTGCATCAGGACGTGGTCGCGCCACTGAATATCGAGCGCAGTCTTGAAGACCGCCTTGAAGGATTCCGGCAGCCACTCGACGTCCTGGACCGTACCGTTCTCATGGACATGGTCGATGACCTCCTGCCGCTTCTTCTCGGTTTCGATGCCCGAATAGCCCATGTCGGCGAGAACACGCTTGAGCTCGGCCTCGAAGTAGGGGTGAACCAGGACGAAGGTCTTTCCAACGGTGTTGCGGCGGGTGTACACGTAGGAGAAGACTGGCTCGATGCCCGAAGAACAGCCGGCGAGAAGTGAGATGGTTCCGGTCGGCGCGATGGTCGTCAGAGCCGCGTTCCGGATGATGATACCACGCTTGTCCCAGACACTGCCCTCATATGCAGGGAAGGTACCCTTTTCCTTGCCGAGACGGATGGATTCGTCGACCGCGACGTCGTTGATGCGATGCATGACATCCATGCAGAAGTTCCGGCCGGTATCGCTGTCGTAAGGGATGTGCATCATGAGCATCGCGTCATGGACACCCATGAGGCCGAGGCCAACCTTGCGGGTCCGGGTAGTGTTCTGCTTGATTTGCTCGATGGGGAAGACGCTCTTGGTGATAACGGAATCGAGGAACCTGACCGCCAGGCGGGTTATCCGGTCGAGATTGATGTAGTCGAGGTCGTCGGACCCGGCGCAGACGAACTTGGAGAGGTTGATGCTGCCGAGAACGCAGGATTCGAACGGAAGAAGCGGCTGTTCGCCGCACGGGTTGGTGGTATCGATAGTGCCCAGCTGCGGCGTCGGGTTCATCCGGTTGATGGTGTCGTAGAAGAGGACGCCCGGCTCACCGTTTCTCCAGGCACCGTCGACGATGCTGTTCCAGATTTCACCGACGGTGATGGAAACCCCGGCGTTATCGGTGATCCAGGTTTCGGTGAACTGGCCAGCAGCGACCTTCCTCATGAACTCGTCGGAGACCATGATCGAGATGTTGAAGTTGGAGAAATCACCCTCCTTCGCCTTGCAGCGGATGAATTTCATGATATCCGGGTGCCAGACGTTCAGGATACCCATGTTGGCGCCACGGCGTCTGCCACCCTGCTTGATGACGTCGGTCGCCGCATTGAAGACCCGCATGAAGGACACTGGACCCGAGGCGACACCGTCAGTCGACCGGACAGGAGAGCCTTCTGGACGCAGATGGGAGAAGTTGTATCCGGTGCCGCCGCCGGACTGATGGATGATGGCTCCCCAACGGATGGCATCGAAGATTTCCGGCAGCGAGTCGTTCACCGGCAGGGTGAAGCACGCCGACAACTGACCGAGAGGGGTTCCTGCGTTCATCAGGGTCGGTGAGTTTGGCAGGAACTCAAGATTCATCATTGCTTTGAAATACTCATCGGTATCTGCGGGTGTTTCGCCGAGGGCATCGGCCACACGCTTGCATACATCCTCAAAGGACGTCTCACCCGTGCGGAAGTAACGCGCGGCAAGAATGCTGTCTACTACGGAATCCATCATTTTACTCAACAATAATTTCTATAACACAAGTGAGATAGTATTATCCATCACACAACTCTCTACCGGTGTACTAGTATTATCATTTTTGTACTATAGATAATTAATCCCACCGCATCGTATTTTCCGGAGAGGATTGTGTTATCCCGAAATTAGTTCAGTGATTTTTGACCAATCAAATCCATTTTTATGACTTTTTTTGAAATCCAGCGATAATTTGATTATATTTCAAAAAAATTTTACAAACCTCAAACCCATAATACTCAAGATTCTCAAAGATATATCATGAGACCGGTTGTGTACTTAGGTTCTCAGTACTGTACCATCTGTGGCGGTGATCCCTATAACCATGCATTCGGGTGTTTCCTCATCGATCGCGGTATCAGGCATATCAGGTCACGCGTCAGCCATCGGCAAACGTAGGGGAAAGTCGGATGGTTCTTCCGGGAAGGGGATCAGTGTCTCTGGAAAATGAAGACGATTGTATCTGTAATCCATTCATTCAAGCAAGAAACAATCCTAAATTACGTGAATAGATGGTTTTGAATCCCAAACCGAATCCCAAACCCTTTGTGAGGGGTGAGATTCGGAGTCAAGTGAAGACTGAACTAATATCGGGATACTACAAAGGGAGGGAGACGAACAAAATATAATCTCCGAGTGATAATATAAAGTCAATATATAAATATATGGATGAATATATGGAACTTGCAGACTTACTCGGAAAACTGCCTCCGGAAGAAGACACCGAAGATTTCGACAACTTCTGAGTCCGAGGGACATATGGCCAACGAGCTGTTCCGGATCCACGCGAGATATGAACCAAAAGGTTCGCAGCCCGACGCCATAGCGGCGCTTACCGACGGTATCAGGAACGGCAAGCAGTTCCAGACACTGCTGGGAGTGACCGGTTCCGGTAAAACGTTCACGATCGCAAACGTCATCAAGAATGTCCAACGTCCGGTTCTCGTGCTCTCCCACAACAAGACGCTGGCAGGCCAGCTCTACAACGAGTTCAAGGAGTTCTTCCCGGAAAACCGCGTTGAATACTTCATCTCCTACTATGACTACTATCAGCCAGAAAGCTACATCCCGAACAAGGATATGTACATCGAGAAAGATGCGTCGATCAATCAGAAGATCGAGATGATGCGCCTGTCGACGACCGCGTCGCTCCTCACCCACCGCGACACCATCGTCGTCGCGTCCGTTTCCTGCATCTACAGCATTGGTAATCCAGACAACTTCGAGAAGCTCGGGTTCGAGCTGCGGACCGGACAACGGATGCCGCGCCGCGAACTGGCGGAACGGCTGATTGCCATCCTGTTCGAACGCAACGACATGGAGCTGATGCCAGGAAGATTTCGCATAAAGGGTGATACCGTCGACATCATTCCCGGCTACTTCAACAACAACATCCGCATCGAGTTCTTCGGTGACGAAATCGACCGGATCTCCGTCATCGAGAAATCGTCCGGAAAAGTTTTAGAAAGACCTAGCTACTTCTTCTTCTATCCGGCACGGCATTTCGTCAGCACCAAGGAGGAGCAGACCGATGCCATCGCGTCCATCCGCACCGAACTGGAAGAGACGCTAAAAAGCGGCACGCTCGACGACCTAGCGGCGCACCGGCTGCGGCAGCGGACGGAATACGACATCGAGATGATGGAGGAAACGGGGTCATGCAAGGGCATCGAGAACTATTCTCGCCATTTCGACCGGAGAAAGGCCGGCGAGCGGCCGTACTGCCTGCTCGACTATTTCCCAGACGATTTCCTACTGGTCATCGACGAAAGCCACCAGTCGCTTCCGCAGGTCCGCGGTATGTACAACGGCGACCATGCCCGCAAGAAAACACTGATCGAGTACGGGTTTAGGCTGCCGAGCGCCTTCGACAACCGGCCGCTCATGTTCTCCGAATTCGAGAAGTTCATGCACCAGACCATCTTCGTCTCGGCGACACCTGGTGACTGGGAACAGGAACATTCGGGAGACGTCGTCGAACAGATCATCCGGCCAACTGGTCTGGTCGACCCCGAGGTGGTCGTCCGCCCGATCACCGGCCAGACGGAAGATCTGATGGCGGAGATCAAGAAAACGATTGAAAATGGCGAGCGTGCGCTGGTGACGACGCTTACCAAGAAACTCGCCGAGGAACTGGCGGAATACCTCTCGTTCAACGGCATACGAACCCGCTATCTCCATTCCAACATCAAGACGCTGGAACGCACCGAACTCATCCGCCAGTTCCGGATCGGCATGTTCGACGTCATCGTCGGCATCAATTTGCTGAGGGAAGGCCTGGACATTCCGGAAGTCGGGTTCATCGGTATTCTGGATGCCGACAAGGAAGGATTCCTGCGCAACACCCGCAGTCTCATCCAGATCATCGGCCGGGCGGCACGCAATGCCGATTCGCACGTGGTGCTCTATGCGGACACCATGACCGATTCCATGAAGGAGGCACTGAACGAGACTGCTCGCCGCCGGAAGCTCCAGCTCGCCTACAACGAAGCGCACGGCATAACCCCGGTCACCATCAAGAAGCCGATTCCGGAAAAGGATGTCAACATCAAGATCAAGGACACCAAGCACATTCCTGCCGCCGAGGTTCCGAACATGATCATATCGCTCGAAGCGAAGATGCATGAAGCGGCGGAGACCCTCGACTTTGAACTGGCGATTGAATTGCGTGACCGCATCAATCAGCTGAAAAAGAGAATCGGCGCCGAATAATTACTGCTTCTCCCGGTGGAGCGGTTTCAGCAGACCAAGAGAGGCGGTCTCCAGCAGCTCCTCGTAATCCATCGTCGTCTCCACACACCCATCCTTCAGGGTCACGACACCGAGCCTCGTCATGGAGATGCGCCGGCCGAGCTCCAGTCCTTCCTTGACTTCCGTAATACAACCGACACCGATCATCGCCTTCGGCTTGTACTTCTTGACCATCCGTTTGATGAAGGTCGATCCCGGAATGATGAACACCCGGTATCCTGCCTGTTCGAGCACCGGAATGACCGAACCGAGATCGCATTTGCTGCAAGAGACGCAGCGGATGCCATCGGGGGTAAGACGCGCCGAACATTCCACCGACCGTAGACACTGGGGGAAGAAGACCACGCGCTCACTCACCGGCGTCTGCTCGAACGCATGCCGATTCATCTTGTTGTCGATGGAGATCATGAAGTTCAGCAGTTCCCGCGCCTCAATGCCGAACGTCGAGCAAATGATGCGCATGCTGCCTTCCACAAACGAGAGAAACGGCCGCAGAATCCACGGGAAAAACATCTTCTTGCGGCGGATTGATACGACGATCAGAAGGGCCATGACCAGGATGAATACCAGCCACAGGATGAACAGAAGCAGGGCAATAGCGCCGATGATCAGAATGACCGAGTTGAAGACTGGGTTGTCGAATATTGCAAGTGAGAGTTCGAGTGCCATGGTTTCTTACAGATCCTTGAAGTCATAGGGAGGATAGAGGACGCCCTTTTCCGTGATGATGGCCGATACCAGAGAAAGCGGCGTCGCATCGAACGCATAGTTGACCACCGGCACATTGTCAGGAACCGTGGTCCTGCCGAACAGCGACGACACCTCTTCACGTCTACGCTCCTCAACAACGATATCCTGCGCAAAAGCATCCCGGTCGAAGGTCG
>JAZUDC010000023.1:0-50318 GCA_045639425.1 Methanocorpusculum sp.
GTGAAGTTGTCAAAGATCAGCAATCGGTCTTCAAAGAATTTGTTGATGACGAGATTAAGTATGCACAGGATGGGTGGTTTAGTACCCCTGTAGATTTAGAAAATAAAATCCCAGATGTAACAATTCACTACAAAGGTAAAACAATGCGTCTTACTGGGTCTATTGACAGAGTAATGGAACACCCAAATAAGACCTTCCAGATTGTCGATTACAAAACAGGAAAGACATTTGAGGATCATCTGGACCGAGAACTTCAGATTCCCCTGTATTCAGAAGCATATGCGATTCTTCACCCAGAATTGAAGCCAATTGGTGGACATTATCTCTGTCTGACGGCAGGGAAATATGGAATAGTAAATCCAAATATGAAGAAAGATGGGGAGTTGGAAACTTGGGAACAACTCCGTGATAGAGTGCTTTCATGTGCCTTTTCTGTACAAGAGAATATAAAGAATGGAGTGATTCTTCGTCCAGAAATCTGTCCCTCAGATTATTGCCCTTATCAGTATATTTGCCGTTATACTCAGAGACGCAACGATGATCAAACTGAATCCTGTGAAGAGGGGGATGTGTGAATATGGGCAACCAGAAGTTTACAGAATCTCAACTTGCAGCTCTTGACATTACAAAAAGTGTAGGGGTTACTGCAAGCGCTGGGACTGGTAAGCCGTACACCCTAAAAAACAAATATATCGAACTTCTTCGCGTGGGGGCACATCCCGGGGATATCCTCTGTCTAACTTATACAGATAAAGCCGCCGCTGAAATGCGTGATAAAATCGAAGAAGAACTCAGAAATCAGGTGGCAGAAGGAGTTACAGGTCGTCTAAAACAGGGAATGAGCGAAGATGAGGCAAAAGACATTCCTTTGATGAAAGCACTAGATGAAATTCATCATTGTACTATCAGCACATTCCATGGATTTTGTTCCAGTCTGCTTCGTGAGTTTCCAATAGAAGCAGATGTTCCAATTAATTATTCTATCATGGACTCTTTTGACACTCATAAACTAGTCATGAATACCATTTCAGATGTTCTCAAACATCCTGATGACACGTTATACCCTCATGTAATGCTTCTCTGTCAGCATATTCCAAAAGAGGACTTGCGTATCAAAGGGATAAAGACAATTTATGACCACTGGGATAATAATGCTGAATGGTTTTCCACGTTAAAGAATAATCCGCGCAAAATCTATGATGAGTGGAGTGATGTTGTATCTAGAATAATTGAAGAAAATTGGCGGATGGTTGTTTCTGATACTAAGTTACTAGAGTTCAATTCTTTCGAGAAACCAAAATGTTCTGCAGATTTGGTTGAAGGTACAAAATCCGCATATAATGCAGTTAAAATAGCAAAAACGATGGAAGAGAAATATAATGCTCTCCTACTTTTTTCAAAACAGAAAACTCCTAGGGCTGCCTCCGTCTATGGTAAGGGTCTTCTTGAACACTATAAAAAAATCCGTGTTGAAGTAAAAGATGCAATCGAAAAGTTATCACTCTTACCGTATGAGAATCCGTGTACACAACTCATGTTAGCAGTTATGCAGGCTTTTGGGGCAATTGGTGAATATGTTCACTCCGTTGTTCTTCGAAAAAAGGAAGAAGGCGGATATTTAAACTTTGATGACCTCATAACTAAAGTAGATAGTCTCCTAACTAACAAACCTGAGATTACGAAAGAACTCTATCATAGATATCGCTACATTCTAGTTGATGAAGTTCAAGATAACGATCCGCTTCTAACACGCATTGTGGAGATACTTGCTGGGAATATCAAAGAGGAGAACAAACTTTTCGTCGTTGGTGATATGAAGCAGTCAATTTTCGGTTTCCGTGGTGCCAATCCGGAAGAAGTCAATAAACTTCTAAAGAAATTCCCAGAAAAACCAGTGGAACTTGATACTAACTTCCGTACGGTTTCTCCGCTAATTTCTGTAATCAATACTATCTTTACGAATCTCTACCCTGATGGAAATGATGAGGGGATTGTATATTCTGGTGTTACTGCGACTCGTGAGACAGATGTTGGGACCGTCACCATTCTTCGGGGAAAGAATTGGCGTGGCAAATCCGAATTGCCACCTGAAGCAGATATTCTTGCCTCATGGATAAAGGATGTAGTTGAAACTCAGCATCTAATGGTCGAGGATACCAGTAAGGAAAATCGTGGTTGGATACCCGCTACATATCGTGATATTGCTATTCTTGTTCGCACACATGGTGATGAAAAATCATTGGCGAAATCACTAAAGAGATATAGAATACCCTATCACATCTACAAGGGGAAGGATTTCTATCGCGAGCCAGAAATTATTGATATTATGAATGTCATCAGGGCATCTGTTTTCCACGATGATGATATTTCTCTTTATGGTGCTCTGATTTCACCATATTTCGGTGTATCGGATGAACAACTTGCAGCTGCAGTTCCAGTTTCTGAAAATGGAAATGGTCGCCGGGAGAAAATTCCATCTCTTTGGGAACGGCTAAAAACTACAACAGATGAGGGTATTAAAGTTGCATTGGTTAAGTTACAAAATTTTGCAGATATTTCATGCACAGCTGCAGTTTCAGAGTTTGTTCATAAAATTATCCGAGAATGTGGTATTCTGACAGTCTATGCCACTTTGGACGGAGGTTCCAACAAAATTCTCAATCTTAAAAGATTCCTTGAAGTTGCCAATGCCCAGTCTGCTTCAAAAGGAATCAGCATTATGGAATTTATCTCCATGGTTGATACCTGTATTGATAAATCCATTGATAGCGATGATAGTAGCGGCTCTGAATCTGACAGTGAAAATGCTGTGCATATCATGACGACGCATGTTTCCAAGGGTCTTGAATATAAGGGAGTAGTACTTTACAGAATGGGGGTCGGGTATCAGGATCACTTGAAATCAGGTACTGTTGCCTATGACCCAGTTTATCATTTTGGATATATTGGTTTAAAGTATCCTTCAGAAGATATGGATTTGTTTGCATTCTTACATCAGTTAATTTACAATGCTAATCTGTCTGAGGAATTAGCAAGTGAAAAACGCCTATTCTATGTTGGAATGACACGTGCACGTGATCATCTTGTACTGACTACTTATAAAAAACCCCAGCCATATTCTAATATGGAATTATTCGAAAGTGCTGCAGAAGGTGTTCACACAGAAACAATCTGTGAGTGTCTCTGCGAACCGGAAGATGTCCATGGTCCTGAAGTTATTTCCATTCCAATTTGGTGGAAATCTGGATTAAAGATAACGAATGAGGAAACAGCGAGTGATTCTAATTCAATTGGTTTTCTCTTTGGTTCGTGTATCCATGAGGTATTTGAAGGGCGTGACCTCGAAGAAACATGCCGCAAATACATGCTTATTGAATATAAAGAGATTTTTGAGCAGGCTCTCGCTTCATTCCGCGCATCAGATATGCTTAATGATGTGATAAAAGAATGGCATGAACTCAGTTTCTTTACTTCCGATGGGGATGTGAAGAGAGCTGATATGGTCATTAAATACCGCAATGGAACTTACCGGATCATTGATTTCAAGAGTGACGATTTCCGCACGATTCCCGATGACCGGCGCAGGGAGTACTTCGACCAACTTACCGGGTATTCACAGATTCTGACCCAGATTTTCCATACAGAAAAGCCGATTCCCGCATGTTTCTATTCCACAAAAGAAGGTGAGTTCATCGACCTCGATGATATTTTGACATACCATCTAACACGACGGCAATGTCGATGATAAAAAAATAATTGTCGAATATTATTCGATAACTATTTGTATTATAGTAGGGCCGATAGGATATTGTCACTATCACAAGACCGGTGACAAAGGAAACGGTTCTCCTGTCGTTTCATGTCTTCGAAGCCTGAACATGCCTGCCGCACGTCCGGGATTTTTTGGAGAAGAGGAATGGCGGCATGCGCATGCGGCGATCCGTCAACCGCAAGGAGCTGCTCGCATTACCGGTCCGCGTTCGGGATATGGAAGACCAGCGGCGCGTTTCTGAACTACTGGCTCTCGCTGATGAACAGTGGGCTATAATAAAGGAAGAGACTGCAAGACTTGATGAACTGGAGACCGCCGCGCTCCTGCAAGTTATGGGAGGGGTTGCCCCATGATGAACGTTGGTGAATTCACCGATAGCTGGCACAACTGTTTTCCTTGGAGAGGATTTGCTTGAATCTGTCATCGAGGTACCTGCGGATATGCTTGTATGTTCTCCCTACGGTAGAATTCAGTCTCGGATTTGCGGTGGTTGTTCCTCTACAGGACCTCCTCGTACAGTCGATGCCGAATCTGATTCTACGGTCCTCACAGCGGTGCTCGAGGAACCTAAGTCTGCAGATATCAGCAAGATAAGTAGAGGTCTCAAGCGTCTGGAAGGGCGGCACATTTCTCAGTCAAAGGATATTTCGGAGATTGGAGAGGAACTGACGAAGAAAGCGTAGGTCTCTACCCTCGTTTTTTTTAGTACAGAAACAAAATGACAGGGTGTTGCGGGGTTTGGCCTGCACAAGTTGTCAATTTCACCAATAAAACTCAGTTTTTGTTTTGAATTGAAAAAGGGTACTTTAACAAATTCGTGGTATAAATATGCGGGGAATGCGACACGGAAGTGCGTGCGCATATTGATGGATCATCGTTTAAGCAAGCTATGCTGAAGGATGTTTTTTTTTTTTCCCTCATTCGTCTTTTATGCATTCATCGTGCGGTATAACTCATGCAGTTCGGGAGAATGCGTATATACCTTGAACTCGAATGAATACAATACGAAAGAAGCGTTTATCATCTCTCCTCCCCAGGTACACCGGCGGACTGATCTGGGGTAAGAACTGCCCGCTTCCCTCCGGATAGCCGGAGAGATTCTTTCCAGAAAGAGATGAAAAATAATGGCAGATAAATTATCACCAAAAGAACGCAAAGCAAAAAAAGCAGAGAAGAAAGCAGAAAAAGCTGGCAAGAAAACTGAAGCCTCCTAATTCTCTCGTCTTTCCCTCACCGGATGGTCGATAAGGACGATTGCCAGGATGATTGACAGTGATCCCTAACCGAGGACGGCCCCTTCCAAGATCTGGAAGAGGGGTGACGCAAGACCGATGAAAATGAAGCCTACTAAGATATTGATGTAGAGACTCAGTTCGAGGACAAGTATTCGGTGATTAGCCCGTCGAGCGCCATGCCGACTGAGGCGAACAGCATGACGATTGCTATGCTTTTAATAAACATTTCCCCTCTTTTTAAACAGTTTCTGAAAAAATAGGTATTGAAAGGATTATTTGAAGAAGCCCTTCTTCTTCTTTTCCCCAGTGTCCTTCGCGCCGGATTTGGTATTGTCCGATGGATGGATGGATGTCGTTCCGGTCTCTTCCGCCAGAATCTGTTCGTAGAGCTCGCGTTCGCGCGAAGATACCTTCTTCGGTGTTGCAATGACGATCCGGACGAGCAGGCTTCCATAACTGCCTCTTCTGCGGACACCCTGGTTTGGTATCCTCAGCCGCGTGCCGTAGTTGATTCCCGCTGGAATCTTGAGCCCCACAGTCTTTTTTTCTATTGTCTCAATCTCGACTTCACAACCGAGAACCGCCTGTGCCGGTGAAATCTCGTACTGGGTCACCAGGTTGTCGCCTTCACGATCGAACTTCGGGTCGGAGACCACCGTGACTTCGATGTAGAGATCGCCGTTCTGTGCACCGTAGTCGCCCGCTTCACCGTAGCCTTCCATCCGCAGACGCATGCCGGAGTCGATTCCCGGCGGAATATTGATCATAATTTTGCGCCGGATTTTCGTCTTTCCGGTACCACCGCATTTTCTGCACAAGGTCTCAAGAATCTGGCCGCGGCCGCCGCACTCCGGACAGACAGTCTGTGTGACTATCTGGCCGAAGATCGAGTTGCGAATCTGCTTGATTTGACCGGTACCGCCACATTTTCTGCACGGTTTTGTCTTGCCGGTGGCACTGCCCGTTCCTTTGCAGTCGGGACAGCTTTCCGTATGCATGACCTCAATCTCCTTCTGAGCGCCGAAGACTGCGTCGGAAAGCGTGATCTGGATGCGCATCAGCATGTCGTCGCCGTCTTTCGGTCCCTGCTGATGCCGGCCGCCTCCGCCGAAGAATGTGTCAAAGATGTCGCCGAAACCTGAGAAGTCGGCAGTGAATCCCGCACCGCCTGCGCCGGAATAGCTGCCTTTCGATGCATTGGTGAAGTTATCGTGGCCGAGCTGGTCATACTGCCGGCGTTTCGTCTCGTCGGAGAGTACGCTGTACGCTTCGTTGATCTGCTTGTATTTCTCTTCGGCCCCCGGTTCTTTACAGACATCCGGGTGATACTTTTTCGCGCGGGTCCGGTAAGCTTTCTTGATCTCGTCGGTGGATGCATTCTGCGGTACACCGAGCGTATCATAGTAAGAAGAACCCATGGTTCACTCCATACCTGAAAAAAAGGAGTTTAGTCCTTCTTTACTTCGTAGTCTGCATCAACGACGTTGTCTTCGGACTTGCATCCACCGCAGTCACCGGAACAGCCGGTACCGGCCTCAGCACCGGCGTTCGCACCCGGTTGCTGGGCTTGTTTCTTCTGCTGTTCTTCCTGAATCTTCTGGTACATCTTGGAGGTGACCAAGAAGACATTCTCCTGGAGGGCGTCCATCTTGGTCTTGATTTCGTCGGACGCTGCGTTCTCCTTTGCGAGAACTTCCTTGAGTTCGTCAGAAGCCTTCTTGATTTTCTCCTTGTCGTCGGCATTGATCTTGTCGGCAGTCTCCTTGTCGTTGAGGAGTTTCTCTGCCGCATAGACGGCGGAGTCAGCGTTGTTGCGGAGTTCGATCTCTTCACGCTTCTTCTTGTCTTCCTCTTCGAATGCCTGTGCATCCTTGACCATCTTGTCAATCTCGTCGTCCTTTAAGTCCTTTCTGCCGGTGATGGTCATGGACTGCTCGTGGCCTGTGCCGAGATCCTTTGCGGATACGTGGACGATACCGTTCGCATCGATATCGAAAGTGACTTCGATCTGCGGCATTCCTCTGGGTGCCGGCGGAATGCCAGTAAGCTGGAACTTGCCCAGGCTGAAGTTGTCGCGTGCGAACTGGCGTTCACCCTGCACAACATGGATTTCGACCGAGGTCTGGTTGTCTGCAGCGGTCGAGAAGATCTGGCTCTTTTTGGTAGGGATGGTGGTGTTGCGGTCGATGAGCTTGGTTGCGATGCCGCCCAAGGTCTCGATACCGAGGGTCAGCGGGGTTACATCGAGCAAAACGACATCCTTTGCCTCTCCAGTCAGGACAGCCCCCTGGATTGCTGCACCGAGTGCGACGCATTCGTCCGGGTTGATGTTCTTGTCGGGTTCCTTGCCGAGAATCTTCTTGACTTCCTCGACGACTATCGGGACACGGGTGGATCCCCCCACCAGCAGGACGTGGTCGATCTTGTCTGCGGTAAGTTTTGCATCCTTCAATGCCTGCTTGACCGGTTCGACGGTCTTTTGGACGAGGTCATCGATGAGCTGCTCGAATTTCGCGCGGGTCAGGTCAATATCGAGGTGCTTTGGTCCATCTGCGGATGCGGTGATGTACGGCAGGTTGACGTTCGCCTTCTGTAGGGAGGAAAGTTCAATTTTCACCTTCTCCGCTGCATCTTTGAGCCGCTGCATGGCGACTGCATCTTTGCGGAGGTCGACGCCCTCTTTCTTCTTGAACTCATCGGCAAGGTAGTCGATGATGCGTGCATCGAAATCATCGCCGCCGAGACGGTTGTTTCCTGCGGTCGCTTTGACTTCGAAGAGGCCGTCTGCAAGCGTAAGAATGGAGACATCGAATGTTCCACCGCCGAGATCGTAGACGAGGACGGTAAGTTCGTTTTCTTTTTCCAGGCCGTATGCCAGTGCGGATGCGGTCGGCTCATTGATGATGCGCAGAACGTCAAGACCTGCAATCTTTCCTGCATCCTTGGTTGCCTGACGCTGGGCATCGTTGAAGTATGCCGGTACAGTGATGACCGCCTTGCCGATCTTCTCGCCTAAGTATGCTTCCGCATCGAGTTTGAGTTTCTGCAGGATCATCGAGGAGATTTCCTGCGGAGTGTATTTCTTACCGTCGATATCAACTGTGTAGTCGGTACCCATGTGGCGCTTGATTGAACTGATTGTTCTTCCCGGGTTGGTGATCGCCTGGCGTTTTGCAACGTTTCCGACGAGGCGTTCTCCGTCCTTGGAGAATCCAACGACCGACGGGGTTGTTCTGAATCCCTCAGCATTTGCGATGACAATTGGGCTTCCGCCTTCCATGACAGCGAGGCAGGAGTTGGTGGTTCCCAGATCGATTCCTATTACTTTGTTTGATGCCATTTTTTTGTATCCTTATTTACTGTGTGTTTTTTCTCTGTTTGCTGTCCGGCTGATTTTCCGCAGCGACAGCGACTTTTGCATGGCGAAGGACTTTGTCATGCATGGTGTATCCCGGGACCGCAACGTCGATGATCGTTCCTTCGGGCTTGTCTGATGGAAGATAGGCAATAGCCTCGTGGAAGTTGTGGTCAAACTGCTGGTCCGCGGGATTCATTTTCTCGATGCCGTTTCGCGAAAGAACTGCGAGGAAGAACTTGTGGATCTGGATCAGACCTTCTCTGAGTTTTTCATCCTCGTTCTTATCGTTCTTAATCGCCCGTTCGAAGTTGTCCAGAATCTCGAGCATATCGAGAGCCAGTTTCTCCCCGGCGTATTTTGCCGCAGATTCAAGGTCGCGTTTGCTCCGTTTCCGGAAGTTCTCGTATTCGGCGGCAAGTCTGAGGTACTTGTCGTTGAGTTCATCGAACTTCTTTTGAGCCGTTTCTAGAGGGTTGTCCTCTTCTTTCGTTTCATTGACAACATCTGTCTCAGGTACGGCATCCATGGTTTTCTTTTCAGCTGAGATCTCTTCTGCTGAGGCCGTGGTTTCACATTTCTTCTTCTCCATGGGATTTTTTTCCTGTTTCGTTTGTTGCACATATCTATGGATTACAGTTCTATAAAAACATTCTCTATGGGGGGGTCTATTATATAGAACTGCAAATCTCCTTATCTGTCATTTTCAGCACCGGATAAGGGCGGAGCGCGGAATGTTTGTCTCTCCGCTGCCGTCCCGGAGAAGAAAAACCATATTTTTCTTGAGTACAAATATATTATAGTCGAGGCAGATGGGGGGAACTACGCGGAGCATGTCTTCACCGGTGCAAAGTTCGAAGCTGCCGATCTCATCCAGGAGGTACTGAGGAACTGTAGCGTGAAGGGCGCTGGATATGATATAGATGAGATGCTGGGCAGAATCGGTGTCCTGCTGTACTTGTTGCTTATCTGTCCCAGGGAGAGAATACCCAGGGCATCGGTGAACATGAACCTGTACAGGGTGAGATTGAGAATTGCTTCCGTCGTGCTGAAATAGTTGATGATTTCCATCAGGCCCGGAAGATACATATCTGTGGAACATGGTCTGACACTAGAAGGAATGGTGATTAATGCAGTGATTAGCCATGTTACTTGTCACTATCATTTCGTTTCTTGCGACATTCGCTATCTTAGTCGGTTTAGTCAGTGCTATTCAATTCCCAAGCACTGCGATGATCATTGTTGGAGTTGTTGCAGCAATTATCGGCATTCTTCTTTCCTTACTCCTTGCAGGTGTCGGATATCTGATTTTCGGTAACAAGAACATTCCCTTCAGCGGATTCTTCGGTACAATCGGTCGTGGTTTCCAGGTCTGTATCATCACCACCATCTACGAAATTATCCAAATAATTGTCACTATGGCAATTTTGCTCTTACCCTTATCTTTGAAATCTTCTTCACTCCGGCTCTTATCAACTTCGCCCGTCAGGGTAAATTCGGTGCAGGATTCCATTTCAAGGAAATCGGTACAATGATCGGTAGGGCAAAATGGTACAAGATTCTTGCAGCGGTTATCATTCAGGCAATCGTTGTCTTCATCATGTTGCTGGTCCTCTGGTTCATCTCCGACGCACTTGGTCTGATTCCAGTTGCAGGTGGCATTATCTCTCTGATCATCTCCTGCTTCCTGATTATCTTCATCTATATCTTCATGGCAAGCTACTGGGCCAAATTCTTTGCACAGTGCTGAGAACCTCGATCTGAAGATTCTTCAGGAAATCACATCTCCTGAGTCCTTCACTTTCCTTACATCTCTCAAAAATACTGTTTTATGCAGTTTTATTGGTTAATTTAAACGATTTTTTTTCACTGTTTTTATGTGAAATTTGTATGTTTTTATCCATTTTTTTGGGTGTATTGTGTGTTCACGAAACTGTAGTACCGTAGTGTCAAAAAATCCCCTTCCTAAAGAATGAATACCCCACATTAAAATATTCAGCCATCCAATAGTATACATGCCGTGAGAGGAGGGTTGGATGAAAACTGAGGTTTTGAACAGCATTAAAAAAGCAGAAGCCGAAAGTAGGTCCGTCATCGAGGCAGCTGAAAAATCCGCGGAGCAGACATTAGTGTCCGCGAAACTTGAAGCAGACAGTCTCATCGCAAAGGCAGAAGCCATTGCAGAGGACTACAAGAAGCAGAAACTTTCAGATACACGAAATGTAGCAATAACGAAACACGACGCCATTGTTGAACAAGGCAAGAAAGAAGCCAAAAAACTGGTCAGCAAAGGAGACAAGAAGCTCGAGCAGGCAGTTTCGTTATTCGTAGAGCGGTTTAAGGAGAAACTGCATGTTTCAGCCTAAACCGATGACCCATCTGCTCATTGCCGCTGGCAAGGATCAGATGGCGTCAGTAGTTAGCGAACTTTATCGTCACCAGGTATTCCACATCACTGATTTTGTCGACCAGGGAAAGGAAGGATACGAGGGTATAAAGCTAGGTGTGCCTATGGAAAATGCCGGAGCTTTATCCTCTGATCTTATCAAGATCAGGTCAATCGAAAACGTATTCCAGACATCCCCCAAGACGCAGAATGACGTTCTCGTACGTCCGGCAGAAACAATTCGAGCAGAAATTAAAAACCAGCTTCCGAAGATCTCTGAGGCAGTTCGTGCGCTCACGGCAAAGCGTTCGAATGCTGAGGCTAAGATACGAGAATGTGAACAGCGGATTGCAGAACTTACGCCTTTTGCGCTGATTCCCGCAGATCTTGATGTATATCGCGGATATGAGAGTATCTCTGTCTATGCGGGTCACATCGAGCACGACGTTGAATTCGAGTTCCCCAACGAGACGTATTTCGTGGGGGGGAAGGATAACGGATTTATCGCTGTGTTTGTCGGAAAAGATCACGCCTCTGCGGCGGAAAAAATCCTGTCCGACGCAGGATTCGGGGCAGTTCCCCTGCCGAACGAAACCGGTAGCGTCCAGGCAGCAATCGACAAGTACACGGTAGCCTTGAACCAGGCGAAGACCGAGTCTGCCAATGCTGAAGCGAAAGTTCTGGAAGCAAAAGCAAAGTACGCGGATCTTCTCGCAGCATGCGATGAAGTTCTGACGTGTGATGTAGAACGTGCTGAAGCACCTCTTCGGTTCGCAACGACCGAGGACACATTCGTCCTTGACGGATGGGTGCCGTATGACGATGTTGAAAAGATTGAGGCCGGCCTGAATCAGGCAACCAGTGGAAAAGTCTATGTTACAGTTGATGAAGATGAAATCAACTATGAAGATGTGCCGGTGGAGTACAACAACCCCGGTATCACAAAACCAGCAGAAGTATTGATGGACCTCTACGGACGTCCGAAATACCGCGAGCTGGATCCGACTATTATTCTTGGCATCATGTTCCCGATTCTCTTCGGAGTTATCGTGGGCGATGTTGGATACGGTCTCATCTATCTTGCCGTCACCCTTATTCTGCGCAAGTTCCTCTTGCGTCTAGGCGCCACGGGCAAGAGAGGCATGGGTCTTCTGTATGGTGCATCCTTTGCGACCATCATATTCGGATTGATCTATAGCGAATTCTTTGGTATGTCACTATTCTGGGGTCCGCTCTATATTGTGCGGCACCTGCCAATTGGAGCAGTCCATGTACCGAACATCCTTGATCTGATGATTCTGTGTGTGGCTCTCGGTATTATCTATATCATTCTCGGTAGAGTCTTCGGAATGATAAACCATGCAAGAATGGACCACAAGGGTTCCCACCGTACAAAAGCAATCATGTCCAACTTCGGCTGGATTATCATGCTGGTGGGACTGTTACTTATCATCTTCTCTGCAATCGACCTGAACACGGTTCTCGCAAATGCAAACCTTATGCTTACAATTCCCTACATCTCGGGAATTCCGGGCACCGTGTGTCTTATCTTCGGCATCGTCATGATGGTTGCCGGTGTGGTCTTTGTCTTCAGGGACAGTGCTCTTGACCTTGTGGAAATCCCGACCAATATCCTTACCCACATGTTGTCCTTTACTCGTATTGCAGCAATCGGATTATCCTCTGTGGCAATCGCAATGGTCGTAAACTACCTGGCAGGTTTGTTCTTCATCGGGCCAGGATTACAAAATATAGACGGTGGAGGTGTCGGTATCGTCCTGGGCATCCTGTTTATTGTTCTTGGTGTCCTTCTTATCATAGTCGGTCACGCTGCGAACGCAGTTCTTGGTGTTCTTGACGGTGCGATAAACGCAGCTCGTCTTCATATGGTGGAATTCTTCATGAAATTCTACAATGGCGGCGGAATAACTTACAAACCTTTTGGCCTTAAAAGAAAATTCTCAGAGGAATAAAAAAATGGCAATTGAAGCATTATTATCAGTAGAAAGTGCACAGTTAATTGGAAAAGGACTTGGTGCAATCGGTGCAGGTCTTGCCGTCGGTCTCGGCGGTGTCGGTACTGGTGTCGCACAGCAGGGTATTGGTGCAGCAGCATTCGGGGCAATCGCCGAAGACCGCAACATGCTTGGTTTAGGTCTTGTCTTCACCGTACTTCCGGAAACTTCCATCATTCTCGGTATTGTTATTGCAATCTTAATCATGTTCATTTAAGCGGAGGACGCTTATATGGGACTTGAGGCAGTAGTAGACGAAATCAAAAGAAAGGGCGCTGAGAGAGCAGCTGCTATCAAGGCAGAGGCGGACGCCAAGGCAAAGACTATTGTCAGCGAAGCCACTACTCGTGCAGAAGAAATCAAGCTCACCGCAGAAAAGGATGCAGAAATCCAGGCGGAGAGAATTGCGATCCGTGAGACCGCAAGTGCGAATCTTGTCGTCAAGCGTGAACAGCTGAATGCACAGAAGGAGCTTCTCGAGAAAGTCTATGCCGGCGCAGCAGAAGCCATTGCAAAACTTCCTGCCAAGACAAACGAGAAAGCAATCAAGGAACTCCTCAAGGAAGCTGCAACGCAGATTCCGAAGGGCGTCGTCTTTGCGAACTTGTCTGACAAGAAGATTGTTGAAGCGGCACTCGACTTGAGGACCTTTTCGGGATTTAAGTTCGGCGGCACTGTCGATATCATCGGCGGTGTGATTGTGAAAAGTACCGATGGTCAGATTACTCTGGATTACTCGTACAAGACATTCATGGATGATGTCTGGGAATCCAGCTTAAAGGACGTATCGGAGATTCTGTTTGGATGAGGTAAAAATGACAGAGGTATCGAGCGGTTCTGCACCATACATCTATGTCTCCACGCGTATGCGTGTCCGCAAATCAAAGCTTATTCCCAAGGAAGAGTACCTGCGGATGCTGAATATGGGATTACCCGAGTTCACCAGAGTCGTAGAAGAGATGGAGTATAAGCGCGAAATCGATGAACTATCATCCTCCTTCAGTGGAGTTGACCTCATTGAAAACGCAGTATCCTGGAATCTCGCAAAGGAGGATCAGAGAGTTATCAGCCTTGCTCCTGGAGAAATGAAAGAATTTACCCGAGATTACCTTCACAAGTGGGATATTCAGAACATATTGACTATCCTTCGAGGTAAACAGCTTGGTTTTTCTGACGGAAAGATCAAGGCCGTACTTGTACCTGCCGGTGCACTTGATGCAGCGGCCCTTGATCGTCTTCTGAGCGAAGCATCGATCGAGAGAATCGTCGAGACACTTCCAGTTAAAGCGATTGCTGAAATCATCAGTGAGAAGCTTACCGTAGCGCTTGAAAAAAAATCTTTCAGCGAGATTGAAAACGATTTGTACAAGTATTACTATGAGACGCTCCTTAGAGCGGCACACAGCGGCATTAAGGGCGGAGCCCCGTTCTTAAGGTACATCAGATTTGAAATCGACATCCGAAATATTATCAACCTCTTCAGAATCCGCGCTCAGGGAGCAAAGGACTCTGATGTTCATGAGATCTGGATTGAAGGAGCAACCTTCAAACCGGATGAACTTGAGCGGTTCACTTCGGCAGCGCTTGAGGAAGTTGTCGATTCGCTGAAAAAGAAAGTAAAGGCTCCCGTGTTATTGGAAGCACTGGAAGAACTGCGCGAGCACAAACCGATCTATGCGATTGAAAGTGCTCTGACGGCTGCACAACTTGGCCAGATGGACAAAATGTCGAAACGCACGCCGTTCTCAATATCGCCGCTTCTCGTGTACCTTGAGTGGAAGAAATACGAGGTTTCCAACCTACGTGCACTTGCCCGCGGAAAGCAGGCAGGGATTGACGCAGAAACCCTGGAAAAGTATCTGGTGATGTGATATGGGGATTGCAGTTATTGGAAAGAAGGAGTTCATCGTCGGATTCCAGCTCGCTGGAATTCAGAAGACCTACTCCGCTGAAACTCCCGAGAAACTCGCCGAGACTATCCAGAAGGTCCTGGATGACGCCAATGTCGGCATCCTCGTTCTGCAGGCAGCAGATCTCGAGTCTTTACCACGCCGTTTGCAGGTAATCACTGAAAATTCTGTCCGCCCGACTATCGTAACATTAGGCGGCCAGGAAGCAGGCCTCTCCTTAAGAGAGCGTATTAAACGTTCGGTGGGTGTTGATTTGTGGAAGTAAAAAGTAAGAGCAAAGAAACAGGAGTACTCAAGCGTATTGCAGGTCCGGTTGTGACCGCAATTAACTTTGACGCGCATATGTACGATGTCGTCAAGGTCGGCAAAGAGCAGCTGATGGGTGAGGTCATCAAGATCGATGGAGATAATATCATCATCCAGGTCTATGAGTCCACTACCGGTATCCGTCCGGGAGAGCCTGTCACGAACACGGGTCTGTCGCTCGCAGTCGAGCTCGGCCCAGGATTATTAACGAGTATTTACGACGGTATTCAGCGTCCTCTCGAGGTACTTATCAAGAAGATGGGCAACTTCATTTCCCGTGGTGTCACTTCACCGGGACTTGACCACGAAAAGAGGTGGGAGTTCACGCCGGTCGTAAAGGAGGGAGACATCGTAAAGCCGGGTCAGGTCATCGGAACTGTTCCGGAGACCCGTTCCGTTACGCACAAGATCATGATTCCGCCGAACGCAAAAGGCGGCGTCGTCAAGAAGATCAAGGCAGGTTCGTTTACGGTCGACGACATCGTCATCGAACTCGACTCGGAAGAGAAGTTTCCGATGATACAGAGATGGCCGGTTCGTGTACCGCGTCCATATGTTGAGAAGCACTCCCCGAGTGTTCCACTGTTGACCGGTCAGAGAATTCTCGACGGTATGTTCCCGATCGCAAAAGGTGGAACCGCAGCAATTCCGGGTCCGTTCGGTTCCGGGAAGACGGTTACCCAGCAGCAGCTCGCAAAGTGGTCTGATGCAGAAATCGTTGTCTACATCGGATGCGGTGAGCGTGGAAACGAAATGACCGAAGTTCTTACCGAGTTCCCGGAACTTACCGATCCGAAGACTGGAAACTCCCTGATGGAGAGAACTATCCTTATCGCAAACACTTCCAACATGCCTGTGGCGGCACGTGAAGCATCCGTCTACACCGGTATCACCATCGCGGAGTACTTCCGTGATCAGGGATACGATGTCGCACTGATGGCAGATTCCACTTCCCGCTGGGCAGAAGCAATGCGTGAAATCTGTTCCAGACTTGAAGAGATGCCCGGTGAAGAAGGTTATCCGGCGTATCTGTCCTCCAGATTGTCCGAGTTCTACGAGCGTGCAGGTCTTGTTGAGTCCCTCAACGGCGATTCCGGATCCGTCTCCGTTATCGGTGCGGTTTCCCCGGCCGGCGGTGACTTCTCCGAGCCAGTTACGCAGAACACTCTGCGTATCGTCAAGGTTTTCTGGGCACTGGATGCAAGCCTATCCCGTAAGAGACACTTCCCGGCTATCAACTGGCTGCAGTCCTATTCGCTGTACCAGGGTCAGCTTGCGGAATACTTCGATGAGAAGGTCTCTCCGGAATGGAACAAGCTTCGCGGATGGGCCATGGAAGTTCTCCAGAAGGAAGCAGAACTGCAGGAAATTGTCCAGCTGGTTGGTTCCGATGCATTACCGGAGACCGAACAGATCACCATCGAGGTTGCCAGAATGCTTCGTGAACTGTTCTTACAGCAGAACGGTTTCGACCCAGTCGACACCTACTGTGACCTGCCAAAGCAGCTTGACATGTTCAAGATGATTAAATACTTCGCAGGCCTTGCTTATGCCGCACAGGCAGCAGGCGTTCCACCGGCACAGATTCTCGCTGTCAAGGCAAAGAACGAGATGCCACAGATCAAGTTCACGAAAGACTACAAGCCGGTTCTCGACAATATCTATAAGGGACTGGATGCAGAATTCAAAGCACTGAGGGCCTGAACATGAAAGAGTATAAGACAGTTTCAAAAATTGCAGGACCGCTGGTCTTCGTCGAGAAGACTGAACCGGTAGGCTACGAGGAACAAGTTTCCTTCGTCCTTCCTGATGGAATGATGAAACGTGGTCAGGTTCTCGATACTTCCGACGATCTCGTCGTCGTTCAATGTTTCGAGTCCACCACTGGTCTTGGAAAAGACACTGGTGTCCGTTTCCTCGGTGAAACGTTCAAGATGCCGGTATCCAAATCAATGCTCGGTCGTATCCTCTCTGGAGGAGGTAAACCTATTGACGGCGGACCGGAAATTGTTCCGGAAAAGCGCCTTGATATCGAGGGTGCGGCAATCAACCCATATGCACGTGGATCCCCGAGAGATTTCATTCAGACTGGTATTTCCACCATTGATGGAACCAACACCCTGGTCCGTGGCCAGAAGCTTCCGATCTTCTCCTCTGCCGGTCTTCCGCACAACGAGATTGCACTGCAGATTGCCCGTCAAGCAAAGGTTCCGGGGTCCGAGGATGCATTCGCAGTAGTCTTCGCTGCAATGGGTATCACCCGTGAAGAAGCAAACTACTTCATGGGAGACTTCGAGAGAACCGGTGCACTGGAGCGTGCAGTTGTCTTCCTGAACCTGGCAGACGACCCCGCCGTCGAGCGTACGGTCACCCCACGTCTGGCACTGACCACTGCAGAATACCTTGCATACGACCTCGGTTACCATGTGCTGGTTATCTTGACCGATATGACCAATTACTGTGAAGCACTCCGTCAGATTGGCGCAGCCAGAGAAGAAGTTCCGGGTAGACGCGGATATCCTGGATACATGTACACTAACCTTGCATGTATCTACGAGCGTGCAGGTATCATCAAGGGTCTGAAGGGATCCGTCACGCAGATTCCGATCCTGACCATGCCCGGTGACGATATCACCCACCCGATTCCTGACCTTACGGGTTACATCACCGAAGGACAGATTGTTATTTCTCCGGAACTTCACCGTAAGGGTATCTACCCGCCGATCAACGTTCTCCCATCCCTGTCTCGTCTGATGAACCTCGGTATCGGTGCAGGACTTACCCGTGAAGACCACAAGAAGGTATCCGATATGCTCTACTCCGGATACGCAGAAGGTGTCGATCTCCGCGGTCTCGTCGCCATTGTCGGTAAAGATGCACTCTCCGAGAGAGATCAGAAGTTCCTTGAGTTCGCTGATGTCTTCGAGAATCGTTTCGTCCGCCAGGGTGTTGATGAAGACCGTTCGATTGCACAGACACTCGACCTCGGCTGGGACCTGTTCCAGGGACTGCCGGAGTCTGAAATCGAGAAGCGTATCGACCGTGACCTGATCAAGACGTATCATCCGAGATACCGGAAGTGAGGATCAATGGCGCTTAATGTGAAGCCTACCCGTTCGGAATTAATCGGTCTGAAGAAGCGGATCGTCTTATCCCAACGCGGCTATAAGCTTCTGAAGATGAAGCGCGACGGATTAATCCTTGAATTTTTCAAGGTGTTATCGGAAGCTAAAGATCTCAAGAATGAACTTGCGGAGAAGTATGCACGTGCTCAGAAGATGATTGCCATCGCTGAGACCGTTCAGGGTACTATCGGTGTCAAGGGGGCTGCAATGTCTGCATCCAAGGACCCACAAATTGATCTGAAAAGCAAGAACATTATGGGAGTTGTTGTTCCGAAGATTGAATCACACAGCGTCAAGAAATCGCTGAACGAACGCGGCTACGGTGTAATCGGAACATCGGCAGTTATCGATGAAGCTGCTGATGCGTTCGAGGATCTGGTGGAATGCATTATCCCATCCGCTGAACTCGATACGACGATGAAACGCCTGCTCGATGAAATCGAAGGAACAAAGCGCCGTGTAAATGCCCTTGAGTTCAAGGTTATTCCGGAGCTGATCGATGCCCGTGACTTTATCAAGATGCGGCTGGACGAGATGGAGCGTGAAGAGCTTACCCGTCTGAAGAGAACAAAAGGCAAATCAAAAGTCACTCCAAAGACTGTCGAAGCGTAAGGCAACACAATATCAGGCATGGTACGGTGACCTCCTCGCACACCATCATGCCGCCGGGGCAGAACAGACTATTTCCACTCCGCGGAGAGCGTAGGCTTTAGAAAAATATATGAAAAGCAGAAAGGGAAACCTCAGTGGGCCCCTAGGGCCCCTATAAAGAGAGGTCCTACCCCCATCTCTCTTTTCTTATTCTTTCTTCAGCAGTTGGTGATTACACAACAGTTAGCGATTTACAGATTCGTGATCGCAAGAAAAGAGATTGTTTTCAACAGTATGTTTCCACTGCGAGTCTTTCTATGAGCGGTAAAATGTCCGCATTGACCCAGTCCGCAGTACAGTATTTCTGGTAGATGCAGAGCCGTTCAGCAAGCGTGTATCCTACGGATGCCGTCAGTTTCTTCAGTTTCTCGATTGCTGGCCACGGATGTTCTGGATTGATGTAGTCGATGGTGACTGGTGACACTCCGCCCAGGTCGGTTACTCCGGCGGAAAGCAACCGCCCCACTTCGGCAAGGTTCGGTGGTATCTGTATGGATATGTCAGTTGGCAGAATCTCGGCCGCGAGCTCCACGGTGTCCTTCAGGATTTCAATGGATGCTCCTGGGATGTCTGCCATATCGGTTTCCGGTTTCGGACAGAAGTTCTGGAGGATGACTTCCTGTATGTGTCCATAGCGGTTATAGAGGTCCTTTATTATTTCAAGCGATTCGATGCGGTCGTTTCGTGTTTCTCCGATGCCAAGAAGCAGTCCAGTCGTAAAGGGAATTTTCAGTCTGCCGGCAGTTTCCATCATCTCGATTCTGATTTCCGGTACCTTTCCCGGACTGTGTTCGTGCGCCTTCACCTTAGCGGTTGTTTCCAGCATCAATCCCATACTGGCGTTCACGTTCCTCAATTTTCTCATCTGCTCTTCATCGATGATACCGGCGTTGGTATGGGGAAGAATACCGCAGGATAGAGCATATCTACTCATATCATAGGCATAGTCTAGGAGGGATGTATATCCAAATTTTTCCAAATGGTTGCAGAATCCCCATTCCTTCTCTGGTTGTTCGCCAAACGTGAACAGTGCTTCCGTGCATCCTGCCTCGGCACCACGTTGAATAATTCGTTTCACTTCTTCGGGCTGCATGATGCATCCGTCCTGCACGGGTTCCTTGAACGAGCAGTAGCCACAGGCATTGGCGCAGACGTGGGTCAGCGGGAGAAAGACATTTTTGGAGAAAGTTATCTGTTTCATTTATTCTCGGGAGTTTCCTCAGGAGTTGGCTCGTGTGTCTTTCCCTCGGGGATATTTGCGGGTGAAGTAGAATATGATGAGAGAAAGGACAAGCACTGCTGCAGCGGCGACATAGAGCGCGATACCGTTCTGACCGATTATGAAGCCGATGATTACGGAAATGACGGCGATGACTAGGCATCCCCTGGATACCTGTACGAGTGATTTTCGCGGAGATTGGGGTGTCATTGTTCATTTAATTTATCCTACACATGCATAAACTATCGCAATAGATAGGTTCCTTTAACCTTGCCTTAAATAGCTGGGAAGTCAAATGAATGGTATGTCAGATACGATACATGTTTATAATCCGGCTACTGGCGATGATTTGAGACTCATTCAGGATTCGACCCCGGCCGATGTCGACGCGGCAGTACAGCGTGCCCATGCAGTTGAAAAAGCATGGGCTGGATACGCCGCGTCAGTTCGTGTGGTCATCTTTGTTCGTGCAGCGGTTCTTATCCGTGAACGTCTGACACAAGCTGACGGCTTTGCTCAGCGCAGAACAGGGAAAGTCGTACCGTGAGGCGCGTGACGAGCTGCAGGGGGCGGCGCATGTCTTCGAATATTATGCAAGTGTCTGTGGCACCGTCACCGGTGATGCACGGATGCTGCCGAAATACGGATTCTTGAATATCGTCCGCAAACCGCTGGGTATTTGTGGAGCCATCGTTCCCTGGAACATGCCGGCAGTCATCTTCGCATGGAAGGCCGGAGAAGCACTTGCCTGCGGCAACTGCGTTCTTGCAAAACCCTCGCACACGGCACCGCTCACAGTGGCAGCTATTGCGGATATCATGGTGGAAGCCGGTCTGCCGTAGGATGTCCTGCAGGTGGTCAACGGTACTGGTGAAGGGGCAGGTTCGGCTATCGTGAAGCATCCCGACATTGCACATATCTCCTTCACCGGTTCGATAAAGACTGGTATCGGCATCTCACAGGCTGCGGCTCCTTATCTGAAGAAACTCTCGCTGGAACTCGGCGGGAACGATGCCTTCATCGTTACGGATACCGTTGATCTGAAGGCAGCGGTCAACGGTGCGGTGCGCAACCGGTTCTACAACTGTGGCCAGATATGTACGTCGCTGAAACGGATTCTCGTTCATGAGAAGTACGTGGACGATTTCGTGAAGATGGCGGCCGAAAAAATCGCAGCCATCAAGGTCGGTTGTGGTGCCGACGGTGCTGATATGGGACCGCTGAACAATCCAGAGCAGGTGGATGTCATCGAGAAGGCGGTTGACGGTTCGTGGGATCAGGCAAGGGAACACTTGTCATTGGTGGCAAACGGCTGAAGGGATACTTCTATGCCCCGACATTGCTGAAGGATGTCGAGCCGTCGGCGGTTTCCGAAGAGCTGTTCGGCCCGATAATGCCAGTGATTCTGTTTGCTGACAACGACGAAGCAATCAGGATTGCGAACGGCACGAAATACAGTCTCGGTGGTTCGGTCTGGACTACCGACATGAAGGTCGCACGCGAAATTTCAGGTGAACTGAAAGCCGGTGTTGTCTGGATCAACAAGCATCTGGTTCTGCCGCCGGAGATGCCGTTTGGCGGTGTCGGCTGGTCAGGATACGGCAGAGAGAACGGTACTGATTTTTTCTACGAATACACGTATGCGAAAAGCATTCTGATGGGATAACTATTCCTGACAATTTTTTTGAAAAAAGTATTGGTGTTATTGGAACCCTTTTTTAAACGAGTTTTAGGTCGGTGAGATCCCTGTAGATGCGCTTGACCGCTTTTGCCGCATCATCCTTGACCTTTCCACCGGTGATGATGAGTTTGCCGGAACCAAAGAGAAGAACAACGACCTTCGGGTCATCAAGGCGGTAGACGAGACCCGGGAACTGTTCGGGTTCATACTCGATCTTGTCGAGACTCAAGCTCATTGCAATCTTGTTCAGATTGATGTGGCAGCCGAGGTCGGCAGAGGTGACGATGTTCTGGATGCTGTAGCCCGGGTTTTCATTGATCTTGACGTACATCTCCTTCATGGTCTTGACCAGTTTGTCGACACCGGCGGCAAGGGTATCAAGGCTCTTAGCTCCGGTAAGGACGACTTTTCCGGAACCGAATACGAGTGCGGCAATTTTCGGATCGTTCATTCTGAGAACAACTCCCGGGAACCGTTTTTTGTTGTAATCTGCTTCCGGAATTTTCTCGGCGATGGTGGCGAGATCCAGGGAGTCGTTGAGTTTGGTCGATGCGACCACGTTCTCAATTTTTAAAGTTGATAATGGATCGTCTGACATTACTATAAATATCACACTCGTTATTATATAAACACTTTCTCTTCAGGAAGGTCTGGAATAGAGGTTAATTCTTCTAGAAATTTGCAGCAAAAATGCAGATTTTAACGATATTTTCGTTACAAACTGGATCAAATCCGATTAGAAGAGAGTGTGAGAAACGGTGGAAAAAAGGAACTGAAAAAAGGTTCAGTCGTATTCACGCCAGGTGTGGTGGCATTTGGTGCAACGGAAGAACCTGACTTCGGATTCATCGGCACTTCTGAGCTGTCTGAGCCACCATTCTGCAAGATTGTGCCCGCAGTTCGGACAAGTAATCTGGATAGTCGGTTTAGTACCGAGGTTTTCATCACCATCGACGATGAGTATATCGTTTGCCTGCATGTAGGAGACTTTTTTCATCTCACTTTTCTCTTGAGAAGAAAGTTCCTGCACGAAATCGCATTTTGTACAGAAAAGCCCCCCGTCTTTCGCCTTGAGAAGCTTTCCACACTTTGGACAGAACATCATATAATAAACATTTTTTGTTTATTTCATATATATGACTACTCTTTGTTCTCGGGGTAGAGAGTGTTAGCAAAGCATGATATACTTTCGTGGTATATAAATGACTGGATTATGGCGGAACTTTTAGAGATAATATTCATGACCGCGGCGCTGGTCTTGTTCATCCTGTTCTTCTTCCCGACAAAGATAGAGAAATATTTCGGAATTGCGGCATGGGTTGCCCTGGTTGCCGGGCTGTTTACGATGTTTCCGGAACTGCTGGCGGAAGGGAACTTCATCTATCCGGCTCTGCTGCTCTTATCTCTCGTTCTGATTTATGTTGTCATCAGGCGGCTTCTGAAGGATGATGCCGCCATCAAGAGTTTTACCGTGATGGGTGGCGTGTTCTGTATCCTCTATGTTCCGTTCCTCCTCATCAAGCCGCTTGCAGATTTGCTCATCGGTACTGTCGTCACCTGTATCCGGTGGGTCTTTGACCTCATTGGATTCGAATATTATACCATTGATTTGTCTCATCCTCTGGCGTCACACTTCTTTAATTATTTCTTCTCGATAGATACCTCGAATGTCCAGTTCGTTCTCAACGGTGAGGTCGGGCAGGCGATCCATTCGGTAGGGTACAGCGATATGATCATTTTGGGCTGTACTGGAATCACCGCTATAGCACTGCTGGTTGCGGTTGTGTTCGTTACGAACACCTCCTGGATCAAGAAAGTGTGTCTTGCGGTTCTGGTGACTGCGGTCATATATATCGTTAACATCTTCCGTAATGTCTTCGTTATCAGTGCCTATTTCGGTCAGTGGTTCCCGTGGCAGGAGGAATGGCTGGTATCAATGACCGGCACCTCTATTCCAGGATATGCCTGTTTCTTCTGGTCACACAATGTTATCTGCGAATGTGGCGCATTCCTGGTGATCATCATTCTTGCAATCATGCTCTTCAAGGCCATGCCTGGTCTACTCGGGACGGTCAAGGATATCGTCATGGTATTCATTAATGACATCAGGGATCTGGTCCGCCCCAGATGTATTAAACAATGAGTCCTAATTCCTGTCCCTTCTGTACACCGGACCGCATCATTTTCGAGAATGATCTGGCGTATGTCAGGGCCGATGAGTTCCCGGTATCTCTAGGTCATCTGCTCGTCATTTCAAAACGGCACGTTCACGACTGGTTTTCCCTGACGCCCGCGGAACAGGCGGCGATGACCGATCTGTTGAATATTGCGAAAAAATATCTGGATGAAAAGTATCACCCAGCAGGATACAATGTCGGAGTCAACTGTGGTGAATCTGCTGGCCAGACGATTTTCCATGTGCATCTGCATCTGATTCCGCGCTATGTGGGCGACTCGCCAAATCCGCGGGGTGGTATTCGTGCGGTCATTCGTGCGAGACAGTCCTATCCATTTTCTCAGTAATCCCACAGAATACTAGACGAAAAGCGGTGTTTCTCTGGATTTTTAATGTTTTACGAGAACTCGAGTATCTACTGAGTGAATCCGTCAATTTAAATAGATGGGGACGTATTAATATTACATATTATGCAGAAATCCATCGACGAAATAAATGAGTGCATTCGTGATGGAAGTGTCCGTACGGTAACCGCGGAAGAGATGCCTGACATCGTCGACGAACTCGGCATTGCAGGAGCACTCAAGGAAGTGGATGTGGTTACTACAGGCACTTTCGGCGCAATGTGCTCCTCGGGAGTATTCCTGAACTTCGGTCACGCGGAAATACCGATCAGGATGGAGAAGATGTACTTGAACGACGTGGAGGCGCATGCCGGTCTCGCGGCAGTCGACTGCTACCTTGGAGCGACCGCTGAATCGGAAACCCGTCATGATGATTATGGCGGCGCCCATGTCATTGAGGATTTCATCTCCGGAAAAACAATTGAACTCCGTGCGAGTGGCAAGGGTACTGACTGCTATCCCCGCAGATCAATAACCAATAAATTCACCCTTGACGAACTGAACCAGGCGGTCATGGTCAATCCGCGCAATTCATACCAGTGCTATGATGCCGCGACCAATATGGGCAGCCGTGCGATAAAGACCTATATGGGATGTCTGCTTCCGGGACACCGGAACGTGACCTATTCCGGGGCAGGTGCTCTCTCGCCGCTGCCAAACGATCCGCATTTCGATATCATCGGATCGGGCACGCCGATATTCCTCGGCGGTGCGAACGGTATCGTCATCGGTGAAGGTACCCAAAGTTCTCCTGGTGCCGGGTTCGGTACGCTGATGACTACCGGAAACCTGAAGGACATGTCTCCTGACTACATCCGCGCGGCTACGATGACAGGCTACGGTGTTACCATGTATGTCGGTGTCGGTGTGCCGATTCCAGTTCTCAATGAAGAAATCGTCAAGCACACCGCTGTCCGTGATGATGATCTGGTGACCGAGATCGTCGATTACGGTACGCCGTTTAGGAACCGTCCGGTCATTCGCAAGGTCACGTATGCCGAACTGAAGAGCGGATCAGTCGAGATTGACGGTGAAGAGATCCGTACTTCTCCTCTCTCCAGTTACCGCAAGGCGCGTGAAATTGCGAATGAACTCAGGGCAAGAATCGAGAAGGGCACGTTCCTGATGGCGGCGGCAACCCGTCCCATAGATAACAAAAAGGTCAACAAGCCGATGGCTGAGAAGAGATACATGGTTCATGTCACTGACCTGATGGTCAGGAAGTTCGTTACTATTACCGGCGGCGAGACTGTGAAGGAAGCGGCAAAATGTCTCTATCACGGAGAGACCAACCATCTGCCGGTTGTCGACGCGGAGAACCGCCTCATTGGTATCGTGACAACATATGATGTATCCAAGGCGTTCGCGATGGATGCTCAGGATTCGAAGGTCTCCGATATTATGGTGAAGAATGTGTTCACAGTTTCACCGGATTCACCGATTGATTTAGCGGCACATTCCCTGCAGCAGAACAATATTGGAGCACTCGTCGTCGTCGATGCGAACTGTCATGTTCTGGGAATGCTGAACTCCTATGATTTGGGTGACCTGATGGTTCGGAGGGGCAAGATATGAAGCTCCTGGTAGAGTTCGGCCACAAGCTGGTCCAGGAACCGGCGATTGCTCAGGTGATTCTTGAGACCGGCATTCCGGCAGGTATTGAACGTGCGATGATTGAAGGCGAAGAAGACTGGGTTCTTCTTACCGTCGACGACAAGGACGCCAAAAAGTTTGCCTCGGCGCTTGCGAAGCACGGGGTTTCAGCACATACCCAGGAGAATTCCGTTGTCTACAACGAGGCAGAATGTGTTGACTGCGGTCTTTGCATCAGTCTGTGCATGAAACATGTATTCTCGTTCGACAAGGACTATAAACTCGTCGTCGAACCGGAACGCTGTGTCCTGTGTGGCAAGTGCGCCGCATTCTGTCCGCAGCGGGCGCTGACTGTTCAGAAATAGATGAGCGAAGATGATCCGCGAACATTTCTCCTTTCGCGAAACGATAACGACGATTCTGGCGGACAGGGAGGAGGATATAGCTGCTGCACGGGAAGCGATGCTTGCCGCTCGTGTGGACCTCGAATCCTTTATCGCCATTGACCCTTTTTTCAAGATTACCTATGACCCAGTTCCGGTACCGGCAGGTGCGCCGCTTGTCGTCAGAAGAATGGCGGCAGCAGGGATTGAAGCAGGTGTGGGGCCGATGGCGGCAGTTGCGGCTTCCATTGCCTGGGTGGGGGTGGAAGCCATGCAGAAGAACGGTGCATCCTTCGGCCTCATTGACAACGGCGGCGACATCACCGTGTTCTCTGACCGCGAGGTGCGGATTGGTATCCATGCAGGGTGCTCCCCCTCTTCTGACAAGTTCGCGTTCATCCTATCGCCGCAGAAAGAGATTTACGGGATATGTACCTCGTCGGCGACGGTCGGTCCTTCGGTTTCATTTGGTAAGAGTGATGCTGTGGTCTGTTTCTCCCGCAATCCGGCAAAGGCTGATGCTTGGGCTACAGCGCTGTGCAACTGGCTAACTCCAGAAACCTTTGCAGAGGATGTCTCCACTTCCTCATCGCTGGATGGTGTCTACGCTGTGGCTGGCGAGTGGGTCGGCAAATGGGGGAGTCTGCCGCTGATTGTGCCTGCAAAGGTCGATACAGGACTGATAACCCGTGGATAATTCAGGAAAATGTTAACATAGTTTATTTACCTATTTCTCCAATATTCCCATAATTCAATTATAGCTGGGACTTTTCCCGCCTGTTTTTTCCGATATTTTCCGCAGATTCAGCCGAAACGATCACTCTATGGACAGTATCTGAAAATCAGTACCTTTATATCTTGAAAGAGCCCAAAAGTATAGACAGTACCTGTATGGGTACTATTGGGCCATTAGATCAGTCAGGTAGATCGTCGGACTTTTAATCCGCAGGTCGGGGGTTCAAATCCCTCATGGCCCGCTGTACACCCGGATTTTTTTGAAATGGCATGATCATTAAGACCACCCTGTCTCATTTTGTCCGCGTGTACCACTCACTCCACAGGCGTGCTCGTTGAACCGATTGCGAATGACCACTGTAGTCCTTTTGCAGGAACAAAAACGCCGAAGAAACACCTTTATTTTACCAAAAGGCTTTGGGTTGGGCCTTGATTGCAAACCCGGCTACCGTACAATCAGCAGCAAGACAACGTATCCAGAATAAGGAATCTGATTACGAGCTACATGACACGATTAAATGTATTACTACATGAAATGGTCCCTGACCATCAGATCATGACACCGGAGGAAGTCACTGAGTTGCTTCAGTCCTTCGACATTATTGAAGATCAGCTACCGAAGATTTATCATGACGACCCTGCCGTGAGGGCATGCAGAGCGGCCCCCGGAAACGTTCTTCGAATCATTAGAAAGAGCCAGACCGCAGGCGAAGCTACGTCCTATCGCCTTGTCGTTAGACGGCCGAAAAAATAACCGGAGAAGAGAGGAAACATGATCGACAGAAGCGTATTATCTGGCGCGTATTTCTCGCAGGAACACGTCGCCCGTCACCAGCTTGAGTCGTACAACTTCTTCATCGAGGAAAACCTCCAGAAGGTCGTTAACGAGCAAAAAATCGTAGAAACCGAGATTGTCAACCGCGGCAAGAACCAGGAGGGAGTCTGGGTCGAACTCGGAAATATCCGTGTGGAACGCCCGATTGTCCGTGAAGCGGATGGTTCGCAGAGCAAACTCTACCCGACAGAGGCACGCCTGCGAAATCTCACCTATGCGGCGCCGATGATTCTCGAAATGACTCTCCACCAAGGAGAGAAAGAATTCCCGGTTCAGGAGACCACCATTGGTCAACTCCCGGTTATGATCGGATCAAAAGTCTGCAACCTCTGCGGTCTTTCCTCGGAAGAGCGTACTGAGCAGGGTGAAGACCCATGCGATCCAGGAGGATACTTCATCGTCAACGGTACCGAACGTGTGCTGATGACACTCGAGGATCTTGCATCGAACAAGATCATGACCGAGTGCACCGAACGGTACAATGAGCAGATCCATGTTGCAAAGGTCTTCTCTCAATATCGTGGATACCGTGCACTGGTCGTCGTCGAAAAGAACAAGAAGAATCTTCTTGATGTCTCATTCCCGTCCGTTGCAGGTCACCTCCGCTTTGTGGATTTGATGCGTGCACTCGGTATGGAATCCGATGAACAGATTGTTCAGGCAGTTTCCTTGTCCGAAGACATCCTGACCTACATGATGCAGAACCTTGAGGAAAGCGAATGTACCAACTCCGAGGAGGGTATCATGTATGTCGGTAAGAAACTCGCTCCGAACCAGACCCATGACTACCAGAAGAAGCGTGCTGAGTTCGTTCTCGACAGCTATCTGCTGCCGCACCTAAACTATCTGATTCCGGGAAATCTGAAGCCGGGAGACGAAGGATACGAGGAAGCTGCGAAGAACGTCCGTCTCGCGAAGGCGGAGTTCCTCGGACGGATGGCGGAAGCCTGTTTTGACCTCGCACTGAACAAGAGGAAGATCGATGATAAGGATCGCTACTCGAACAAACGTCTAAAGCTTGCCGGTGACCTGATGGAAGATCTCTTCCGTATATCGCTCAATCGTTTGACCCGTGATGTCAAGTACCAGCTCGAAAGAGCGAGCATGAGACACCGTGAGCTCGCTATCAGTACCGTCGTCCGTGCGGATGTTCTGACCGAACGTCTGATTCATCCGCTTGCGACCGGAAATTGGGTGGGCGGAAGAACCGGTGTTTCCCAGCTGATGGACCGTGTGGACCACATGTCGGTCATTTCACACCTGCGCAGAGTTATCTCTCCGTTGTCCAGGTCCCAGCCACACTTCGAGGCCCGTGATCTGCACCCGACGCAGTGGGGCAGAATCTGTCCATCCGAAACACCGGAAGGTCCGAACTGTGGTCTGGTGAAGAACTTCTCTCAGCTGGTTGAGATCAGCCGCGGAACTGATCCGGGAGACGTCATGTATATTATTCAGGGCATGGATATCCAGCCGATCAGAAGTGAGTAAATATGGATAAGAAAACGGCAAGGGTATTCGTGGATGGTGCCCTGATCGGCAAAGTCGCCGACGGTGAGGAGTTCACTAAGAATTTCCGTCAGATGAGACGTTCTGGATTGGTGTCTACTGAAGTCAACATTTCCTACAAGATGTATGCGAACGAAATCAGCATCAATACCGATAGAGGAAGAGCGCGCCGCCCGCTGATTGTTGTCAGCCACGGTGTCCCACTGATAACTGAAGAGGATATTGCGAATGTAAAGTCCGGCAAATACAATTTCAATACACTGGTCAGCCGGGGTAAGATCGAGTTTGTCGATGCGGAAGAGGAAGACGATCTCTATATCGCCATCGAAGAGAAGGACCTGACACCGGAACACACCCACCTTGAAATCGACCCGTCTCTGATTCTCGGTATCGGAGCAGCACACGTTCCGTTCCCAGAGCACAACGCATCTCCGCGTGTGACCATGGGAGCAGGCATGATCAAACAGGCCCTAGGATTCGCCCAGGCGAACATGAAACTTCGTCCGGATACCAGAGGCCACATGCTTCACTACGCACAGGTTCCGATGGTGCACACTCAGGCAGCCGAAATGATTGGTTCTGAGAAACGCCCGCAGGGTCAGAACTTCTGTGTAGCTATCATCTCCTACGAAGGATACAATATTGAAGATGCGCTTATCTTCAGCAAGGCTTCCGTTGAGCGCGGAGTCGGCAGATCCCACTTCTTCAGAACCTATGAAGGAGAGGAACGCCGCTATCCGGGTGGACAGGTCGACCGGATTGAACGTCCGGAAGACGACATCACAAGATCCCACGGTGCAGATGCATATGCGAACCTCGACGTCGACGGTATCATCAATCCAGAAACAATTGTAAAGGATAAGGATGTCCTCATCGGTAAGACCTCTCCGCCGAGATTCCTTGAGGAGCCGACCGGCGAACTCATCGCCGTCGAGAAACGTCGTGATACATCTATCACGATGAGAAGCAACGAGTCCGGTATCGTTGACACGGTTATTGTCACCGAGTCTGAGAACTCCTCCCGTCTGGTCAAGGTACGTACCCGTGACCTGCGTGTACCGGAAATCGGTGATAAATTCGCATCCCGTCATGGTCAGAAAGGTGTCTGTGGACTGATTACTCTGCAGGAGAACATGCCGTTCACCGCGGAAGGAATTTCCCCGGACCTGGTCATCAACCCGCACGCAGTCCCCTCACGTATGACTATCGGACATATGCTCGAGATGATTGGAGGAAAAGCAGGTTCCATCGAGGGTTCCCGTGTCAATGGAACATCGTTCAGAAAGACCAATGTCGAGCAGATCTTCGACTCGCCGTTCGCACAGGAACGTCTGAAGAACGACAAGTCTATCTCGACCGAACTGATGAAGAACACGCTGACTCGTGAACAGGTTCTCCGTCACCAGCTCAACGCTGCAGGATTCGCTCACACCGGCCGTGAGGTCATGTACGATGGTGTCACCGGCAGACGTTTCAAGGCGGATATCTACATGGGTGTGATTTACTATCAGAAACTGTACCACATGGTATCTACCAAGATGCATGCAAGATCCCGTGGACCGGTCCAGGTCCTGACCCGTCAGCCGACTGAAGGGCGTGCACGTGAAGGTGGTCTGCGTTTCGGTGAAATGGAACGTGATGTCATGATCGGTCACGGAGCCGCAATGGTGCTGAAGGAACGTCTGCTCGACGAGTCCGATGCAGTCAAGCAGTATGTCTGTGCACGCTGCGGTATGGTCGCCATGTACGATGCGAAGACAAAGACCACAAAATGTCTTGCCTGCGGTGCTGAAACCGATATTTATGCGGTAGAGATGAGTTATGCATTCAAGCTCCTGCTTGATGAAATGAAGAGTATGGGTATAGCCCCTAGACTGAGGCTGCAGGATATAGTATGACCTCACCAAAGAGAATCGGAAAAATTGAGTTCGGTCTGCTTTCCCCGAAACAGATCCGCGATATGAGCGTTTGTAAGGTCATTTGGCCAGATACCTATGATGACGACGGTTTTCCTTATCCGAAAGGTCTGATGGATCCATCGCTCGGTGTCATTGATCCGGGTCTTCGCTGTAAGACTTGCGGTCAGAAACAGGGTGACTGTCCGGGCCACTTCGGTCACATCGATCTTGCCAAACCGGTCATCCACGTCGGATACACCCGGCTTATAAGAAAACTGCTCCGTGTCACCTGCCGCAACTGCGGCCGTCTCCTGCTTGACCTGGTCGAAATCGAGAAGTTCTCTGCACTTGAGGACGACCCGTACTCCGATGAGACCATTGGCGAGAAAGATATCAAGAAAGAGCGAATCTGCCCGTACTGTGGCGAACAGCAGCTCAAGATCAACTTCGAAAAGCCAACCTCCTTTGTGGAAGTTTCGACTGAAGTTGATGAGAACGGAAAGTCTCACAAGACCGAACGCAAGCTGACCTCTGCTGATATCCGTGAACGCCTTGAGCGCATCTCTGACGACGACCTTCGCCTTCTTGGAATCGATCCTGACGTTGCCCGTCCGGAATGGGCGGTCCTTACCGTTCTGCCGGTTCCGCCGGTAACGGTCAGACCGTCGATTATTCTTGAGAACGGTCAGCGTTCTGAAGATGATCTGACCCACAAACTGGTCGATATCATCAGAATCAACCAGAGATTCAAGGAGAACCAGGATGCAGGCGCACCGCAGCTGATTATCGAGGATTTATGGGAACTGCTGCAGTACCATGTGACGACCTACCTCGATAATGAGGTTGCAGGGTGTCCGCCGGCACGTCACCGGTCGGGAAGACCGCTGAAGACCCTGTCCCAGAGGCTGAAAGGAAAGGACGGACGGTTCAGAGGTTCTCTGTCTGGTAAGCGTGTCAACTTCTCGTCGCGTACGGTCATTTCTCCTGACCCGAACCTCTCCGTTGGAGAAGTTGGTGTTCCGCTCGCCATTGCGAACGAGATGTCCGTCCCGGTCCGTGTGACCAAGAAGAACATCGAGGATGTGCGTACGATGATTCACATCGGTCCGAACCGGCCGACTCTGCGCGACCCGTGCGGTGCGAACTATGTCACCCGTCCGGACGGTCGCCGTATCCGCCTGATTGCCGGAACCGAAGGCAACTGCGATACTGTTGCCGAAATGGTCGAACCCGGATGGAAGGTTGATCGTCAGCTCCGTGATGGCGATGTCGTTCTCTTCAACCGTCAGCCGTCTCTGCACCGTATGTCCATCATGTCTCACCGTATCAAGGTCATGAACGGCAGAACGTTCAGACTGAACCCTGCTGTATGTCCGCCGTACAACGCCGACTTTGATGGTGATGAGATGAACCTGCATGTTCTGCAGACCGAAGAAGCCCGTGCCGAAGCAGAACTTCTGGTGTCCGTTCAGGAGAACATTCTGTCGCCGAGATTTGGTGCACCGATTATCGGCGGTCTGCATGACCATATCTCTGGTATCTTCATCCTGACGAACCAGACGAGATGGTTCAACAAATCCGAGTTCCTTTATCTCCTGAAATACACGAAGATGGAACACCTGCCAGAACCGGGAAAGGTTGTCGATGGAATTCCGTACTGGAGCAACAAGCAGGCATTCTCGATGATTCTGCCGAAGGATATATCCATGTTCTACAGGGCGACCTGCTGTCAGAACTGCAACCCGTGTACCAAGGATTCGAAGGAAGGCTGCCCGAACGATGCTTTCGTCAGAATCATTGACGGCGAACTCATCAGCGGAACTATCGACAAGAAATCTGTTGGTGCAATGGATGGTACTATCATGAACCGTATCGTCCGTCTCCACGGTACCAAGCGTGCGAAAGAGTACATTGATGACCTTACCCGCCTTGCAATCCGCGGCATCATGCTGCAGGGATTCAGCTACGGTATCAATGATACCGATCTGGGGAAGAACGAACACAAGCAGATCAGTGAAGTTCTTGACAAGGCAGAGGAAGATGCAGCTCAGAAGATCCGTATCTTCGAACAGGGACATCTTGAACCGATGCCGGGAAGAACACCGGAAGAAACCCTTGAGCTGCAACTGATGAGTCAGCTAGGTAAAGCACGTGACCGTACTGGTGACATCGCATCCAGAAAGTTAGGTTTCGAGAATTCTGCTGTGGTCATGGCGGTATCAGGAGCGCGTGGTTCCATGCTGAACATGGCCCAGATGGCCGGTTGTATCGGTCAGCAGGCGGTTCGTGGTGAACGTCTGTCCAGAGGTTACGAGAACCGTACCCTTCCGCACTTCAAGCGCGGGGACAAGGGAGCAGGAGCACATGGTTTCGTCCGTAACTCCTACAAATCAGGACTTACACCGATCGAATTCTTCTTCCACGCAATCGGCGGTCGTGAAGGTCTTGTAGATACTGCAGTCCGTACGTCGCAGTCAGGTTATCTGCAGCGCCGTATGATCAACGCTCTTCAGGATCTGAAGATTGCGTACGACGGCACTGTCCGCAGTACTGGTGGTAAGATCATCCAGTTCCTCTACGGCGAAGATGGTACTGATCCGGCGAAATCCGCTTCCGGTCTGCCGGTTGATGTCAAGGGTATTGTAGAATCTGTTCTAAAGGAGGAGGTCTGAAATGGCCAAGAAGACAACCCTCAAAGAAACTGTTGAGTCAATCATCGATGCTCCGTTCGAGGTTAAAATTACCAAGAAGGCTGCCCCAAAGGACGAGCCGGCGGAAAAGAAAACCCGAAAATCCTCCAAGAAGATCGAGGAAAAAGTTGAAGAGGCTGATGCTCCGGTCGTTCGCAAGGTTGATGAGTTTGTTCCGGAAAACGAAATTCAGAAAATCCTCTACTCTTGGGGTATGCCGAAGACCATCTTTGAGTATCTTGACAAGTGGCTTGAGTCAAAGGATGAGGAAGCGTTCGCTGAAGTTGACCTCAAGCTTCTGAAGACGCGGGTCACCAAACTCATTGGTTACCACTATCCGGTTTCCACCTCATTTGAACTCATCAAGATTCTCTGCAACAAGCATGATGCAGGAAAAGCAGTCTCCAACGAGCAGTTTGACGAGATTATGTCTCGTATCGCTAGGGAGTATGCGATGACCCGTGTCCAGGCATGTGAAGCGGTCGGCATTAACGCCGCCCATTCCATCGGTGAACCGGGTACGCAGATGACTATGCGTACGTTCCACTTCGCCGGTGTGGCTGAAATCAACGTCACTCTCGGTCTGCCACGTCTTATCGAGATCATGGATGCGAGAAAGGAACCCTCAACGCCGACCATGACTATTTATCTTGATGCTGGATACCGTAAAGACCGTGACAAGGCACGTGAGATCTCCTGGATGATTGAAGCAGCCCCGCTCCATGAATTCGGGGATATCGAGACCGATATCGCCAACATGTGCGTCATAGTCGAAGTCAACAAGGAAGTCTGCAAGAAGAGAAAGATCTCCGTTGCCGATGTTCTGAAACACGCTCCACAGAAGATTAAGGATAAACGCCACTACCGCGACTTTGAAGTCAAAATTGATGAAGAGGCAGGAATTATCCGCTTCACCCCGAAAGAAGCTGAATCCTACCAGAATCTCTTCCAGCTGGCAGACCATGTCCGTCAGGTCATTGTCCAGGGTATCGACGATATCAAGCGTGTTGTGGTAAGAAAGGAGAACGACGAGTATATTCTCCACACGGAAGGTTCAAACCTGAAGGATGTCTTCGAGATTGATGGCGTCGACTGCACCAGAACCAGAACCAACAACATCGCGGAAATTGCGGCAACCCTCGGTATCGAGGCGGCACGTGCTTCCATCATCGATGAAGCATACTCCACTCTGAAAGAGCAAGGTATCAGCGTTGATCGCAGACACATTATGCTGGTCGCTGATATCATGTGCATGGATGGTGAAGTCAAGCAGATTGGTCGTCACGGTATTGCAGGCGAAAAAGAATCCGTCTTGTCCCGTGCATCCTTCGAAGTCACCGTCAACCACCTGCTCGATGCAGCAGTTTCCCATGAGTACGATGAACTCTCCGGAGTTACGGAAAACGTCATTGTTGGTCAACCGATTCAGCTCGGTACCGGCGATGTCAAACTGATGGCGAAACGTATCAAATAAGGTTTATTCAACATTTTTCCATTTTTTTGAGAATTCTTGTATTGTCTGGATATTTTCTTTTCTAATATCTGAAAAAAAATTGAAAAATTACCAGAATGTTATTGCGACAACGGCTGAACTATCTGCACTTATTTCGTCTGGCGGCGTGTCATCACTTAAAGAGGCGTTCGTTCGTGAAGGAATCTCCGGTGGTCTCGGGGATGCGACACAGACGGTCGTTGGACTCTATCCTGAATCATTCTCCTTGTTCGATCCAGGGACTTTGAATCGAAGCTCGTGCCGAGTTGTCTTGTGTTGAATACAGAAGTGACCATGGATGCCTATTCCAATAAACAGATAACCTATGAGGAAGGATATTGCTCCTGAAAACCGGCTTACAGTCTGGTAACCCGACATCTTTTTTTTATTTCCAGTACTGGTGTGTCTGGACGAACTGTCGTTCAGCTTTGAGAATCTCGCGGTAGAAGTTGTCACCTTTGGCGAAAGTTCCAAGGATACGGGCGGCGGTGTCTGGCCCTACACCGCGGCCGGAAAGTGCAATGACTGCCTGTTTTCCGCTAGATAATACCATGTTTGCGTTTTTCATCATGCGTTTGTGGTTCTCCTCTTCCTCGCCTGAAATTTTTGTTTTCTTGAGGGCAAGGAACTGCGGCTCCTCATATGGTTTGAGCACGGCAATCAGTTTTGCGCCACATACCGGACATACCGGCTCTTCTGGCACGTGTCCAGTCTTGGTACGCACATGCCATTTTCTGCAGTGCATGCAGGCAAGAACGACATCGGTCTCGTCGATGCGGTGCTTGACGGATTCGAGAATTGCTTGGTCTTCACCTGGGGGTGTTACCATGTCGCGTTCAGAAAAGAGTCCCTGGGCGCCGATGATGGAAAGTCTGCTGCACTTGGTCTCCATCTCATGCTCAGTGAGTCGGCGGACGATTTCCTTGGCGCCGTCTGCGTCCATACTGGAGAAGAACAGATCTCTAAACGCTTCCTCTTCGATGACAGTACCGTCGAAGAGGTCGAGTAACCGGTTCATGCTGATCTTCTCATAGTTGGCATCCACATCGATAGCACCGAATTTTTTAGCGACCTGGACGAGCCGCCATTTGTAGGGTGATGTCTTCTTGAGTGCCAGTTTCAGTATGCCGTCGACGTGGTCCGGCTGCAGCGCAAGCAGCGTCTCTTCCACGTCGCCTGCACCCAGATTGGTGGGAAGACGCAGAAATATGCGGTACGCGTTTGTTTCGATGCCGATGGCAGAACCATAGCGTGCCGATAGCAGTATCGAGAGAATCCGTCCTAATGCTTCATTGACCTTGTGGCCGGCGCAGAGATTGACTACAACACCTTCGTCGGCGTCTTCCAGGACAATGAGTCGATCGGTTGCGGTCACGGTTCGGTTGCGTTTCATTTCGTCCAGCATCTTTTCCACAAATCTGACGGATGCGGCATCGGCACGGTACGTACTGAAATTCTGTTCCCGTCGCAGTCCGCCAGTTTCCATGGCGACCGAAAACGGTACTGGAATCTGTTCTCCTTCCCAGATCGGAAGTTCTCCCCGCGCATTCTTCGTCGGTTCGGAGAGGATCACGTACTCCTCGATTTCTAGTACGCGCCATACCTGTCCGCGGGCAACGAAGACAGCCCCGGGACTTATCCAGCTGATGACGAAGGACTCATCGAGCGTTCCAACCGGTTTGCGGGTAACTACATCCACGATCCGGAACTTCTTTTCATCAGAGATCATGGATAAATTCGTCATCATGTATTTGCGTGCACGCGCCTTGGTGATGACCTTCGTTCCTTCGGTACGGATGAGGTAGTGCCGTTCCATCTGAGCGATGACTTTCTGGATGAGTTCTTTTGATTCAGGAAAGCAAGTAGACTGTGCAAAGATGTCTTCTATCTCTTCTCTCTCGATTTCTCCACGTTCGACGGCAAGCGCCGCAATCTGGTTCGCTGCGACGTCGGCAGCATTGATGTGCAGCCTGACATCCTCTGCACGTCCGGCAAGCGCCAGTCTCACAATCACCATCGATTCAAGGATATCGTCGAAGCCGCTGGCAAGAATGAATCCTTTCGAGGTGGAATGGAGCTGATGACCTGCACGCCCGGTGCGCTGCATGAGGCGGGAGACTTCACGCGGTGAGTTGAACTGGATCACATGGTCGATTTGGCCGATATCGATGCCTAGCTCCATGGAACTGGTACATACCATACCCTTTGTCCTGCCACTACGGAACCGTTCCTCTGCATCGATTCTGCCCTCTTTTGAAAGTGATCCATGATGGACATCAATATCATTTCTTCCGGTATTCCTGAGCGCATTGCCGATGGCCTCGGCGATGCAACGGGTATTGGTGAAGATCAGCGTTGAAACATGGGAATCAATGCATTTTTGAATGAGTTTTACTTGGTTCTGGAAACTCTCCCCAGCAAACTTCACTGATAGATCGAGTGTCTTAGAAATCGGGACTTGCACAATTCTGCAGGGTGCAGATCCGCAGAGGAAGTGGCCGATCAGTTCGGGATTTCCGACGGTTGCAGAAATACCGATACGCTGGAAATCACCCGCAATACGTCTGACCCGTTCAAGCGCAATCGAGAGTTGTGCACCGCGTTTGCTCCCGGCAAGCTCGTGGATTTCGTCGACGATGACGTATCGCACGCCTTCCAGATGTTTCAGGAGCACCTTTCCCATCATCATCGCCTGTAGACTCTCTGGTGTCGTGATAAGCAGATCGGGTGGGTGGGTCGCCTGTTTCCGCCGTTCGCTCTCAGGTGTGTCGCCATGTCTGACTGCAATCTTCAGCCCGAGTTCCCGTCCCCACCATTCGAGACGGTTCATCATATCACGGTTGAGTGATCGCAGAGGCGTAATGTAGAGTGCAGAAAATCCTTTGTGCGGACCGGCATTCAGCATGTTGTGGAACACCGGCAGCATGGCGCTTTCGGTCTTGCCGGTACCGGTCGGTGCAATCAGGATGGCATTGTTTCCTTTGATAAGTTCAGGGACTGCACGGAGCTGGATCTCGGAGAATTCATCGAATCCACGTTTTATGAGGACATCCCGTAGTTTTGGATGCAGGATGCTGCTAATATCTGTTACATCCGTTACTGCTGCAGCTGCCGTATCTTTGGTCATTTTTTCTCCTCCTTGGGATTTGGTCGAAGTTCTTCGAATCTGCCCATATAGGTTCCATCCTTGAGGAAGACTTCTGCTGTCTCGGTTATGATGGCCCTGGCAATGGGTGATATCTTGTTGCCTGGAATGATACGGACATCCATGCCGCCTGCAAATTCATAGAAGGCCGGCATGAGCAGGGTGCGGGTCGGAGCCCTGTAGGATGCCGGATCCTTGTCCGTCCACCTGGAGATGTCGATCTCGGAAAGGAGGTATCCCGGAGTTCCGCGTAACGTGCATCCGACCTCATCGTAGATATTGACGATTGGGTGATGGTGGCCGCAGACAATCAGGTGGCCGAAGAGCAATTCATCTGGAATCATATGGCCGTGGAAATAGCCGGTGCCATCAATGACCGCTCCGGCGGCGGGCAGCAGTTCTCCCTCCTCAAGATATTCGGTAAGCCCGGTATCGTGGTTGCCCGGAGCAAGGCGAAACGCGGTTCTCTTTCGTATCTCTCTGAGAACCTTAGGCATTTCGAACTTTTCCTGACGGGTAACGTAGGGAATCATGTGCTTCAGATCGCCTAAGACGACAAGATAATCAGGGTCGCTTTCGTCGATGAGACCGGTCAGGCGTTGAAGGCGCTGTTTAGTCCGGCTCTCGAAGTGGAGGCCGTAACGGTGGAGATCCGCTTCCACGCCGAAATGCGGGTCAGCTATCACAAGGACGCGTTTCTTGCGTTCGAGGAGTGTGGCGGGGCCTTCTGGGTAAAATATCGGTTCCATATTAGAGAACTTTCAGGATATCTGGTTTCGGCGCATAGATGTCACCGTTTTCCATCAGGGAAGCAATACGCATCGCTGCTTCCGTGAATGTCAGGCCTTTGGCAGTGAGGGCATCCATAACTTTTGTCTTTGCTGCGGCTTTCCCTTCGTAAAGCGATGATATTAGATCGAGGATTTCTTCATCAGTCAGTGCAGTAGAGGCGGTGGATACATGCGGTGCTGCTGGCACGACACTCTCGAGTGCTGCAGCGATATGCTCCCTGAACTCCTCTCTGAGCTTTTCGTCAGCCGCAGTTTCAAGCCGGTCAAGTGCCGACGATGCAGCGGCGCATATCCAACTGTTTCTGGTCTCTTTCGTAATCATCCGTACGGTTTCCGCATATATGACGGGGATGAGCTGTTTCTGGGAAGACACCCGCAGTTTGCCAAGGACGTAGATGAAACACGGGGCGTCAAGATCCGTGACGGAGGCCTGCAGTTCGGTATCTCGTTCATCGCTTCTTGCGATACAGATGCCGGTCGGATCACTTATCCGAAGATATGCGACCGCTTCACCGGAAGCGGTTATTTCAGTTAGCGTACCGCAGAGGGCAACTGGTCCGGTGAATGATCCGAATGGCGTGATAAATGCGTTGTAAGAAAATCTCTTTCCGTCAGCGGGTGTACCGAGTCCCTGTGCCAGCTCCCAGGAAAAGAGCGGGTGAGCAGGTGCGGTATGCGGGACGGCTGATGATGGAGACATATGTTGTTATATGATTGATTCTCACTCGGTTAATATATTGTCCTGCAAGGTCATTATCTTCTAATCATTTTATCTCTCTATCTCCGGTTCGGCACCGGAGATGCCTTTTTTCATAACTTTCCTATGCGTGACCATATGGTATCCATTCAGCGATGATTTCAGGAAAACGGAAAAGTACGCCGAGAGAGAGATTTGAACTCTCGAGGGATTGCTTCCAGAGGCTTTCGAGGCCACCGCCATTCCGGACTAGACTATCTCGGCAAATATCCAGTACTAATTGTGTTCTATGATTAAAAAAATATATGGGGTTATATGGGGTTCAGGGAGCTGCTCAGTGTCCGGGGCGTTTATGAGCCATCTGTTCCGCGTTCTTCGAAATCATCATGTCGTCGACGCGAATCAGGATAGTCGTGGTTTCAGAAGCGCTCTGGATTGCCTGGCGTTTGACCCGTTTTGGTTCGATGACACCTTTCACTTTCATGTCGACGACCTTTCCGGTGAAGACATCTAGACCTGCATACTTCTTGCCGGTTGCGTGTGCCTGACGGAGGTCAATGACCTTGTCGACGGTGTCAAATCCGGAGTTTTCTGCTAGGGTGGACGGAATGACTTCGAATGCCTTTGCGTAACCTTCGATGGCGAGCTGTACGCGTCCGCCGACCTTGGATGCGTATTCACGCAGGCGCAGGGAGAGTTCGGTTTCGACTGATCCGCCGCCAATGATATACGACCCGTCTTCAACGACGTCCTGTACAACGCGCTTTGCGTCTTCAACAGCACGCTCGAGTTCATCGGCAAGGTGCTGTACGGATCCCTTGAGCAGGACAGTAACTGTCTTCGGGTTCTTGCATTCGGACAGGAAGGTCATCTCGAGCTCTTCGTCCATCTCAAGTTTTCCTGCGGTACCGATCACACCTGGATAGATATCTTCCGGCTTGGTGATGAGCTGTCCGCCGGTTGCCTTTGCTGCATACTTGCAGTCTTTCTCTGGAACGAATTCAAGTGCATAGATGCCGTGTTCGGCCAGATAGTACTGTACTTGGTCATTGATGCCTTTGGTACAGAGGACAACGTTAACTTTCTCTGCAGCGAACTTGTCCGCCATTGCTTTTAGGCGTGCCCGTTCACCCTCGGAGAACTTGGACAGCATCTCTGCGTCCTGGATTTTGATTTTGGCCTTGGTCTGGGTTTTGGTGATTTCAAGAGGACCGTCAAGGAATGCCACACGGACACCCTTGATTGTCTTCGGCATTAGTGAATCAGGCCGGGTCTTCTCAATAAGGACACCCTTGACGAGCTCAGCGGACATGGATTCCGCACGCTTGGTCTTGACGAGAATGTCGTCCTCATTGACGACTATCTTCTTGCCTTCCTTTTTTGCAACGGTTAGGACGGCGTCGACAATGACCTTTGCTGCCTCATCCATGATGTTCTCAATGGACTTGCCGGTCATTGCGGTCTTTGCCATCTTGATAAGCATGGTTTTGTCAGTCGGATCGCCTTCAATCGACAGTCCATCGAGAATCTCGAGCGCCTTCTCCATACCGAGGTTGAATCCCTTGGCAATGATTGACGGGTGAACACCGGCTTCGATGAGTTTCTCCGCCTGTTCCATCATGGAGCCAATCAGAACGACTGCAGTGGTGGTGCCGTCGCCGCACTCATTATCCTGGGTCTCGGCGACCTCAACAACGAGCTTTGCTCCAGGGTGTTCGACAGCCAATTGATGAAGGATAGTTGCTCCGTCGTTGGTGATGACGATATCGTCACTGCCCTTGGCAACGAGCATCTTATCCATTCCGCGAGGGCCGAGGGTGGTGCGGACGGTTGCGCCCAACACCTTGGCGGCCGTGATATTCGAGTGGAGTGCCTCCTGTCCGGGAGTTCTCTCAACGTTATCCTTGAGGATAACTATTTGCTGATTTGGATTGCTTGCCATATTTGGATTGCTTGCCATAAATTTCGTACTCTCCTGTACTCGTGTAAAAAAATTGGATTTGACTTCTATATAAATATGTTGTATTTGATATCCTGTTTTCAGTCGATACGTCTGACATTGAAGAGCGGATAGACCGGAATTCCTTCAATCTCGCGGAGACCGCGCTTATCGAAGAGAACGCAGATACCTACTGGTTCGGCCTTATGGCGGCGGAGGTACTGGACGGCTTCGGCGAGCGAGTTGCCGGTGGTGATGCAGTCGTCGATGATGATGCAACGTTTCCCTCCGACTTTGCTGAAGTTGCCGGAGATAGATCCCGCATTTCCCTCCGGATTGTGCTTGGACGGATAGTAGATTGCCAGATTGACTGCGTGTTCCGCGGCAATCAGGGTGGCTAGCGGTACACCGGAAACCGAAAGACCGACGACAGCATCGATTTCCTCCTCTTCGTCCGACTGCGCCTTGAAGTTCTCCATCAGCATCCGGGCGATATTGTCAAGCAGATTTGCGTTGGAACTGACGACAGCCCAATCGATATGAACATCCTTCGGAGCAGCGCTCTTCTTGGAAGAACCCTGGGTAAGTAGCCAGGTAATCGTGTCTGTGGAAAGACTGAGTTCATCGGCGATCTGGCAGACAGGGTGTCCCTCTTTCTGCAGACCGCGTGCCTTCTGAATAAGATCTTCTAGGGAGGTCATAATAATTACTATTTGTTCTATAAGGTAAATCAGTATCTATGGAGTTGCTGTCCGGCGAAAAAATTCAGCAGATACTGTCTTTGCTGTTGAGTTTGTCTTCCAGCACGGTTAGGGGTGCTGTGGTCTTGATGCCGGTACCGGAGAAGTGCGTATGGGCTGCTTCATACCCGTCTTTTCTCAGTTTGCTGAGAAACAACTCCATGTTCGGCGGAGAGACCCGCAAACTGCGGCAGATTGAATGGTAGTCGTAGAAGAAGCCAGTTTCGGGTTCGTTCAGCAATATCTCCAGGAACTTTTCCATCTTCCGTGCGGTACCGAACTTCATGACAGGCAGTAAAGCAATCATCTGCTGGATTGCCGCTTTGTCGGAGAGCATCCCCATCCAGAGTGGCCCAATGGGAATCATGTGTGCACCGCAATGGGGACAGGTCTCCTCGTGCGGTAGAAGTGTGCCTTTTTCCTCCGACCGGTACAGGCAGTGCGGACACTGGCGGATGAAACCCATCTGTTCGACCGTGCGGTCGGCCGCTGGAACTTTCGGGATGATTCTGATGTGCGAACGGTAGAAGTGGGCACTTGCGAACGAAAGAACGGGTTCCATGCCGCGGTCGTACTTGACTAGTTCTCGAGCCATGGTACCCATCATCAAGCGCAGACCGACTTCAGCGTGGTACTCGGTGTTGAGCAGCGTTGCAAAGTATCTTCGCAGACCGGCACGGAAATGTGCACCGCAGAGCGGAGCGGTGTCGGTCGCCGTGACGAACAGATAGCGCTTTGCCGACCGTGAGGCTGCGTCTAGGAACGGTGCCGGTGTCCCGAACGGGTCGAGGTCGACTGTATCGAAATGTCTGCTACACATGAGGAGGTTCGCATCGCTACAGGTGACTTCAATCTGTTCATCAAGGTTCTTCGCGTTTTCCTGGATGATCTCAGTTGCCTGGCGGTTGAAGTCGTTGATTATCACTGGGATGTGGATCTCGTTGGCAACCCGCAGACCGCGGACGCCGGTCGCCGCCATCGAATCCAGATACTCGTTTGGTTTGAGGACCGCAAGAAGCAGGATTGTCATGTCGCGGTTGAACTCCATGCAAGGATTGTAGAATACCGGAGCGGAACCCGGCGGGAATTCGCAGTTCTCGTCCTGGACCGGTGCTTTGAAGGAGGTGGCTCCTTCGGTTATCTCATGGAGGTCGATTGACATGGTGTGTACGGACACGCGGGGATTCGAACCCCGGATATTCAACTTAGGAGGCTGATGCCATATCCTGGCTTGGCTACATGTCCACTTCTCATTATTGTTCGTATCGAGTACCTAATATGATTTTCCTTAACCTCCTATTCCTATAATATTGTAGCATCCCGAAATTAGTTCAGTTTTCACTTGATCCGAATCTCACCCCCTCACAAAGGGTCCGGGTCCAAAATCATATACGTAATTTATGATTGTTTCTGGCTTGAATGAATATCTGAAGACCGAGACGGGTGTTTTTCCCCCAGACTTTTGTGCGGTTTGATATAATCCTGCCAATGGATTACAGATGCAATCATCTTTAATGCAGTAGTCGCTTGTCGCTTCTCCAGCCTGGGATGGGGCTGCTTTTGTCATTGACGAAGTGCCGGAGACCGCGCTCGTCGCAGTAGGTGCACGAGACATACATCGTCTCGTTTCACTACATCGCTTTTTCCAGGAGCTTCTGCATCTCGTATTTGCATCTCGTACTCTGTCTGCGGTTCGGAAACATCGTCGGCAATGATCTGTATTCGGCCCTGACCGCCGCCCTGGGTCTCGATGGCGTTTCACTGCGGCGTGATGTAGTAGTTGGCCTGGCCACGCTGGTAGGGGAGGTCGTTTGCCTGAGGAGTCCCTGATGTATGGGAGTGCCTCCTTCACGGTTGCGCAGTTCTGACTGCCAGTAGGATCTTGTAGTTGTACGTCGTCGATGCTTGGTTGGAGTAGTTGAAGTTGACCGTCTTGTATTTTCCGCAGGTTACTCTCGAGACGTAGCAGGGGTTCTGCGAGACGTCAAGATCCTTGTTGCGGCCGAAGATGACATCGCCTTTCCAATTCAACTTGGCGGCTGTGGTGCAGCCAAAGCCGGATGCGCATCGATGTTAAGATTCTTGTATTCGTCAAGCAGAATCACATAGTGACCGAGATCGGTGAAATTGGCATATTTCTTTCCCGTGATTTTCCTCTGGGTTGTCAACTTTGCTTTCATCAGGTACTCGTTGACGATACTGGATTAAATGCAGTTGCTCATCCGTCCTCCGGCCCGGCCGGGAAAAAAAGAGGTGGAGAGTTATTCCTGCTTGTCGCCGGATGCTAGATCCTGCAGTTCCTCGATTTCCGCCAGGATGTCCTTGCGGAGCTGGGCGAAGTGGGTCGAGGTGCGGTCGCGTGGCCGTGGCAGGTCGATCGTGTGGATCTTGTGCACCCTTCCCGGACGCGGGGAGAGCACGACGACACGGTTGGAGAGATAGACCGCTTCGTCGACGCTGTGCGTCACGAAGAGGATTGTCTTTTTGGTCGACTGCCAGATATCGAGCAACTGGTTTTGCATCTTGTTGCGAGTCTGGGCGTCGAGTGCCCCGAATGGTTCGTCCATCAGCATGACGGCTGGATCGGATGCCAGTGCACGGGCGACCGCCGCACGCTGGCGCATGCCTCCGGAAAGTTCGTACGGATAGCTGTCGGCGAAGTCGGTAAGATCGACCAGGTCGAGCTGTTTTTTCACCTCGACCTTGCGCTGTTCCTTTTTCATGCCCATCATCTCGAGACCGAAGCCGACGTTCGATTCGATGGTTCGCCAGGGAAACAGCGAGTATTCTTGGAACACCATGGTCATCTTTGGCGACGGACCGTCGACGATCTTGCCGTCGATCATGACTGTTCCGGCGGTCGGTACATCGAGACCGCCAATCATGCGCAAAAGCGTGGTCTTTCCGCAACCCGAAGGACCCAAGAGACAGACGAATTCACCGTCGTAGATATCCAGGTTGATGTCTTCAAGCGCGACGGTATCGCTCTTGTTCCGTTTCTTGTCCTGCCTACTGCTATAGAAAGTCTTGCCAGTGTGTTCCGCCTTGACCCAGACCTTTCCACAGTCAGTCTTCCTATCTTCCGTCATTTGTCTTTCGTTTCCCAGCCGAGTTTCTTTCTCTGAATCAGCTTGAATATCTGATCGACCAGAATGCCAATGATACCTATGCACAGCATACCGGTGATGATGTATCCTACCTGGCCGTAGTTGTAGCACTGCATGATGAGGTGGCCCAGACCGCCAGACGAACCGGGCATCATTTCCGCCGCCACGACGCTCATCCAGGCGATACCGAATCCGACTCGCAGACCGTTGAAGATTGCAGGGGCGGCTGCCGGCAGCAGGATGTGCCGCATGATGTGCCTACTGTTCGCCTGATAGATCATGGCGGTCTCAAGCCAGCTCTTCTTCACGCGCTTGATTCCGTCGATGGTGCTCACCAAAATCGGGAAGAAGCAGCCGATGACGATGATGAAGACGATCGAGGTCATGCCGATACCGAACCAGGCGAGGGACAGCGGCACCCAAGCGAGTGGCGGAATTGGCCGGAATATCTGTACCAGGCCGTCGGTCATTCCTTCCCAGAATGGATGGCTGCCGAGGAAGATGCCGAGCGGCACTGCGATGACTACGGCTATGATGAAGCCGAGATCGACCCGTTCGATACTGATAATGGCGTTGGATACTAGGTTGCCCATGCCGAAGATATCCGCGAACGGACTCAGGAACTCGGAGAATACAGCATCGACGGTGGGCAGAATGAATGCATTATCCGCGATCAAAGCGACAATTTCCCAGATCGCCACCAGGGCGAGCGGGAAAATGAGTTTCATGTACCATTTCATGTCCTATATTTCCTCCCTGTACATATATTTCCTCCCTGTACAATAATCAAAGTTTGTCGGTCAAAAAAGAGGTGTCTGAGAGGAATTCAGGCGGATTTCTTGAGATACTGCAGTCCGGCTGATTCCAGTGCAGATTTCAGCTGAACATCCTGAATGGAGTTGAACTGTGGAACGGCGATCACAAGATTCTTGCCGGCTGCATTGCGTTCCTTCGCCCAGGCGACGAATTCATTCCAGGTACTGGCCTTTGCACCGGCACCGACCACTAGGGCGGAACCTTCCGTCATGATTGGGGAGATAATCTTCAGTCCCTTCAGGGTATCGATCGAGGAGAGAAACGGCGGAGTTCCGGCAATGGCGTACTGGATCTCGTTCGTCTGGAGCAGAGTCATCAGGTTCGGTCCGCCGGAACCTTGGATGATCTTGACATCGCAGATCTTCTTGTCGTCGACGTAGAGCTCGGCATTGTCGATTGCGCCGTCCTTCCCGCTGACCGGCTTCAGGTAGGCATTGTAGTTGTCCTTGAAGTATTCCCAGTTCTTGAGCAGGACGAAGAGCGGTGAGTCGTGGTCGCAGAGCAAATAGCCGATCTTGACGGTTCCAGAGGTGGGTACTGGGAACTTGCCCTTCTCGTCGATGGTCTTCTTTGCCGCATAGTACGGCTCGAAGTCATAGATGATCGATTCGGTCTCTTCCCGCGAGGTCGACTTCAGGTTGTTGACAAGGGTGCCGAGATCGCGCTGGATTCCGACGAACTCATAGTTGCTGTTCTTCCAGCTATCGGTGAGGGCGGTCGAGAACTTGATGGTGGGAAGCGACGCCTTGATGATTTCTATCGCACTGACGGTCTTTGTTCCGTAGGTCGGGTCGGTCGTGCCGTACATCCAGTTGGCGACCGCGGCCCCCACCTCGTTCGGGTGCTTGGTGATGTAGTTGTTGCCGAGCAGCATGAGACCGGTGAGGACCGTTGCCAGGTCCGCGTTCTTCAGTCCAGCTTCGTTGCCACCGAAGACACAGCAGGTGTGTTCGGCCCAAGTGCCGGCATCACTGCGCGGCAGGTCCTGCGAATAGCTGACGACCTTGCCGATGCCGGAGACAGTTGCGGCTGCGATGTTCGGCTGCCAGTTGATCATGCCGTCGATCTGGTTCAGTGCCAGCGAGTTGATCTGCTGCGCCGCTGAGACCTCGACGACCTCGACGACCGGATTGCCGGAGGTGTTCGAGCCGGTGCATCCTGCGGAAAAGACTATCGCCAGAATCACCAGCACCCCCAGAAGCGGGAGGAAATATTTCTTCTGCATAGTTAAGGATTGACTACAATCCTATATAAACGGATTGTAGTCTAATAAACGGATTGTAATTAAGAGTATGATTTTATCATAAAAGAAACAAAAAAAGAGAATATATTATAAGAGTCTAGTCATAGAGTCTAGTCATATTCGACGCCCAGATGGGCAGATTGCGGTTTTTTCCTCATATCTGTTTTGCTATAACAATTTATAATATATTCAATATTTTTATCATTTTTGCTTAAAATTGGCAAAAAGTCGGAAAATAGTAGAATGATTTAACTAAAAAGGTACAAGCCGCTGGAGGGAATTGAACCCCCGGTCTGCTGATTACGAATCAGCCGCTATACCTCTAGGCCACAACGGCAAAAGTGTGTTATTTAATTTATCACTTGGACGGTAAATAGGTTATTGGGTGGAGACTCTCATGAGTATCCTTGAAGCGCGGCGCCGTCGCCCTCTTTCTGCTGGGATGCGGCAATGCCGCCGAACTTCGCTTCGTATTCCTTGACACTCTTTTCCAGGGCGGCAAGCAATTTCTTCGCATGCTGCGGGCTGATGGCCACGATTGCCTTTGCTTTCGCCTGGTTGACGCCCGGAAGCTGGTGGATGAACATCATGGAGAACTCGTCATCCTTGAATGCGATCTGGATCATATTGCTGTATACCGGATCGAGTGTCGGCGGTATCTGGATGTTGATTTCGTTTCCTGCCATGCATAGATATACGTCACGCAACAATAAATCCTTTTTAGCAGGGCTCGCAACCCATATACCGGTTTACGACCCACCTATAATCCACAATTATGCTTACCTTTGTCGGTCTCGGTCTGTTTGACGAAAAAGATGTGTCTCTGCGCGGTGTGGAAACCATCAGGAATGCGGATACCGTGTTCCTCGAAGTGTATACGTCGGTTCTCATGGGAGCGTCCATCAAGAGGCTGGAGGCATTCTACGGCAAGAAAATCATTCCCCTGGTCCGCGAGGATGTCGAGGTCCATTCCGAAAAGATCATCGAAGCCGCGAAGAACGGGAACGCAGTGTTCCTGACCGGCGGCGATTCTATGGTGGCGACCACCCATGCGGATATCCGGATCCGCTGCAGGGATGCGGGTGTGGAGACCGCCGTTATCCATGGTTCATCTATCATGACGGCGGTCTGCGGCCTGTCCGGTCTGCAGAACTACCGGTTCGGCAAATCGGTCTCGCTTCCGTTCCCTTACGGCAAATGGTTCCCGATGACGCCGATCGGGGTTATTCAGGAGAACATTTCCCGCAATCTGCACACTCTCGTCTACCTCGATATCCAGAAGGACAAGGAACGATACATGAAGATTGCTGAGGCGGTCGAACTCCTGGAGGAACAGGAGAAACGCGTGGGTACTGCGATACCACTTTTCATCGGTATCGCGCGTGCGGGGTCGCTCGATCCCGTGGTGCATGCTGGCGATGCGGCGTCCATGAAATCTTTCGATTTTGGGGGACCATTGCATATCATGATCGTGCCCGCCGAACTCCACGACATGGAACGCGAATACCTGGAGAAGTTTGCCGGCCTATGCTGATTGAAGACCTTGTCAGTCAGTACCATGCCATCTCCAATAAAGCAGTTTCTGCGGTTCCTGCCGGGTCGCTCACCGCAAGGATAGCGGATGAGATTCTTGAGATGGTGCGCTGCTATGCGTCCGATTCCCGCGTGTTCTTCAGGAAGGGCGATCTGGTCAACGCATTTGCCGCCGCCGTATACGGCTGTGGCTGGATTGATGCCGGTTGTTTTCTCGGGTATACAACTGGACCGCACTGCGGCATGCCTGATCTCGCAAAGGAGTTTCCGTCTGAGCTCTTTGAAAAACTTGAGGAAAAGACGCTCAGGTACCGCCGGATGCTGACCGAGGCGCTGCAGAGAGTCGCCGTCGCTGCTGATGCCGAAACCGTTTCCGCAGAGGCGGCGGCTGAAATCGCGCAGATTGCAGCGCGATATCTCGCAATGGGCGAGAAGATGATTTCTGCCGACTATGTCAATGCGCTTTCCGCGTTTTCCTACGGCTACGGATGGCTTGACTGTGCTGTTCGCGCCGGATTGTTCACCATTACTGGCAACCGCCATCTCTTTACCATCTGATTTATTCAGACGTCGAGTGTCCGTTCCCGCGCCTTGAGGAAGTTGTTGTAGAGCATGTCGATTCTGGCTCTACTTCTGCTGTAGGAATTTCTTCAGCTACTCCAAGGTTGACGGAAGAACGCGGAGTGCAGAGTTTGGTCTTCTCGCTCATGATGTGGATGCCGATACGGGTGATTGTCAGCGCACCTTTGACCGGGTCCTTGTCCCCTCCGGCCCCGCAGAGAATACAGAAGGTCAGAAGGTATCGTTGACATTGACTTCCTTCTTGCCTTCCGATGGGAGGTAGAACACTTTGCACGGATAGATATCGATATAGGTTCAGCAGTCAATACACTTTGATGGAGTAAAGTGAAGGGTGGGGGCGGATTTGACCTTGAGTAGG
>JAZUDC010000024.1:0-20894 GCA_045639425.1 Methanocorpusculum sp.
TAATGGGAATTTCCACCTAATCTAATGGGATTTGTAGGAGCCATTCTTGGACTCTTCATTCACCCGATATTCTTCCCGATTCGTGTTTTCGGTCTCTTCACTGGTAAGATTCTCGGTCATGCAGTGACTAAACAGAAATGGCGGTGGCGAAATGATCGGTGAAATACTCCAGAAGATTTCAGTCATATTGTCATTTGCAATAGGAAGAAGGCTGGACAAATCCATACCCCGATAATTATGAACCTGTGAAGCCGAAGGAGCTGATATGTTCCATAGTGAAGGTTTGAATCACGGATTTGTTATCCTTGAGTTGAACGTAGAAACAGACGTAAATTTCTACATTTGGGAGAATCTAGAGGAATGGGGGAAGCAAGTGAAAACTGAACTAACTTCGGGGTACCACAGGATGATGAGGCAAGCAGAATCCTTATCATCAGTGAGCGACTAATTATTATAAAGAATTTCAAGAGGAATAGATTATGGGAATTAAACCAAGCTATATTAAGACCATGGGAGAAAACCTGTTAGAACAGCACCCGGCAAGCTTCAACGGTAACTTCGAGGACAACAAGAAGGTTGTCGGTGAAGTTACTACTATCCAGAGCAAGACCATCAGAAACCGTGTCGCCGGAAACATCACCCGCAAGGTGAACACGTCCAAGCGCCAGCACTAAAACAGTAATCCATTCATCTTTCTCATATTTTTTACCAATCACTGAGCGTATGCCGTGGTTCTTCTGTAGTTTCTTGTCATTCAGTGGGTTAGAGTGCGCTATCTAAACAATAATAACAGCTTAAACCAAAACTAATACTATAATTAGAAGGTAGGGAAGTATGGCCAATCCATTTATAACTATAAAGAATCTCTGTATGGACTTTCCCGAGTCCGGTATGGAGACCGAGGAAAAACAGGCGATGGTGCGTGTCCTCAATCACATCAACGTTGAGATTTCCGAAGGAGAGATTGTCGGTGTAATCGGTAGAAGTGGTTGTGGCAAGTCGGTATTTATCCACCTGCTTCGCGGGATCGACAACCCGCCGACGGAGGGTAAGATCATCTACCACGTTTCACGCTGTGCGAAATGCGGTAGAATCGAGTTCCAGAGCATGGCGGGAAAGGAATGCCCGTCCTGCGGCGGTAAACTCGAAAAGATAGACGTCGATTTCTGGGATCCGAAGAATGAGGTCCTGAAGGATGCGATTATGCACCGTACCTCGCTTATGTTCCAGAGAACATTCGCCTTATACGGAGATGACCGTGTCATCGACAATGTGCTGCATGCCCTGGATGACGTCCACTATCCGTCGGAAAAGGCAATTGACCGTGCAATCGATCTTCTTGAGGAGGTCAAGCTCGGCCACCGTCTGACTCATGTCGCCCGTGACCTTTCCGGCGGTGAAAAGCAGCGTGTGGTTTTGGCACGTCAGCTGGCCCGCCAGCCGCTGTTCCTGTGTGCGGATGAACCAACCGGAACGCTGGATACCAAGACGGCGCAGATTGTCCACAGTCTGCTGAAGAACGCCGCAAAGACACTCAATATGGGAATGGTCGTCACCTCGCACTTCTCCCAAGTTCTGGTGGAGGTCTGTGACCGTGCGGTTTTCCTCGATGACGGTATGATTGTTAAGATTGGATCCCCTGACGAAATCATCAAGGAGTTCATGAAGAACTGCAAGGATGATACCGTCTATACTGCCCTTGATGTGGGAGAGCCAATTGTCCGTGCGAAAGATGTCCACAAGAAGTTCGTCGCAGTCGACCGCGGTGTTATCAATGCAGTCAACGGTGTCACCTTCGAAATCAACGAATGCGAAATATTCGGTGTCATCGGCGTATCTGGTGGAGGAAAGACCACGCTTTCCCGTATGATTGCCGGCGTCTACGAACCGACTTCCGGCTCCCTGGATGTCAGAGTAGGTGATGACTGGGTCGATATGAAGAAACCCGGGTTCAACAACCGCGGCCGTGCGAAACAGTACATCGGTCTGCTTCACCAGGAATATGACCTTTACCCGCATCGGACCATCATCGACAACCTGACGGATGCAATCGGTCTCGAGTTCCCGAAGGAGCTTGCCGTCAGAAAAGCGCTGATTACCTTAAAAATGGCTGGATTTACCGAGAAGAAGGCGCATGATGTCCTCAACAGGTACCCACCGAGCCTCTCGGAAGGTGAAAAGCACCGTGTGGCGCTTGCCCAGGTCCTTATCCGTGAACCGCGTATCATTCTGCTGGATGAACCGACCGGTACGATGGATCCGATTACCAAGATTGATGTCAAGCACTCGATTCTTTATGCCCGTGAAGAGATGGATGAGACATTTGTCATTGTGTCCCATGATATGGAGTTCATCCGCGATGTCTGCGACCGCTGCATGTTCATGCGTGACGGTCAGATCGTCGCCATCGGCGAGACTCAAGAGATTCTCAAGATCCTGACTGAAGCTGAACTGATTACCATGCACGAAGCGGTTGCTCGCGAACGTGCACGGATCGAGGCCGGCGAGACCAAGAAAGCAACTTTGTCCGGTGGTGCGCCGCAAGGCGAAGAAGACGAAAACGCGATTCACAAAACCACTGACGAAATGTTTGAGATGTAAATGGCCAACATTAAGATCATCGTAAACGGTGAGACGGTCACAGCAAAGAGCGGGACGACATTGTCTTCCCTGCTTCCCGACCATCAGAAAGGGTGTGCAGTTGTCCTGCTCAAGCCTGCTGCCGTCTCTCAGGAAAAGACATCCCATATTCGGTTGAAGACGACCGTTGGCGATGTCGTTATCGAGGTCTTCAAGGGGGTATCATTCCCTGCCGTATCCCCGGAAGACCTCAGGATTCATTTTGAAGACAAAAATGCCGCGGCGTTTGGTCCGTTCCCTGCATCGTTCGTCCCGATGATTGAAGATTTCCGATTCCCACGGGGAACCGTGTTTCTGGGGTCCGGTGGATACGATCCGGGAAGATCGTATCTGATGTTTTCCCGGGCCGAACACAAGGGTGACCACGGCACCGCCGCTGAAGGCGGTGTCATCGGAAAGGTCATCTTCGGACTCGGCATCATGGACCGCTGGAAACACGGCGACCGGGTCCTCAGTATCGAGCAGGTCTTTTCCTGTGTCGATGCAAACAACGCAGAGACGGTGACCAATTTGTCCCACAAGGTCAAGGACGGCATGCAGATTTTTTCGAAACTTACCATTACTGCAGAAGGATATGCCGAAGAACCTGCAGCAATCAGTACTGAGACTGCTGAATCGGTCGACCATCTGCTCTTCGTCCTGAGAGATGGAAAGTATATCGTTGACCAATCTACTTCCACGTATATCCGTAACCATACTGAAGGCAGACTGGAAGTTCCGCAGGAACTGCAGAAACCGCGGCGTGAAGGTGTCGTGACGGCCCGTACCTTGGGCAGGGGTTCCGGTGCGATATACATCTATACCGCTGATGTCCAGAGCCATCCGAGCCACACCAAGGTGGGAACCGTTACTTCCGGTATCGAACTTGCACAGTTCGCTGCACTCGGCAGCTCACTGCAGGTCGTTCTGAACCCACCGCTCATCGATTTGCGGGGAATGCTCCTGAAGGATGCGGTTGCTGCGGCAAAGAGCCGCGGACTCATGGTCATGGCGGACAACCGTGACGTCGAGTCCCGCATTGTCATCAACCAGGAACCGGCGACGACCCTGGACATCCTGAAGAAAGGCAAGGTCTCTCTCTATACGAAAAGCTTGGATGAAGTAATCGACATCACGCTCGACTATGATAATGCTCCGCTCTCTGTTGATCTGTTCCGCAGAGCCACCGGCCTGAAGCGGTATCTGGTAGGCGCCCTACCATTCATCTACAACGTGGACAACGAGATGTATCTCTTCAAGCCGATTTTCCCGAAGGGATACAATATCATTCCAGAGAACTGCCCAACCAAGGCACCGGCAATCGACGCTATTGCGCTTTCCAACGATTCCCGTCCGGCGAAGGGAATGGTAGGTGTCCGTCTGGCGAAGAACGATGAGTTCGGTCCGACGGGTGAACCGTTCGCCGGATCAAACATCATCGGAACGATTATTGATAAGGACAAGCTCGGAAAGATGAAGGAAGGAGCTGATATCTACATTCGTGAGGTGAAACGATGAAGGAATATGTGCCAGAGTACGTGGGCACCGTTACCAAATACGTGTTCGTGGATTCTCCCGACACGACGCCGCAGGATATTGCGGCTGCAGCATATGAAATAGCACAGGGAGTCATAGTCAAGGAGACCTGTTTCGGCTGTCAGATTACCGGAATCCCAGAGGATGTCGGGCGTATCGTCGAGCATCTGCGCACCATCGATCCGTATCGCATCTTTGTCAAGGATAGAGGATTCCCGCCAGGAGATTCCCGCCGCTGCCGCGCCAATCTCGGCGGCGCACGTCCCGGATATCTCGGACACGAGTTCGAGATGAAGATCGCAACGTACGTGTCCTTCGGTCTGTCCGAAGTTGACAAGATGACGCCCGCAGAACTGAAGAAGGCGGCACGTGTACCCCTATCGCATGAAGAGGATCTCGAAATAGACGTATTGGAAAAGATCTTCCAGGAGAAATAAACCATGGCAAAAGTATTCATTTATCCAGCAACCAGTCTGATGCTCTCTGATCTGGTTGCACGATTCGGGCACACTCCGCTCGGATCATCCGTATCAATCCGTGAACATGTTCAGACTGCCGGGTTTGATTCTCCGCCGCTGCAGATGACCTCCGAGGACCCGCAGAAAGGTCTGAAATGGGCGGCAGTCGAGGTCCCGTCGGGTATCAGAGGTAGGATGTCCCTCTATGGCCCGCTGGTGGAGAAAGCCGAAGCGACCATCATCATCTCCGACCCGGATCTTGCGTTCGGTTGCATGGGATGCGCACGTACCAACGAGCTTCTTGCATTTATGCTTCGTGAAAGGGATATTCCGCGGCTTGAACTCAGATACCCGAAGAGCAAGGAGGAGGGAATCACCTTCGTTGCGCAGATCAAGGAGTTCTTGAGCAGACTTGACGGAGTGAATGTTCCCGAAAAGACCGCGGCAAAAGCGCCGGTGAAAAAAGCCACTGCACCGAAGAAAACGGCTGCGGCCGCAAAGAAGGGAGGCAAGAAATGAGCGACAGACCGGTACGCATTGCGCAGATTACCTGCGGAGCAGAGTACAGCGGTATCCAGAATGAAATCACCAGTGCCGCCGAAACGGTCGGTGCACAGATGTTCTACCCGGATGTTGCACTGGCCGATGTCGAAACCGCATACAAGGAGTTCGGTCTGCCGGTGAAGAGTCCTGACCTGAAGCTCGCCATTGCCCGGGCGAAGGCCATCGTCGAAGGACGGGTCGATGCCGACGGTATCTTTATCTCCAGCTGTTTCCGCTGTGCGGAAGCTGCAATCGTCCGTAATGAACTCAGAAGATACATTGTTGAGAGCTCCCATATTCCGGTTGTCTCATACTCGTTCAACGAACGTACGAGTTCCTCGACGCTCCTGACCAGACTGGAAGCACTCTCCACGATTGCAAAACGCCGTGAACTGATGGCACGTGAAGTCCAGGTCGGTATCACGATGGGTGTCGATTCCGGATCGTCAACGACCAAATGCATCATCATGAAGGACAACGAGATTGTCGGTACCGGATGGCGGCCGACGACCGAGGTTCTGAAGAGCGCCAATGAAGTCATTGAACTCGCACTGAAAGAATCGGGTCTCAAGATGTCGGATATTGAAGTTATCGGTACCACCGGATACGGCCGATTCCTGATCGGCAATCACCTGAACGCTGACCTTGTTCAGGAAGAACTGACGGTCAACTCAAAGGGTGCTGTTTACCTTGCAGATGCCCAGCGCGGATTCGCGACGGTCATCGATATCGGTGGTATGGATAACAAGGCAATCAGCGTCAATGATGGTATCCCCGGATCGTTCACTATGGGTGGTATCTGTGCGGGTGCGTCCGGTAGATTCCTTGAAATGACTTCCAAGCGTCTCGGTGTCGATATCACTGAACTCGGCGTATTGTCCCTGAAGAGTGCAGGCGTTGAAGAGGTACCGATGAACAGTTACTGTATTGTCTTCGGTACTCAGTCGCTGGTTAATGCGCTTGCCGTGGGGTACAGACGGGAAGATGTCGCTGCGGCGGCCTGTCACTCGGTTGCCCAGCAGGTCTACGAACAGCAGCTGCAAGAAGTCGATATCAAGGAGCCGGTCATCATGGTTGGCGGTTCCTCCCTGATTCAAGGACTAGTCCGTGCGATGGGCTGCATGCTCAAGACCGAAGTCGTTGTTCCGCATCACTCCCAGTTCATCGGCGCGGTTGGTGCCGCACTGATTTCATCGGGTTTTGTCGAGAAGAAACGTGCTGAAAAAGTGGTGTAAATGAGTGGACTGGATTTTCTCAAAGTTGAATCCACGGAAAACGGCGGCGACAAATACGAACTGATAGCGACGGCTGTCCTACAGGACCACAACCTGCTTTCCATCGTGGAATGTCTTTACCTTTACATCGACCCGCAGAAACCGCTGTTCGTCGCGACCGGTATCATCCGGCCGCCGCGGTCGGCAATCAATGTCTCCGATGTCGGTAACGTCCTAATTGAAGAGGAGAAAAAAGCGACGATTGCAGTGGGATCCGAAACCTATCTGGCACCGATGCTCGAGATGCTCTGGACCCGCCTGGGTCACGACAACGTTGACCAGCCGGACCGTTTTACAGTTCTCATCGACGGTGTCAAGATTCCGAAGGATATCAGGGACTGGGTCGTCATCGATCCGGCGGAATCACTCTTTAAGGATCTGATTTATGCTATCCAGGTCATCGCGCCGGAAGGATTCAAGGTCCGTCGTGAAAACTATGGAAAGAATCGGTTCTCCTACGCGGCATCCGAGAATTCCGTGAATGCGAAGGAAGCCGATGCAATCATCGCCAGATGCTTCAAGGAGATGGAGGCGGCACTCGTATGACTCTGGTACCGGTAACCTATAAGGGTGGCATGTACCGGCTTGATGAGGTCATCGACTACATTGAGGATCTGGGAGGATTCATCGTTCAGCGGCACAACATCGCATCCGAAGTCGTGCTGCAGATTATGATGCCGTCGGAGGATATCGAGGGTCTGCGCACGTTCTCGCGTCCGCTGGCGGGAGAAGTATCCGAGACACCACTAGTGGGTACAGAGATTGCTGTCGTCATTCCGAGTCTGGAGATTCACCACCTTCCCCACCCGGCGTGCGATGTCGCTGAATATCTGCGGTCACACGGATCAAAATCAAACATGCTCGGCATGGCCCGCGGATTTGGTCGTCGCATCGCTCAGATGAACGCTGAGGAACGTGACCTGATCAACGAGCACGACGCAGCCATCTTTGTTCTGGGCAACTTCGCCTCCTGTATCGGCACCAAGTTCCCGAAGATGCGGCAGGGTATCACGGTGCCGATTATTCTGACCGGCGGTCCGTCCCGTGAGGTGCTGGAAGCCGTTACCGACCAGCCGGTGGAAGGGTATGTCGGTAACCTCGGCAGATTTATGCACCGTACGCAGACCGAAGAGGATATCTCCCGTCTGGATGCGGTCATCGAAGAGGTTGAGAAGGTTATCGACGCTCGGAGAAAGGAAATGGCGCAGGATCCGCTCTCAGTCAATCCTGCACGTCTGCAGTCGCTCCTGCAGCACAAGATTCCGGAAATCGAGGATATCCTGGCACCAGCGCCGGTCACGGTCCAGCTCAACGGTCTGCGGCTGAAACTGCCGTACGGCGAGTATGCCGACCGTATCTGCGGCCTTGAAATCGAGGACGGCGTCAATGTAGGAGACATCTGCGATGTGAAGAAATCATGGATGCGTGACTATATTCTGATCAGAATCCGTCCGCTTTCCGAAACAAACGTTGTGGTGTGATATGACCGATTTCGACAGAACATTTAAGGAAGCGATCCGTGAGATTGAAAAGAAGGGCGCGATCGACACCACTGCTGAATGGCTGGACAGGGTCGAGAGAGAGTACGGTTCCACTCCACTGATCTACAAGAAGCTGGAGGCATGTCCGGAAGCCCTGCTCTCCCTCATGATGTACAAGAACGCGGTCAACGAACTGGGCGCTCTGTCGCCGAAGATCGTCGAACTGATCAGTCTTGCCGTAGGTGCGGCGCTCCGTTGCGACCACTGTACTTCATACCACATGCACGTGGCGCAGATGATGGGCATTTCAAAGGAAGAGATCCTGGAAACTGTTCTTATCGCCGGGCTGCTGTCCAATTCCTCGGTTCTGGCACATGCATACCGTGTGGTGACGCCGGACCAGGAAAGTGAACCATGTGGTGACGCCTGCGATATCAAATAATTCAAATAATCTCTTTTAACTTACTTTTAGGTAAAGACTCTAAATCGAATTGCTTAAATAGGGTATCAACTCACTATTATGTATGCCGTCCGTACATCTGACTTCGAAGCAGGTAGTGATTGCTGTAACCGTGGCGATTGCCTGTTTCCTGCCGCCGTTCATTGGATCGGCGACCGGGCTGATCGCGTCGGATATCATCGGATTCTTCGGTTATGCCGCGGCGTTCGGGTCCGGGATGTTCCCCTGGATTTTCACTGTGTATACCCTCACATCCACGATATTCCTGATTCCAGCCGCACGACTCGCTGACAAGTTTAATAAGAAGATATTCTTCACCATCGGTGTTCTCCTCCTGGGTTTCTCATCGCTTTCCATCTCCTTCTCCCCGAATATCGAGTTCATGTTGGTCATGCGTAGTGTCCAGGGACTGGGCAATGCCCTCATGTTCGGAACCGCCATTGCGCTGCTCGCGTCGGCGGTCCGTCCAGAGAAACGCGGAACCACCATCGGTATTGCCATGACCGGAGTGTTCCTCGGCCAGTTCACGGCTCCGCTCACTGCCGGTGCGTTGACCAACCTCATCGGTTGGTCAGCAGTCTATATCGTCCAGTTCCCGGTGGCTCTGGTCGCCTTCATCCTTGCTATCATCTTCATTCCGAGAGATAAACCGACAGATACTGGAAAGTTCGACTGGGTGGGCTCACTCATTTTCATCTTCGGTATGGCGTTCGCCGTCTACGGATTCTCGAAGCTGCCGAACAGTATGGCAATTGCCTCGCTGGTCGTCGGTATCATTCTTATTATCCTGTTCTTTGTCTACGAGCGGTACAACGCCAATCCGCTGGTCCCGGTCAATATCATTCTCCATAACCAGTCATTCACCTTCAACAGCGGTGCGAACCTGCTCTACTATGCTGCCATCTATTCGATGGCCTCCCTGATCTCCGCCTACATGGCGGAACTCTGGGGTATCGTCGATCCTTTCCTGCGGGCGCTCATCATCACCGCGAAAGGTCTGATCCTGGCACTGTTCACCATCATCTCCGGCAGATTCTACGACCATATGCTACCGAAGTTCATCCTGATACTGGGAGGTATCCTTACGGTCGTAGGTGTGGTCGGCGCTGTCATCATGGGTTCCGCGCAGGTTGATGCCCTCTGGCTTACTGGGGCGGTCATCTTCGCCAGCGTTGCCACCTTTGGTATCGGTTCGGTCATCCTCGGCATCATCGACCGGGGGGTCAGGAATGCACCGCCGAAATACTCTACCTGCCTTGGTCTTGCCATCATCATCGTTGGCATGGGGGTATTCCTGACATCCGGTCCGGAAATAAACCTATGGCTTTTGATCATCGTTGAAGCTCTCTTCGGTCTCGGCATTGCGATATTCGTCACGCCGAACTCGACGGTCGTCATGAACGCGGTGACGGAGAAAGAGTACAGCCTCGCGTCAGGAACGCTTTCTACGGTCCGCATGCTCGGCATGGCTCTGTCATTCGGTATCGTCGCGATTCTGGAGACGCTGTTCATCACGGGCGTTGCAGAATTCTACTCTGCGGGGTTCCTGACCATGCTGCATGGAACAATCATCGCCTCGATGGTTGTGCTTGTTGCAGCGAGTCTCCTTTCGTGGTTCGGCGGGTCCGCGAAGAAACATCAATAATCCTTTTTTCAGCAGTAGTCGATTCAGGTGCAGTATCGTGGATATGGAACGATATTGAAGTACTTGAGTAAAAAAATTAGAAAAACAGTGGGCACGATGAGATTCGAACTCATGACCTCCCGGTTATCAGCCGGACGCACCACCTAGCTATGCTACGCGCCCAATCACTTTATTAGATATGCACTGTCAGTATAAATATCCATCGACATGCTCGTTTCCTTTCCCAAATCAGTATACTTAATCCTGTGCGGTTACAAATAATTAAAGGATTATGGCAGATTTGCTTACTAGAAAATATCTTCTCGGCAACGATGCCGTCGCGCACGGATGCCGTGAAGCGGGCATTGATTTCGCTTCTGGATACCCGGGTACACCATCGTCCGAGGTCATCGATACGCTCCGGGCGATTCCCGACCGTTCCTACTACGTCGAATGGTCTGTCAATGAAAAGGTTGCGCTGGAACAGGCGCTTGCGGCGAGCTGGTGTGGTCTTCGCACGCTTGTCACGATGAAGCACGTCGGTCTAAATGTGGCGGCCGACCCGCTGATGACCTCCTCCTATACCGGAACTAAGGGGGGATTCATCATCCTTTCCGCAGACGACCCATTTGCCCACAGTTCCAAGAACGAACAGGATTCACGTATGTATGCGAAGTTCGTACAGATCCCCTGCCTCGACCCGTCATCGGTTCAGGAAGCCCACGATTACATCAAGGCCGGCTGGGAAATCTCGGAGAAGTTCAGATTACCGGTTCTTTTCCGCCCGACAACGCGTATCTGCCACTCGAAAGGGGATGTTGAACTTTCTGGAGTCCGGCCATCCACCCGGACCGGTTTCTTCGAGAAGAATCCGAAACAGTATGTGGTCGTGCCGGTACATACCCGTCAGCTACACGTTGAACTGACGAAGAAACAGGGAGAAGTCTCCCGCTACCTTGTTGATGCGGGATTCAATACGGCCGATGTCCGCGGCAAGAAGGCGGTCATCACAAGCGGTATTTCGGCATCATATGCTATGGAGATTCTCCCTGAAGATATTTCCTTTATCAAGATCGGTGCATATCCGATTGACCGCGAGTGGTTGAGGGGCATCGTCGCGAAACATACGGAAATACTCGTGGTCGAAGAGCTCATGCCGGTCGTTGAGGGGATGGTTCTGTCAGTTGCCGGTACAGCAGTAAAGGTCCACGGTAAACTCGACGGCACCGTGCCGCACGAAGGTGAGTTCTCGACTGCTTCCGTCGCTTCCTTCCTGGAAAAGGTACGGTTCATGAAAAACCCGTATCCGGTGGCACAGAAACCTGCCAAGGTTCCGGTGCGTCCGCCGACTCTTTGTCCCGGTTGCCTGCACCGTTCGGTGTTCTATGCTATGCGCAAGGTTTTCAAAGATGGCATCTTCCCCTCTGACATCGGCTGCTACACCTTAGGCCTGCAGCTTGGCGCTGTGGATACCACCATTTGTATGGGCGCATCCATCACGGTCGGTTCAGGCCTCTCACATGCTCTGCCTGATGCTGACATCGTATCGACCATCGGGGACTCGACGTTCCTGCACACCGGTGTCAACGGCCTCATCAATTCCGTTTACAACGGTGCGAACCAGACGATTATCATCCTGGACAACCGTATCACCGCAATGACCGGCCACCAGCCAAATCCGAATACCGGACTTACTGCGACCGGCAACGTCTCGCCGAAGATCTCTCTGGAAGAGATCGTGAAGGGCTGTGGGGTCTCATTTGTCGAGGCGGTCGATCCCTATGACCTGCCCTATCTACTTACTGTCCTCAAGGAAGCAAAGGAGAAGAAGGGCGTCAAGGTCATCATCGCGAAACAGCCGTGTGTCATCATGAACAAGCGTCTCGGCATCAAGCGGAACCGGTACATCGTCGATACCGATCGCTGTCTCAAATGCGGTGCATGCATCCGGTACGGTTGCCCGGCACTCGAACCCGATGCATCTGGTGCATCCCAGACCACATCACTGTGTACTGGATGTGGTGTCTGTGCGGACATCTGTCCTGCTGGGGCGATTCATAAGGAAGGGAACAAGGAATGAAGAAGAGTTACGACTGTCTTATTGTCGGTATCGGCGGTCAGGGAACCGTCCTTGCCTCAAACGTGCTAGGGGATGCTTGTGTGATTGAAGGCCGGCATGTTCGCGGTGCGGAGACCCACGGCATGTCCCAACGCGGTGGATCCGTCGAGACCCATATTAGAATCGACGGCAAGTACGGGTCGCTCATAGCCCCGGGAACGGCTGATCTCCTGATTGCGTTCGATGTCCTGGAAGCCCTGCGGTACCGTCATTTCCTCAAACTGTCGGGAACTATCATTGCAAACCGCGAGATGGTAGTGCCGACTTCGGTGTTCTCGAATAAACTACCGGTCCCGAAACTCGACGAGGTTGAGGCCGAACTGAAGAAGGGAGACGCCAAGATCGTTCTACTTGATGCGACGGAGCTCGCGACCAAAGCAGGTAACCCACTTGCGGCAAACATCGTCCTTCTGGGCGCGGCATCCCACACGTTGCCGCTTGCTGTCAAATCGCTGGAAGAGGCTGTACGCCGGAACGTCCCGCCGAAGACCATCAACATCAACATCAAAGCATTTGCTCTCGGTAAAGAGGTAGGTGCTTAATTTCACTCCAGCTTTCAAAAATAGTATGGGAGCCTGACCTGTTCATTAGACCCCGCGTTTTTTCGCTGGATCTTAGTTTGCGTACTTTTCACGGAGTTCCCGTCTCAGGAGTTTCCATCCGTTCGCCCGCGGTAGTTCCGGTACGGAAATGACCTTGCGCGGAACCTTGTAGCCGGCGAGCCGTTCCGCTGCGAAGGCGAGCAGCTTATCAGTGTCCTTTTCGGAGTATCCGTTCTTCCAGATGACCGCTGCGACTGGAATTTCACCGCGGTGTTCGTGGGGAATCCCGAAGATGGCTAATTCCTTCACGCCTTCGTACCGGATGAGCACATCCTCGACCTCAGTCGGATAGATTTTCCACCCGGACATTGCAATCATATCTTTCTTTCGGTCGGTGATGCAGAGCCGTCCGTCCTTGTCGATGTATCCGACATCGCCGGTCAAGAACCAACCGTCCTTAAGGAATGCGGCTTTCGTCTCATCCGGCATGTTCCAGTATCCTGCGGCGACCGCAGGTCCGCAGAGCGCTATCTCTCCCGGTGTCTGCCGCGGCATCTCTTTGGAAGCATCCGTTTCGTCGACAATCTTTACCTCAGAGAAACAGACCGGGTGACCGACACTCTGGAACCAGTCGGCGAAGACATAGTCTTCCGGGCGGATGGCGGTACCTGTACCAATGACCACTGTTTCCGAGAGACCGTAGGCATTGACAATCGGGATGCCGTATCGGGTATGGAACTTCTTCCAGATACCTTGGTGTAGCGGTCCGCCACCTGAGATGATCTCGCGCACAGTCTTGAGAGAGGTTTCGGTTCCGGCCGGGGCTTCGGTCAGCGAGTGGATGACCGGCGGCATGCCAGCAAGGACGGTCACTTTCTTCTCATGGCAGAGAGCAAGGTAGTGTTCCAGTCCGTAGCGTTCCATCATAATGAAGAGGGCGCCAGACCGCAGGGTGGCAATCCCCCAGGAGAGGCCGACATGCCCCATCGGATAGATTCCCAGATAGACATCGTCCTGGCGGAGTGCCAGTACATCGCATTCATTGTGGATGGCGGTGAACCAGTTGCCGTGGGTGAGCATGGCACCCTTTGGTTTTCCGGTGGTGCCTGAGGTATACTGCAGCTGGCAGATATCAGAAAACTCCGTTTTCGTGGGCGGCATAATCTCTGCGGCGCGAAACGTTTCGATATTCTCCGGCACGTAGGATGGAATCTTGAGCGTCTTCGTCGCTGTTGTTCCGTCCTTGTCGGTTACGATGAGTTTTGCACCGGAATTCTTCGCAAGATAGGCGAGTTCACTCGGCGTGTACACACGGTTGGTGGGCACAGCAACAGCACCGATTCTCCAGACAGCAAAGTATGAGAAGAGATATTCGGGTGTGCTGTTCATGTAGAGCATCACGCGGTCTCCTTTTTTCACACCGTTTCTCACGAGCGCGCGTGCAATCTCGGACGATATCGCGAGGATTTCCCGCGAAGTGTATCCGGTTCCCCGTTCCGGACAGAAAAACACGGTCTTGTCCAGACGGCGGGCATTGGCATCCAGGAACGTCGTAATATTCAACATTTTATCACATAGATGTTTATTTTCACACTCTATTGTATATAGAGTGTACATATATAACAGAATCTCTAGTTCCTGAAGAATCGGGAAGAAAGAATAAATAGCTAGAGGAGAATGGATTTGACGGCTGGGAGGTTGTGCAGGTCCTCGAGTGCCGCTCCCGGTAGTCTGCCGTCGATGATGATGACCAGTTTTGGGATTTCCGCTGCATAGGGATCGGTTACGAAGATCTGCCGCAGGGTAAGATTGTATGAAGAGAGTACGTCGACGGCGGATGCGACGATGTTCTTGTCTTCGGCGTTCTTGGGGATGATGGTAATTACGGAAAGGCCGAGATCCTTTGCGACGTTAGTGAAATCGGGAGTGACCCGCAGGTTCGCGAATACCGACCGGAGTTCTTCGTTTTCCCAGGTATGTTTCAGTGTGGATTCCACCACCCGCCGGTCCGTTGCGGTGGCACGCGAAAGTGCGGACGCGGTTATCTCAACACCATTGACGACGGCTTTCCCACTGGGTGCAATGCCGAATCCGTTCTCCAGGAGGAATCGGATCACCTTCTGTTGCGCCGGCGAGTCGGCGAAATCTGCAAGAATGCGTTGCCACATTATCTTATCTGTGGGCGTTCAGGTCGGATAAAGGTGTCTCTAATTCAGTAGATTTATAACTGAGACGATACAATAAGTATAAGTCAACAGGCGAGGGTAGCCAAGCCAGGTCAACGGCGCTAGCTTGAGGGGCTAGTCTAGTAGTAGTTCTTGGGTTCGAATCCCATCCCTCGCACTATTCTTTTGTTTTATTAATTAGTTTCTGTAAGTTCGAGTGTAATCTGTATCGGAACGCTCGATGAAATTACACTCCGCCGTTGGATGCAGAAGATGATCAGTATCAATGACCGGATAAAGTATTACTAGGGTATTTCTTAACGGCAAGTACTGCGCTCAAGGAGACACTGGGAGCCAGTCCTGAGCTCTATCAACTGATTCTGGAGAATATGTGTACGCGCTGCTGCCCTAAGTATGGACTGAAAACCTCCGGAAATCCCGGATTTCTTCTTTTTACAGATTTGAGGATATCCTCTGTTCATCTCACAAAAAAGACAGGTTAATAACCCACGAGATGTAAAAAGTATACTATTATGGTATCCAGTATTGTTCTCCCAATCAAGAAGGTTAACTCCCTTGTTGACCAGAATATATCTGTAGAGATCAAGGACGAAGGGAGTCGGTTCGAGGGACTACTCGTAGCAATGGACGAGTATCTCAATCTCCTTATCGAAAACGCCGTTGAGATTACGGCGAAAGGAAGAAGAGAACTTAGCAACGTCGTTATCCGTGGAAACAATATCCTGAGCATCGCCCCCTTAAACTAATATCATGGCAGCGTTATCTGAAGAAGAAATGGAAGACCTCGTGGAGAACACGTACACATACATCTGTCAGCAGGAAAACGGTATTATCCAGAGCAATCTGTGGAAAGAACTCGAAATCGACAGTAAGACCTGTTCCAAGGTTCTGAGGGTGCTTGAGGACACAAAACGTATCACCCGCAAGAAGGAGAAGGGGACCTATCTGGTTAAAGGCAAGATTGTGCCGAAAAAGTTCAATTCATCTCTTCTGATGGCCGGAAACTCCATTGTCCCGTGTGTTGCATGCATGGAAGAATGCGATGTTCCCACCTGTAAGCTCTTGGAAGACTGGCTCTACGATCTGGTCTTCTCAGAAGCCAAATAATTTTTTTCAATCCTCTTTTCCGTTTGGAATAGCCTGTTTCAGGTCAATTAGGTAAAACGAAACCTATTTATCTGGATACTGCAAGATTTTTTCATAGTTATGTCAGCAGGATTTTTCAAGAAAAAACTGCAGCCATGGATTGTGGAGAGTATTGCTCCTCCGATGGTTGCAGGATACGGTGTCGGTATCAGTCAGCCGGAATATAAAGCGAAGCCGTATTTCATCGTTGCATCCGTTGAAATGGGGAATACGACCACTAAATGTATTCTGACGGGAACGAACCTCGAGGACGGCCATTCCTATGTTCTGGGGAAAAACGTCTCCATGAGCCGTGATGTTCGTCCGCCAAAATCAGGTGAAGTCATTTTCGGTACAACACTCGACGGTACTGAACTGACCCGTGAATCGGTCACGGAACTAGTGCGAGACACCCTTATCCAGTGCCACAATGAGGCAAAACTCAGCATCAAGGACGACCTTGACTTCGTCGTCCGCAGTACGGGAGTCGTCGCTGCAATGGATTCTCCTGATCAGATTGGCGAGTTCATCAAAGCGCTTGCCGACAGCTGTCTGCTGGCAGGTGTTCCACCAAGGAAGATGACGCCGCCAATGGGAATCAACAGTCTTCCGCCGAAACTCCGCCCGCACAGTTTCGCGGACAAACTCGTCTTTACCGGGGCAGTCGCGGGTGTTACACCGCCGTCGGGAACAACCGGTGTTGAGATGATCGCTAATGAGATGGAAGGAGAACTCGCCATGGCAGGTATCAAGGAAGGTGCAAAATGGACTCCGGTTGATTTCAGAAACCCGTGCATCTCCATGGACTTTGGTACCACACTTGACGGCCGTATCACCTCCGATGTGGACAAGAATGCAGAGTCTCCGTTTGCGAAGACCATCGGCAACTTCTGTGGTCTGGCAGGAGCCATTCCGGACGCTATCATCCGTGGAACTGGCCTTGTCGACGGTAAGAAGGGAACGGCGCTGGATCTGTTCGGTGAACACTGTGCACCGGCATCCAACAATGCATACAAAAAGGCACGGCCGTATATTGACTGTTGCATGAAAATCATTGACATCCGTGAAGTCCCACCGGAGCGCAAGCGGTTCGGTAAGGTGCCGGTCTGTGCCGATGTCGCAAAGGCATCCGGCATTGTCCTGATCGGTGTCGATGTAGGAACCGACGGCGATAAGATATCCGCTCTTGAGGAGGTCGGAAAGGAGCTTGCCCAGAAAGAGAACAGGAAGGTTATCCGGGAAGTCATCGACCGTGTCTGTTCGGAGATGGCACTCAAGATCATCGATATCTGCATCGAGCACAAGTTCCTGCCGCCGAACAGTTCAATCGGATTCACTGGTCGTGCAATCATCTCCGGCAACAAGCCGCAGTATATTCTCGATGGTGTCGTTGAACGCGGTATCTACGATGAACCGGCCAATCATCTGGTCTTCGTCGATGACGGTTTGGCACGTGGATCAGCACTCATGGGTCGCTGCATGAACAGTATCGGTCATCCAAAATGCCCGATTGGTGGTGTCCGTGGCGGTAAATGCATTATGGCCAAGCGTATCAAGGTAGGGAGGTAGGTATGCCCAATGAGATTCCGCAGAAAGAGGAATTGGTCGATCTTATCCTTCCACCAGGAACGCCACGGAAAGCAATCCGTGATGCAGCCATGCAGTTCGATGTCCAACTGGTGGGCGTTACCCGTTCTCTCTCGTTTGCGAACATGGACCACGACGAACGTGAACTTCTGGCGTTCCGCGGAAAACCTACCGAGATTGAGAAGGTCCGTGACTTCATCTATCAGGAAATGAAGAAGTTCATCAGCGAAGAATAAACAATCAGAGAAAATGACACATCTGCTCGGGTATCTGAAAGATAAATCATATGACTCCATCGAGTTCGTCGCTCTGGTTTCCGTATCTGCGTGCTTTCGAATGCGATTCTTGCCAAGGCGACGGGACAGAGACTGAGATTATCATCGATGTTGCATGCACCACCACGACTGACGCGGAAATGCATGAAAAGGCACTGGATATCATGGAAAATCTGCAGATGAAGGTAATCAACAGGAGAAACTGAATTGACAGAATACAAACGGAACCTTGCGATGCTCTGTGACTTCTATGAGTTCACGATAGGTAACGGCTATCTTCTTTCGGATCTGAAGGACAAGATAACCATCTTCGATCTATTTTTCAGAAAGGTTCCGGATGGTGCGGGATTTGCCATCGCCGCAGGTCTGGAGCAGGTAATCGAGTATGTCCGTGATCTGCACTTCGACGACGACGATATCGCTTATTTCCGGTCGAAGAATCTCTTCGGAGATGAGTTCCTGCAGTACCTTCATGGGTTCAGGTTCACGGGCGATATCTACGCTGTTCCGGAAGGCACACCGGTGTTTCCGAACGAACCGATTCTCATCGTCAGGGCACCAGCGCCCGAAGCGCAGATTATGGAGACTTTCCTTCTTCTGACGTTGAACCATCAGTCGTTGATAGCTACTAAAGCGAATCGGGTCTGTCGTGCGGCCCACGGCCGTGCTGTCCTCGAGTTCGGATCACGCCGTGCCCAGGGCGGGGACGCAGCGATTCTGGGGGCACGTGCGGCATATATCGGTGGCTGTGCCGGTACCGTATGTACGCTCACCGATGAGCTTTATCATGTTCCTGCCAGTGGCACGATGGCGCATTCCTGGGTTCAGATGTTTCCGTCGGAATACGAGGCGTTTAAGACATACTGTGAAATCTATCCGACCAATACAGTTCTGCTGGTCGATACATACAACACCATCAAAAGCGGTGTGCCAAATGCTATCCGTGCTATCAAGGAGGTGCTGATTCCCAAGGGAATCACGTACTTCGGCATCCGCCTGGATTCTGGGGATATCTCCTATCTTTCGAAGTTGGCACGTAAAATGCTGGATGATGCAGGACTTGAGGGATGCAAAATCTATGCCTCGAATTCTCTGGACGAATATGCAATCCAGGTGCTTGTATCTGAAGGAGCAAAACTCGATGTTTTCGGTGTGGGGGAACGGATGATTACCTCATCGAGTAATCCAGTGTTCGGTTGCGTCTATAAGCTTGCGGCAGTCGAGGAGAACGGACAGCTTGTCCCGAAGATCAAGATTAGCGAGGATGCCGCAAAGGTCACCAACCCACATTTCAAGAAGGTTTACCGGCTCATTGACAATGCCAGCGGCAAGGCGGTAGCAGACCTTCTCTGTGTCTACGATGAGGTTATCGATGAAAGCAGACCGCTGACGATCTTCGATCCGGTAAGCACCTGGAAGACAAATACGCTGAAGAACTTCACTGCCCGTGAACTGTTGGTTCCGATATTCAAGAACGGTAAACTTGTCTATCAGGTTCCGACCATTTCTGAGGTGAAGGCATACTGCGCGAAGGAACTTGATACTCTCTGGGACGAGGTCAAGCGGTTCGAGTTTCCACACCGGTATTATGTCGATCTTTCAGAAAAACTCTGGAACATCAAGAAGGATCTGGTTCACCAGATGGCGGAGGATATCCGCCGTCTCTGAATACCTATTTTTTTCAAAAAAGGATTTTAGAGGACAAGTGCCTCTTTGATGACGACATCTTCCAGCGGTTTGTCGTTCCAGTTCGTCTTGACCTTGCCGATCTTTTCGACGACCTCGAATCCTTCGATAACCCTACCGAATGCCGGGTGGGCTTTGTCGAGATAGTTGTTGTTCATGAGGTTGATGAAGAACTGCGATCCGCCGGTGTTAGGTCCGGCGTTTGCCATGGCGATGGTTCCTTTGTTATTCTTATTGTCCAGCATGAATTCGTCTTTAATGGTGTATCCCGGTCCGCCAGTACCGTTGCCTCTCGGGTCACCGCCCTGGATCATGAATCCGTCAATGACACGGTGGAAATTGATGCCGTTGTAGAATCCTTCTTTCACGAGTTTCGTGAAGTTTCCGGATGTAATCGGCATGTCTTCCCTGAGTTCGAGGATGATGTCTCCCATCGTCGTTTTCAGGAGAATTTTTGTTGCTGTCATAATTAATTGATAGGGTTTCAGCGATTATAAACATGCAGGTAACGCACTAGTATGAAAGAGTTTTCAGCACACACCTTATTCCAAAGATGAAGAACCCGTTCCATGTCATGATAATCCAGAAACTCGATTGTCCCGGCAGATGCAAGTACTGCTGGAGTTCCGATGTGAACTCTCTCCACATGTCCCTTGCTACCGTCCATGACATCGTCGAATGGATCAGACCTTTCGCCATAATCGGCTCATCCATCGACGGACCAAAGGACCTGACCGATTATCAGCGGTAAGACAACTCCCTCAGCGGAGTATAATTGGATATCGGATTGCACAGCGGCACGGACTGCGGGTGCGATTCATCTGTACAATCACGAAATCTTCCGTTGAACGGAAGGAGGACATTGTCAATTTCTTCAAGGAACAGGGATGAACCATGAAACTGCATCCGGCTTTCCGTCCCTGAAAGGAAATCACCTGAATGCATGGATGCTGTCGCCGGAGAACTATGGTGAGCTTCTTGTCTGGTTTCTGGATATGGCAATCGAGAATCCACAGTTCGAGATCATGAACGTCAACGACTTCTGCCGCTGCGTATTCACCAGTGTCGGCACGGTATGTTCCTATGCCGATGCATGGGGTCAACCTTTGCGGTGAGCCCCGAAGGCGCTCTCTATTCTTGCTATCGCCTCATTAGCATGCGGAAATAGGTCACGAACGAGGTCATCGGCGGTGTCGAAGGCGTCGGTACCACGTGTTTCACGGGTGAAGCGGGTATCCAAGCCGAAGGTCATGTCACTTATCCGTCGAATTGTTGAAAGATAACTCTTTTAATTTTTTATATGGAATTATCCCCAGGGAGGGTGCCGAAGCACCCCAACTAAGGTTCAATGGTTTTTATCAGAAAAGAAGGTAAGCAGG
>JAZUDC010000025.1:0-10518 GCA_045639425.1 Methanocorpusculum sp.
AGGCATAAAAAAAGGATTTGATTGGTCAAGAATCACAGAACTAATCTCGGGATAACACAGAGCCTATGCTCGCAGGATACGGATAAAAAATGAGGAAAGAGGAGTTACCTAGTGTATTTTTTCAGTGCCTGTTTCATCGCCTCGTAGACGATGTTCAGGCCTTTGAGCAGGACATCGTCTGGAATCGTGCAGGCTGCCATGATCTTCACGACGGTATCTTCTCTGCCGCAGAGTTCCAGGATGACACCATTTTCGAAACAGATCTTTCTGATATTGAAGGCAACCTTTGATGGATATGCACCGAAATCGATACCCCACATGATACCCAGTCCGCGTGCTTTGATGTTGTTGCCGTTCAGGAGTGGAATCTTCTCGTCGAAGAATTTCCGGACCAGTTCCTCCTTTCTCATGGTCTCCTGCTCCATGTTCTGGTCAATAAACATGTCGAGAGCGGCTTTTCCGGCGACGAATGCCAGGTTGAATCCTCTGAAGGTACCGTTGTGTTCACCTGGACTTAAGACATCATACTCGGATTTCAGAAGGGTGATTGCGAGTGGCATGCCGATACCGCCGATGGATTTCGCCATGAATACGATATCCGGAACGATGCCCGCCATTTCGAAGGAGAAGAACGGTCCGGTTCTGCCACATCCTGCCTGAATCTCATCGCAGATGAGGAGCACACCGTATTTGTCACAAAGTTTGCGAACCGCCTGCAGCCATTCTGCTGGTAAGATATTGATTCCCCCCTCTCCCTGTACGGTCTCGACGAGGATTGCCGCCGGTTTCTCGACACCGCTGTGGTCGTTGGACAGCAGCATTTCCATGTAGGCGATGGTATCGAAGTTGGGGTTATCGAGTGGGTGAGGGATTCTGGTGACATTGCCGAGAACGACACCGCTTGCCTTGCGTGCGAGCTGTTCACTAGTTGCTTCTAGGGCGCCAATGGACATGCCGTGGAATCCGCCCATCAGGGCAAAGACATTGGATCGTCCGGTTACCTTGCGTGCGACTTTCAGACCAGCTTCGACAGCGAGGGTTCCCGCCGGTCCTGGAAACATAACCTTGTAGTTGAGTCCACGCGGTCTTAAAATACGTTCTTCGAGTGTCCGGATGAACTCCGCTTTTGCTTTGGAGTAGAGGTCAAGTCCGTGGACCATGCCGTCGGTTTCAAGATACTCGATTACTTTCCGCTTGATTGCTTCATTATTGTGGCCGAAGTTCAGGGCGCCTGCACCGCAGAGGAAGTCGATGTATTCGGTATTGTCCTGATCATATATTAGAGAACCTTTTGCCCGGGTGAAAACGACCGGATATTTTCTGCAGTAGGACCGCACATTGCTTTCGTATTTCTCGAACAAAGATGTGTCAATTTTTCCTGTTTTTTCTTCTTTAAGACCCATAATACACACCCCTTTTTGTTGGACAGGATATATTTATGGAAAATCTTTGCCCCGCACCACATAGGCGGGTAGGAGATATCATAACATGATTACCTCCCTCATGACTTAAAACTGTCCATTTGAAAATAGCCGTTTACATCGGGATTTTATCCACTTGGGATGAAATTTATGGACTTCAAAAAACCTCGAGGTGCCGCAGTTCGTCCATCCGTGCCTGCAAGGGGTTTAAATAGTTTTTTGAGGGGAACGAAAATCTGGCGGAATATGGAAACGTTCGCGCAGAGTAACTCAGTTGTCCTTGCCGACGGTTATTTCTCCTTCGGCATTCACGCCAATTACCCTCTCACCGGCCTCCCTGAGCTGTCGGATGTAGGTTATGACTTCAGGGGTAATCCGTTCTCCCGGGCAAATGAAGGGTATTCCCGGAGGATAGGGGATGATGGACTGGGCACAGATTCTACCAGCTCCCCTCTCAAGCGGCACCCGTTCCTTTTCCAGCGGAATCCCGCAGAATCCGAACCGTGCGTCGAGGGCTGCAGGTGTCGCGGTCTTTTCAGCCAGTTTGTATTGGTGAGATGCAGCAATGTTGCGAAGGACGTGCAGCGTTCTGTCCATGTCGCCTTTCGTGTTTCCGATACCAGTCATGCACATGAGGATGTTTCCGGTTGTCAGTTCCGCATAGATACCGTGTTTCAGCAGAATCTGTTCCAGTTCAGCACCAGTGAGGCCGTAGGCACTCATATCGAGATTGATCTTGGTGATATCGAGCGACAGTCTCCGGATGACATTCAGGCCCTTGATCTTTGCGGCTTCTTCATAGAAGTAGGATACCGCCTCGTACCAGTCACCGATTGCCTCTTTCTTATGGTGTTTCAGGATATCCGCATTGATGTCCAGTGATGCCATCAGAAGATAGGACGGGGAGGTTGACATAATCATTTGCAGTTTGTCCTCCAGGACATAGTGGTCGACCCGGTTGGTATTGTAGGTCAACAGAGCGCTCTGGGTGAAGGAGGCCAGTGTCTTGTGTATTGAATTCACTGCGAAATCAGCTCCGCACTCCTCCGCTGATTTGGGGAGGGAGTATCCGCAGTCGCTGAAGAATTTAAGGTGGGCACCGTGTGCCTGGTCGACGATGAGGATTTTTCCGGCGTCATGTACAATCTTTGCAATCTTCATGATGTCGGAACAGATGCCGTAATAGTTGGGAGACGGCAGAATGACTGCTGCGGCATCCGGATTCTCCTTGAGGCACCGTCTGATTTCCTCAACCGATATCTCGCCGGAAATACCGTACTCCTCAATCATTTCCGGATAGGCGTATACTGGTCTGATATCTCCGAGAACAAGGGCATTGTAGATTGCCTTGTGGCAGTTTCGTGCAAGAATTATCTTTCCGCCTTTGGGAACGCTTGCAAGTATTACGGCAATCAGTCCGCCGCTGGTTCCGTTGATCAGCAGATATGCCCGTTTCACGCCGTAAAGTTTTGCATATTCCTCCTGAGCCTGCTTGATGATTCCTTCTGTCTGATACAGATTGTCAGCACCGATGATTTCAGTGATATCGCAGTTCATGATTTTGTCGAGGAATTCGGTATATCCGTATCTGCGGTAGATAGCAGATCCCTTATGTCCTGGCATATGGAATGACACCGGATGTTTTTCCGCATGCTCAATGAGGAAGGAGAGAATAGGAGTTTCTGTCATAGGATAAAATAATGTTGAACGGTAACAGGGATAAGGGTGTTGGAATCTTTAGAAACGACTTGTAATCCAGTCAAAGACACCCGCCATCTTGAGTACAATTACGACCATCAGGATGAAGAAAAAGATCCAAAGCCACTTGTCGGATATCTTCCCTGACAGTTTTCCTGCCGAGAAATATGTAGCCGGTACGGCAGTTACTGTCAGTACAATCCAGAGAATCAGGTTGAAGTGTCCGAGTATCAGATATTCAACCAGGCTGCCCACGGATATGAATCCGATTGCGGCAACGGATGTCACTGTGGCCCGTTTCAAGGTGAATTTGCCGATAATGGTCATGAGTGGGACCATAATTACGCCGCTGCCAGTGCCAAACAGTCCAGAGAGGAATCCTCCCCCGACGCTGAGGAGTCATGACATCAGTCCTGTGAAAGCACCGGAACAGGTAAGAAAAACGATAATTCAGGGATCTACAGCAAGGATGTCTATCATGGAATTATCTCACATCCATTGTATCTGGTATGGGCGAAACTTGCCATACTGATTGTTCCCTCTTTCATCATATGCTGTATCTCAGGTACTATATCGGCGAGAGTATCATGAAGATTTCGCACCGTGCCGCAGACCTCGGTATATGCTTCGTCCCACGGCCGGACGATGTTCGAATAGAGACATCTTCCGCCGCAGAATCCGTAGATGTCACAGGAAGTGCAGGGTTCGCCAATGGGTATCTCCGGCAGGGATTTTGGGTCGGAGGTTCTGATGTCGCCTGCATAGTAGTCAGCCATCCCGACCATAATGGGACAGGGGGCAATCTTCCCATTAGTCATGATGCTGTAGTTCGCATATCCCGATCCGCAGCGGAGTCTGCTTGGCCGGTTCAGGAGAAGATCTTCGGTGGTGGAAAGGAACGGGTACCATTTGGGGACCTTTCCAGTGGTACGGATTCGTCTTACCCATTCCTTTGCCAGATTCCGTATACCCTCGTTGTAGGTCTTCGCCCATGCAGGGAAGTTCCGGTGCGAATGGTCTCCGGTGAAATCGGCATCCATCTGCCAGTGGACGGCATCAAAAAGCCTGCAATCCGCCAGATGGGTCACGGCAGTATAGATATCAGTATCTTCCACAACGGTCATCCGTGCAATCAATTCTCCGGAAAATCCGGTCTTTTTCAGCAGTTTTGCGGTTGACATGACCGTGTCGTAGATTCCGTCCCCCCGGTGACCGTCAGTGAGTTTTTTGTCGCCATCGATGGAGATGAGAATGGTTTCGAACCAGTTCCGGTAGGATGCCGGAAGCTCGGCGAGTTTGGTGCCGTTCGTCTGAATCATGAACCGTTTGACCGGTGCGTTGTCCATTACGGTTTTGACGAACTCCGGACACATCAGGGATTCGCCGCCGATGAATGTCAGAACTGCATCTTCATCCTTCGCAAGAAAGGCATAGAGGTCATCCAGCGGTGCCGAGAAGTTCTCTGTTAGGGACTCGTCGATGGTTCCCGGATCTCCTCCGGGTTTGTCCTCCTCCTCGAACATCTTCGCTCTGCAGTACGAGCAGCAGAGATTGCAATCATCGGTAACGGTCAGATGATAGAACATTTACCTGAAACGATTTTTACTTGTTGACCGTCATTCCGTTGGTTTCGGCGATTTCAAGGTATGCGGCGGCGACGTATTCCGCCTGAGCTTTGGTCATGCCGTAAGTATTAAATTTCCAGACGCGGGTAGCTCCTGGAATGATGCCGGTAATGCCTTTCTTCGACAATGCGCTTGAAAGGAAGAATCCACGTTTTTTATGCATCTGAGCAATGACATCGAAGGATTCGGTGGTGTCGACACGGGTAATGGTGTGGCGTCTCGGATATTCTGAAAGAATCTTCGTTCCTTCGATGGATTTCAGTGCCTCGACGATGAGTTTACTGTTCTCCAGTTCCGTATCGAAATGGTTGACACGCTCCTTTACTGTTGGGAACGAGGCAAGCAGACCGACAATCGGTGCACCCATCAGCGAACAGCCAAGAATGCCAACTTCCTTGATGCCGAATGTTCTGCCGGTGACATCACCACTGGTCTTCGTTGTTCTGAAGACTTCCTCCGCACGTTCCTCGGTTGCCGCAAGAATTCCCGACGGTGCTGGAGCGGCCATGCTTTTGTGACCGGATCCAACAATGAAATCGACACCAAGTTCTTTTCCGTTCACCGGCATGATCCCTACTGTATACACACCGTTGCAGAGCACCGGAATATCATACTGGTGAGCGACTTTCGCAATGCCTTTCACGTCATGGATGTTTCCGAACTGGTAGTCGACCTGATCGATATAGAGCAGCTTCGGCGCTCTGCCGCATTCACGGGTAACATCCTCGATTCTCTGTGCCGCTGCCTCTGCAGTGATATGGTTGTCGGCGGTCTTCGGGATTTCCCGCACGATTCCTGCACGACCTTCCACGGACAGGTATGAGGTATAGTGTGCCAGTGATCCGATAAGGACCGGATCGCCTTTCTCTACGTAAGTTTCCGCAACCTGCTGGAATCCACGGCGTGCTCCTGGGACCGTACGTGCCTGAGCCATACCAAGCCATTCCGCGACTTCGACATGGAAATTCTTGAGCGGTGGTTTTTCGATATAGTCGAGTCTGAACGGCTTTCTGCAGTTGTCGCAGACGGAGTAGCCGTCTCCCCAGGCGATAATTGCCTTCATCGCTTCGGGTGTCAGTCTGCCGCCGACCTGGATCGGATCAATGTTGATGGCGGTTTCTTCCACCATACGGGCATCGACATTGCAGTTATCTCCGCAGCGGATGCTCATAAGAGCTCCTCCCGGATGATTGTGGTCTGTTTTTCAAGGGAAGCTAACGCTTTTTCGACTTTCTGTTTCTCTTCGTCGGATAACTGATGCAATGGAGCAGTAGTACGAAGTATATATCTGATATCTGTCAGGGAAAAAAGACCCTGGAAAACGGCATCTGCAGCACGCTGTGACATGATATATACATCAACTGCTAATAAGAATAATCTGCCGGTTACCGAGAGAAGAGGATTATTTCCAGGAAAAGAGTTCCGTGTTTCTGAAACAGCGGGCGGCCCGTTTCTCTTCGCCTATGGCGGCAAAGACGGTTGCTTTGTGATGCCAGAGGTCAGTTGAATCCAGCGTAAGTTCTATCTCCTGCGAGAATGCGGTTTCGGAGTTGGCGAATCTACTGATGGTGGCAAACTCCAGGTCGAAATTCTCGAGGTAGTCGGGGATTTTTGGGTTCCTGGCAGACTTTTTTCGAACATATCGATTGCTTCCTCGATAAATCCACATCGGAACAGAACGATACCGTACCCGGACTGGACCGCTGCGGTGCCTGGATCGAGCCCAACGACTTTCTTCACATCTCACATAGGAAGTGCCTCTTCGTTCCGGTTCTGGTCACTAATCACCAGGCCGAGTTTAGAAAGAAAAACAGGATTGGTGGAACTCCCGCCTTTTTGAACTGGTGTTCGGCTTCTTCTATGTTTCCAGCATCCAGGATTGAAGTCCCTGCCGCGAAGAAATCGTCACCATTCACAGATGGTCAAAGTTTACCGAGAATGCGTGTGGCAAAGTGGCCGGCGTTTTCGCCGCCGTCGACTGCCATACAGGCTACCGGTACGCCTTTGGGCATCTGGGCGATGGAGAGAAGTGCATCCAGTCCGCCAAGTTTTCCGGAGACCGGCACGCCGATGACGGGTTTTTTCGTCCGTGCAGCAACGACGCCTGGCAGTGCTGCGGACATACCTGCGATGCAGATGAATATCTTGGCATCACTGCTCTTTACATAGGCATCCAGAGCTTCTGCATCACGGTGTGCTGAAAGGATCTTCGTTTCGAAGGAAATCCGGTATGATTCCAGAACGGATGCCGCTTTATCGATGATTGCCTGGTCGGATGCGGACCCGGCGATTATTGCTACGTCTGTCATACGAATGAATGACTATAATTATGTTGGTTCACATATATGTAAACGACGAATACTCATGTATAAAGAAACTTTATTGATGATGCCGGGCCCGGTTCCGATGCCAGATTCGGTCAGAGCGGCAATGCTTCCACAAGCAATCAACCACAGAAGTAAGCAACTTGGCGGTATCTATGCGGATATCGTGCGTATGCTGAGACCGGCGTTCGGAACCAAGAATGAGATTCTAGTTCTCTCCGGCTCTGGTACCGCCGGCCAGGAAGCGGCCATCGGCTCCTTTGCCTCCGGCAAGAAGATCGCTTCTCTCGTGAACGGCAAGTTCGGCGAACGTCTCGGTCTTATCTCTCAAATCTACGGAGAGACCACGATGATTGAATCCGAATGGGGTCAACCGCTGAACCTTGAAGGTCTGAAAGAATCACTGGAAAACGGTGCTGAAGTCGTAACCTTGGTCCACAACGAAACCTCGGCAACCATCCTCAATCCAGCAGAGAAAGTTGGTAAACTCTGTAAGAAATATGATGCACTGTTCATCCTCGATGGCATCACCTCCATCGGTGGCGATATCGTGAAGGCGGACGACTGGGGTGTTGACGTCTCTATCGTCGGTAGCCAGAAATGCCTGGCGGCTCCGGCAGGTCTTGCCGCGGTCTCCGTGTCGCAGAAGGCATGGGACAGACTAGCTGCAAAGCGTCCGTTCTATCTTGATCTGAGGAAAGCGAAGACGTCGGCGGATGCAGACCTGATGGAGACCCCTACCACGCCGGCAGTGCCACTGTTCATGGCGCTTCGTGAAGCATGCCGTCTGATGGAAGAGGAAGGCATTGAAAACAGAATTGCCCGCCACAGAAAATTATCGGCGGCAGTTCGTGAAGCTGGCAAGGTCTGGGGCCTTTCCCCGGTTCCACAGGCGGACGATCTGCACAAACCGTCGAACACGGTCACCGGTTTTTTCTATCCAGAAGGCATCGAGGACTCCCAGATTCGCGGATATGCGAAAAAGATGGGAATCGAATTCGCCGGCGGTCAGGACCGTTTCAAGGGCAAGATCTTCAGAATCGGTAACATGGGTATTATCGATACACCAGAAATCTTGGCAACCTTATCCGTCGTCCAGCTTGCGTTCAAGAAAGCAGGATTCAAACTCGGCGGCGACGGACTCGAAGCTGCAGCAGAATTGCTGTCAGCCTAACTCTTTGCTTTCCATCTGCGATACTCTATATATTTCTAGCACTGACATTATAGCAATGTTACCGCTTTCAGAAAATATCAGCGCAATTCCGCCGTCGGCAACCATGGAGATGAACAATAAGGCGAAAGAGATGATTGCTGCCGGAATCGATGTCATTAGCCTGGCAGTAGGTGAACCTGATTTTGCCACGCCGAAACATATCACCGATGCGGCAATTGCCGCGTTGTCCCGGGGAGAGACCCATTATGCACCCTCCCGCGGCATTCCGGAACTCACCAAGGCCATTGCAGATAAACTGAATAAGGAGAACAATCTGGCATATACACAGAAACAGATACTGGTGACTTCCGGCGCAAAGGATGCAATCAGAAACGCGATGAACGCTGTCCTCAATCCAGGAGATGAGGTCATTATTCTCGACCCCGCCTGGGTCTCCTACGATCCTGCGGTAAGAATTGTCCGTGGTACACCGGTCCACCACCATCTCAACGATGTTTTCCAGGTTGACGAAAGCATCTTTGAACGCGTCACCCCGAAGACGAAGATGATTGTCGTCAACTCACCGTCAAATCCAACCGGTTCCGTTCTCGCACGTTCGTCGCTGCGTATGATTGCGGACCTCTGCGTCGACCATGATATTTACTGCATGTCGGATGAAATCTATGAGAAACTCGTCTACGGCAAGGAGCACATCTCCGTCGCTTCGTATCCGGACATGCTTGACCGGACAATAACCATCAATGGATTTTCAAAAGCGTTCGCCATGACTGGATGGAGACTCGGTTATGCCGCGGCACCGGACAAGGTGATTGCCCAGATGGACAAGGTAATGCAGCATTCTGTCGGCAATGTGACCACCTTCTCGCAGTGGGGCGGGGTTGCCGCACTCACGAACGACCTGAAATGTGTAGAAGATATGCGCAAGGAGTTCGAGAAACGGCGGGACTATGTCATCGACAGACTCACGAAGATGGGTCTGGAGACCGCTCCGGCGGAAGGAGCATTCTATGCATTCATCCACTGCGACGGAGACGATGCGACGATTGTGAATAGTTGGATGGAAGAATGTCATGTCGCGGCAACGCCGGGATTCGCCTTCGGTGCACCCGGCTGGATCAGAATCTCCTATGCAGCCTCCATGGAGCGGTTGGAGGAGGCACTGAACAGAATCGAAAATTTCCTCTAAATGTCAATATTTCGTTGAAATAACAAATATTTTGGAAAATTAATCGGTTTTGATTTTTCAATGATCTGATAGAATTTTTCTTTTTTGTGGTTGATTCCCTCTTCAGTTTTGTGTGAATAAATGGATTGGAAAAAACGTTCCAGTCTTTTATTATATATCGGAAAGACGATTCCGAATATTTCTTCGGCCGTGAGCGTTGGTTGAGATCGGGTATGGGAATGCGGCAACTGGCCTCAATGTTCTCATAGCTGCGGCACTGTTCACAGGAGCAGTTTCAGCAGATACCCATGACTACACTGTGGGAGATGTCTATACGTTATGCATGCTCGACGCGGTGCTTATCAGGGCTTATGCATTGTAATTTTATTTCACAAATTCTCTCCTTGATTGATTGTGTATTATCTGATACTTTTCACATTTTCCCTAATTACCGTATCCAAAAAATCATAGAGTGGTTTTTTATATACCCGCCGACCTCCCGGATCAGCTGGTAATAGTGCATGTAAAATAGCCTATGCCCTTATGGAAATAATCATTGATGTCGTCCCCTTCCGCCCGGAATTATGATAATCACGGAACTCGAGACGTCCATTTTCAATAACAAAATCTTTCCGTGCGATTGTTTTTGAATTCGGCAATTCGAAATAATCCACAATGTCATCCGCAGCCGGATAGATCACAACGTGGTTTTTCATTCATACACAATAGACACTCATAACACACCACGGGGGTTTCCTTTATTTTCCACCCGTGAGATAATCATCATGTAAATCTCGGTAAGCTCTCCATTATTTCTATCGTCTTCATGCTCACCGTAATCACGCTCAGGAGTAAAATCTAGGATATACCGCGGATTGCCATGCTCCTCAGCCCAATCATTCGCATCATTCACAATGCCACTGGCATCGTCGCAGGTGACGGCGTAGCGTTCCATAATCCATTCAATCGCACTCTTGCCGTTTACCACATACTCATAGGCTCGGGCGGGGATGTGAGAAATAGTGATTGATGCATTGTACTGAATACAGCTCTTATCACCTTTCGCTGAAAACCTCATCTTCTGAACACGGAAGTCCTGAGACTCGGTACC
>JAZUDC010000026.1:0-19750 GCA_045639425.1 Methanocorpusculum sp.
TACCCCTGCGTCCCCAGAACACCGCAGCGCGTCTGGCAAGTTCTTCGAAGCGCTGATCTATGAACTCCTGCTTGCCCAAAGCGACACGGCAGAAGATGTCGTGAAGATAGCCGCGAAATTCAACGACGCGGAGTATCAGGCGTTCGACCAGTTCACTAAGGACGGGCTCTGGTACTCGAAGGACGGCGAGATTCTGTTCAGGGTCGACGGAAAGGTAGTGGCAGAAGTCGATTTCCTGGTTCTCTGCACCAACGATACCCTCGTGTTCGGCGAGGTCACCATCAGTTCGGAAAGCATTGCAGATCTGCTGAAGGAGGTAGAAGAAAAGAAGCTGCTGCTGAAAAAACTCTGCGAGAACACGGGTCATTCCACCGCCGTAGAGTTCGTGCTGGTGACCGCCGGTGAGGTGCTTCCGGTGAAGATGGCAAAAGGCGATGCCTGTTGCTCGATCGCGGAAGGAAACGAGCTGTGGAGAAAGGTGCATCTCAATGAGGTGCTGCACAAGAAACGGGCGCCCGCCCCGTGTAAAAAACGGGTTGATGGAAGAGAACTCTACCGCTGATTTTTTTCAGGAATGAAGGTTCCTGTCGAACATGTGGCGAAGACCGCTCCTTACTTGCGCAGTCTGAGCCTAAGATCTGCAACGCCGAGAGCGGCGATGACCCGACGAACAGTGCCGGCGATTTCTGCGTCGGTTGTGGGGTCGCTACTGTTGCTGACATAGCAGGTGGCACCTTGGGGGCGATGGTCTACACGACGGTAGACTCAGCGTAGCCGTTTCCTCCGCGATGAGAAAGTTGCGGATGCTGCGGGTGGAATGTGACATCGCTTCGGCTGCATCGGCATCCTTTGGCGGCGCGGTCGTCGAGAGACACAGCACGTACGCCGAGAAACCGTCGCCGGTCATCTTCGCGGTCACAATCTCGTCGCCGATGGTCCATACCGCACTGCCACCAGTTCCCAGGTCGGCTGCGGTGTACCGGTTGTCGCATTGTACCAGACGGCATCGATGAGGCTGCCGCATCATATTCCACCAATGCGGCGGTCGCGTTATTCGCGTTATAGTACAACATAGAGGGGAAATCACCCGAGTACAGATGTCGGGTCACGATGCTGACCTGGGTATCCTCCGTGATCACCGACTCGATGTTGTCCATGTTGTCGACAAAACGCTCCGTAAAGAGCATGCCATAGACCAGATCGTGCGAATCCCCCACAGGGTCGCGAGAGTCAAGGGTGCCCGTCCATCTAGATTAGTGTACCGATTCCGCCGCATATTCGGTCGTCATCCTATTTCACCATCATTGTTAGCTCTTCTACCGTCGCCGCAAGCAAGTCGATGTCATCTTCAGTATTGTAGCAGTAGACCGACGCCCGCACGGTGCCACCGGATGTTCCCGGAAACATCTTGTGCATCAGCGGCTGGCAGCAGTGTTCGCCGGACCGCACCATGATCGCCGCAGCCTCGTCGAGGAAATACGCGACCTCGTGTGGATGCACGCCGTCAACCGTGAATGAAACCGAACCGGTGAGATGCGCATCAGTGGGCGTATAAACGGTAACCCCGTCAATCCCGCATAAGTCATGCACGGCCTTCTTCGCCAGTTGTTCAGAATGAGCAGCTACCGCATTCATGCCCAGGTTTGTCAGATATCGGCAGGCTTCCGCCAACCCGATGGCGCCAATTACGTTCGGTGTTCCAGCCTCGTACTGCCCTGCTCCGCCCACGGTTGTGAAAGTATGGCCAGTGACCCGCCCCACCATGCCGCCGCCGGAATAGAGAACCTGCGGCTGCGGTGCGTCGGGCGAGATCCAGAGACCACCGGTACCCATGGGCCCCAGCATCTTATGGCCGGAGAAACTGAAATAGTCACAGCCGAGGTCTTTGAGACTGATGGGTAGATGCGGCGCCGACTGCGCCCCGTCGACTGTCAGTAAAACGTCGTGTTCTCGGCAGATTTCCGCAATCCCCCTGACCGGCGCTACGGTGCCGAACACGTTTGAAGCATGGCCGACCGCGACCATTCGTGTATCCTTGGTGATGGCGTTTTCGATATCCTCTAAGCGGATGACTCCGTCCGTTCCACCGACGACATCAACGCCGGCGATCCGTCCTTCGTTCTCCAGCGCGAACCAGGGGAGGATATTGGAATGATGCTCCTGCAGCGGCACGACAATTCTATCGGTCTTCTTCCAGTCGAGACCATGGGCAATGAGGTTGGTGCCTTCCGTGGTGTTGTGGATGAAGGAAAGCGCTCCCACATCACCGCCGAAAAACTGTTTGATGGAAGTGCGTGCTGCCTCGAACTTGTGGGTGGCGAGTCGGCCGAGCCGGTGAACTCCACGGCCAATGTTGGCACGATAATGGTACTCTGCAGCAGCCTGCGCCTCCACTACCTGACGCGGGGATAACGACGTCGCTGCGCTGTCAAGATAGACGATGCCCTGCAGGATAGGGAAATCCACTCTGATATCTTCGGCGGAAAACATGGCGCTGACTCTTTTTGCTATTTATCCTGTTTGTCCCCGCCCCTACTTAAACCCGCATCACGACTACAGGAAAGTTTATATTGGAATATTTGAGAGAAAAAGAGAAGCATATAAATAATAATTATTCAATCTGAATTTTTAAAAACACTCATATAATTATTTTTCCTATCTACCATACCTATTCCAGATTTAAACATATCTTTAATATACAAAGAAAGCCAAATATAATGGTCATAGGACTGAGTCATTAGCAAACAAGGGAGTCGACAAGGTTCTGAGACGACCGTGGTTCGCGAGAGCGATCATCGGTCTTACCGTAACCTCATGTAGTTTCTCTTCTTCGTGAGCCGGGAAACGGCAGAATGTGGTCGCCACATCTCTGCTCACTGCCGTTCCCCATACCTACTTCCCCATACCTACTTAGAAAACATACCAGTCCATACAGGAACATAACATGCTCAACAATGTTGACTTAGCACAGGTAAATCAGTACGAAGCCCAAATCAAGGCCGACGACAAGGAAGCGCTGTTCACCACCCACATGACTGGGAACTGGGAGTTCGACGAGAACGGTCCGCAGTTCACCGCGAACGCAAAAACCGACTTGGGCCCGGTCAAGTTCTCCCTGACCCACCCAAACTTCGAGAAGCTCGGCAACTATCCGTCACCAATGTCCTACGGTCTCTTCTGGATCTGCGGATGCGCATCCGCGACCTTCATGACCGCCGCGGCGAAGAACAACATCAAGATCGACGCCCTTACCACCGACATCGAGGCCGACCTCGACTACCACGCGCAGTTCAAGCTCGGCGACCAGCCGCTGGTAGGCGCCTATCGCGTCACCTTCAACGTCAAGAGTGCACATGCCACCAACGAACAGCTCCAGATACTCAAGGATGAGGCCCTTGCCGGATGCATGGCTATGTACACCGTCCGCAACGCCATCCCGCTGACAGTAACCGCAAAGAGAGCCTAAATCTTCCCGAAGGGTGTTGTAATGAACTTCCCATCCTATTTTTCTATTCCAGTGTTGATATCGCCGCAGTATCCGGATTCCCGATAGGACTCAGCGGGTCGGGGTTCCTGCGGTGCGGTCACCGGCGCGATCGGTCACCATTGCTGCCGACGGCTACAAGGGTGTTCTCTAGTTCCTCCCGGTTCCAGGTATAGCTATTCGTCAGATCCTCAAGATCCGGCTACGTCACGAGAAGATGCGCTGTGCCATCGCCGCTGAAGATGATGTTGATGACCCAGTCGATGACACCCTCGTCACAGCCCCATGTTCCGACAAGCGGTTTGTTTGCGTGGTCGGTGGCAATGCCGTTGTCGACGCACCAAGATCTGAAGACCATACCGGCAAGCACCAAAAGCCAAAGTGCCACGCTATTATTCCATATCCTTTCATATTTTTCAAAAAATACCTCAGTCGATGACCGAGTGCCGCGATTCACTCAAGATCTGCACATCGTCTACAGTCCACAGCCGCATGCTGCGTGCCGTCTTCTCAATGCCGATCTCCTCGTCGAGATCGATGTCGATGATGTAGGCATCCAAATTGTAGACGCCAATGCAGTTCGCAGCGACTGCACGGTGATGGCCATCGATCAGGATCAGCTTGTCCTTGCGGCGGAGAACAATCAGCGGTTCGGCCAGACCCTGCTTGATCTCATACTTCCGGCTCTCCAGCTCATCCATGTAGATCTTGTCCTGGGTCGGCTGCAGATCCCGCACATTGACTTCGTCGCGGGACAGATGCGGTTCCACGCCATAGAGCGATTTCAGTGTCGTGATGTACTGGAACACCTTCCCCGGCGTCACGCGCTCGATCTGCGAACAGAGGATATCGGCGTTGGTCACAATACCGACGAACATGCCACCGGAATCGACGACTGGCAGTTTGTCGACGCAGAACCGGAACATCTTGCGGGAGACCGCCGGAATCGACTCGTCTGGCGCCGCCTTCACGATGACCGGACGCATGAGCGGCGCAATCATGTTGGGAGCCGACGCACCCACAATGTCACGGGCGGCGATCATACCGACGATTCTGCCACGAGCCAGCACTGGGAACCCGTCGTGCCTGGTCTCATGGATAAGGTTGATGACATCCCGGACTGTTTGATGGGCGTCTAGGCTGTAGACATTGGTCGACATGTACTCGGATACCTTCTTATTCTCCGCGGTGATCAGACCCGGATGTGTGGCGTTGACAAGCGCACATTCAGCGGATTTGTCGATCTTGACGTGGGAGAACGAATGGATGCCCATCGTCCGTGCGGTCTTTTCAAGACCCAGCTCCAAATCCTTTTCCAGCGTGACCACGTACGCCTCGAGTTCCGGCATCTTCATGCGGTTGGCCGCCACCGCCCGGTGATGACCGTCCACCAGGATATAGCGACCGCCGGTCCTGACGACGATAACCGGTTCGGCCAGATGATTCTCGAGTTCGTACATCCGTCCTTCCAGCTCCTCCTGATTGACCGAGGACTGGGTCGGCCGCACAAGACCAACCGGCACCTCCTCACGGGAAAGCGTCGAGTCAACGCTGTACAGTGATTTGAGCGCCTTCTGGAAATTGAACACTTTTTCAGGAGTCACACGCTCGATCTGCGAACGGATGACATCGATATTGGAGATGATACCGAGCACACGGTTGTCCGCATCGACAACCGGCATCTTCTGCAGGCCGGTCCGAAATATCCGCCGTGCCGCTTCGGTCACGGTAAGATCGGGGGTAACGGTAATCGGATACCGCGTCATCAGCTGATCGATGCGGCGTTCCGGAAACTCACCGATGATATCCCGCGCGGAAATATAGCCGGCGATTCTGCCGTCCCGCTTTACCGGAAACCCGTCGTGGTGCGTCATCTTCATGCGGCTGATGACGTCACCCACGGTATCGGTGACATCGACGGTGACCACATCATTGGTCATATAGTCGGAAACCAGTTTCTTCTCCATTGTTAGCTGAAGTGTTTGACGGACAAACAGATAATCATCACGACTTGACCGGGAGATACTATATATAAAGATAACACTACCCTATAATAGGCCATAACAGATATGCGCAAGACGAACCACCAAAAGGGGAGAATCATTCTAGTATCAAATTCACCATTCAACTTTGAGATGATCGGATCAAAAATCGACCGGTTCCTGTCCGGATTGGGCAGCCTACATCTGAATACCTGTCCCGGCGTACGTCTCCACCGGCGAGGTCAAGACCACGTTAAAAAACGTCGTTCCCCGCAGTACCGGAGACTTTGCGGTCGACCTCATGGAGGAGGAAACCAGCTTCACCATCACCTGCACGACATCAGGAACCGGCCGCACCGTCGTTCTGCCAACCAAGGAGAAGGCGGACGGTGCAAAGGCGACGTTCAACAACAGCATCATGGAACTTATCCTCCCGAAGGTGAAACCCGAGGAAGGGACCGTCATCGATATCGAGTGAATACCACATAACCCCCCCGAAATCCCCTATTTTTTGCCGCATGAACCAACAGGCATTTTATACCGCAACATCATACCTTTTAACAACCAATGAATAAGAACCAGAAAAATCTCCTTTTCATCTCATTAGCAATGAGTCTTGTTGCTGTTTTCATCGTTCTTATCATCAGTTTCAACGAGGAGACCATCGCAGCCCTCCAGACATGCAATCCCGCATTCCTAATTCTCGCCCTGGCACTCCATGTTGTCTCGCTGTTCTTCTGGGCGTTCCGCATCAAGTTCATGTGCAGTTCGCTCGGCCACAAGGTGCCGATCCGCCACTGTTTCAACCTGGTCTGCTCAAACATGTTCATCGCGGCCATCACGCCGTCGAACATCGGCGGCGAACCGGTCAGGGTATATGAACTCACCAAGGAGAAGGTCCCGGGCGGCGAAGCAACTGCGGTCGTCACCATGGAACGCGTACTCGATGGCATCATCCTCACCGTCGGCACCGTCATTTGCATGGCTCTTCTCGGAACCGTCTTCGCCCACATCGATATGCCGGACGGAGCCGTGATCGCCGCCTATACCGCGGCCATCGTCTTCGCCGGACTCGTCATTCTCTTCTTCGTCCTCGTGAAGCATCCCAAGTGGAGCCTGATGGCAATGTACAAGCTTGCGGGATTCATCACCCGGGAAAATGACGAGGGGAAGAAGGCTGCCACCCGCACGAAGTTCGAAGGGTATGCCGAGAAATTCTACGGAGCGCTCCATTTCATGGCAAGCCGCGGCAAGTCCGGACTTGCCTGGGGAATGTTCTTCACGTTTATCTACTGGGCAAACGAGTTCACCATCGCCTTCTTCATCATCTGGGGACTCGGCGTCGAGCCGACCGCCGAATTCTTCTTGCTCTCCTTCATCATGCAACTGCTGGTGACCGTCATCTGCATGATTCCGCTCACCCCGGGAAGTGCAGGCATAGCCGAGGTGGCGCTCGGTCTGTTCTACGCAATCATCATTCCAGCAGGCATCGTCGGTCTCTTCGTCCTGATCTACCGGTTCATCTTCTATTATTTCAATCTCATCGTGGGACTCACAGCAAGCATGCTCATCGTACGCAGAGAAGCGAAGGAGAAGGGTGTCATATAAATGAAAGTAAAATACAAGAGACTGCTCTGGATATCAATCGGCATTTCGCTTGTCGCACTTATCATCGTCATAGCCCTGACCATCAATGAGGAGACCATCGCCAACCTGCAGCAGGTCAACGGCTGGTTCCTGTTCATCGCCTTCAGCCTGCATCTTCTTGCCATCGTCTTCTGGGGCTTCAGAATCATGTTCATGTCCAAGTCGCTCGGCTATCGAATCCCGCTTTTCCACTGCGTCAATATGGCGGCGGCCGGCCAGCTGCTTGCATCCATCACCCTGTCATCCATCGGCGGCGAACCTATCAGAGTCCACGAACTCTACAAGGCGAACGTACCGATAGCCGACGCGACGGCAATTGTACTCGTCGAGAGGCTGCTGGAAGCCGTGCTGCTGGTTTTCGGTGTCATCTTCGGCATGACCGCATTCTCCATTATCTACAACGGACAGGTGAACAGCCTCCTCATCACGCTCGGCTGGTGCGGTACCGCATTCTTCACCGCAATCTTAGTTGTCCTAATCCTCATCTTGCGCAAACCCGACAACGTGAAACGTTGGGGAACAAAACTCATCGGACTCTTCACGAAGAAACTGAAGGAGGAACGCCGGGAAAAGATCACCAATGCCATACTCAACGGCATCGACCAGTTCTATACCACGTTCCGCTACTTCGGCACCAAGGCACGCTGGGGACTCTTTGTGGGATTCGGATTCTCACTACTCTTCTGGACCTGCGAATACCTCATCGCCTCCGTCATCATGGTAGGTCTCGGATTCGAGCCGAACATTCTACTCTCTATCGTCTTCCAGCTCATCATCGCCGTCATCCTCATGATCCCATGTACCCCAGGAAGCACCGGTATCGCCGAGGCGGCCTACTTCGGGTTCTATTCGCTGCTTGGCCTCGGCAGCATGATCGGCCCCTTCGTCGTCATTCTCCGGCTGGTGCTCTACTATTCCAACCTGATTCTCGGATTCGCCGCCAGCTTTATCATCGTCAAGCGTGAAGCCCGGCTCGAAAAGGTGATCAAGGATGCGGAATAAGATACCGCTTGCCGACCGGATCCGCTATCTCATTACCTTCGAAAACCGGACTGAGAACTATTACCGGCTGCAGTATGAGCATCTCTTCTCGAAACATTTCAGCAAAAAATCAGAATGTTTGAAAATCGGCCCGATCAATCTGCCGCGGCTTTCCGAATCACAACATCCGACCCGAGAGGAGGCATACTATGCGATGGAGATCGGCGACATCCTCTACCCCGGTCTCTTCAAATCCTACAAATTCGTTGATGAAGGCCCCTACGAATGGTGCGACATCGAGGTTGAGCAGAACGACGTCATCTTCGACTGCGGCGCCAATTTAGGGATCTTCTCGTTGTATGCGGCATACCACGGTGCACAGGTCTATGCCTTCGAACCGATTGCGGAAGCACGCGTATGGATCAAGAAAGGCATGGAGCTGAACCCGGACCTTGCCGGAGAGATCGAGATCGTGCCGTATGCGGTAGCTGACAAGAACGACACCGCGGAGTTCACGGTGCTCGACAACACGCTGGTGGGTTCCTCGATGGTGATGCCGCAGAAAGGCCGGAAGGAGACGGCGAAGACTGTAACGATAGATTCCTTCTGCGAAGAGCACGGAGTACGGCCGACGTTCATCAAGGCCGACATCGAAGGCGCTGAACGCCTGATGCTCGCAGGAGCCACACAGACGCTTGCCGAAGCCGCACCAAAACTTGCGGTCTGCACCTACCATCTGCCGGACGATAAAAAAGTCATGCGAAACCTGATTCTCGAAGCGAATCCAGACTACCGAATCATCGAGAAATGGAAGAAGTTCTACGCAAATCAGTGAGAGGAATTTTCCGGCAATATCCTGCTCAGGAAAGTAGGTATTCTGAAAGAATAGATAATAGTAATACACAAAGGAGTTCAATAATAGCAAAACCTATTTCGTATGGTTTAATTCTTGAAGGTCAGGCTGTTCTTGACTTGGAAGAATATATAAAAAATTATGAAAAATCCAACGTTTACTGCCGATACCAAATCAAAAAAAGCAACTGTCTATTAGCCAGGTTGTATTTTGGGATGATGTTTTTGTAATGTATTTACAGTGACTCCGGACACCCTCCATAAAGGAATGGTCTCAATTTCTGACAAAATACAGGACTACCAGAATCAAAAAGACCCAGGGAATCATCAACAATTAATATGCAGGAGTCATAGAGTCCGTAGTTGTCTCTGAACATCTTTTCATAGAGATCCAGCGTACCGATGACAACACAGATATCATTCATGGATGTCAGCATATCCGTCATATCATTGGATTCAATTATGCCAGCCACACGCATGTTTATCTTTTCACCACTCTTGCTTGTCGGAAAAATGCGGCAGTTTAGATGCAAGTTGTGATCTTCCACGTACTCATGCAGGATCACGTCTCCACCAACAGTGATAGGATACATTCCTTCTTCAATATAGTCTTCAATAACTTTTTCCAGACCATCCTCACTTATGCCCATGATAATGGCATAATACCTAGTCCAGAGATGGTGAATACATCGATGATGATACCGATCATCGACAGTGCAGTCCTGAATTTGTTGAGTCTTAGGATGTGGACAGTGAGTGAGAAAACCAAAGAGCTCATGAAAAAATTTCACCGTCCTTGATGATGATACGGTCTGCATACTTCGCAGTATCAGGATTGTGGGTAACCATCAGCACGGCTCTTCCTTCCTTGTGCAGATCGCTGAGGATTCCCATGACCTGGGTGCTCATCTTTGAATTCAGGTCGACGGTCGGTTCATCACAGAGGAGGGACATCAGGTCGTTGGCAAGGGCCCCTGTGATTGCCACATGCTGCTGCTGTCCGCTGGAGAGTTCATACGGTGTATGTTGCAGACGGTCATCGGGAATTCCCGCCATGTTCAGCAGGTTCTTTATCCGCAGATAATGGTTCTTCCGCCCTACGCAGAAGGAGCGGATACTCGACGTTTTCGTAGGTTGTCAGGAGGGAGATCAGATGAACTTCTCGATGATGAACCCGACGGTGGCACGACGATGGATAGTCAGCTCGTCATCGGTCATATCTGTATGTAACATACGGCCAGACGTCGTCGCCTTCAAGCGTACTGATCTTCAAAGTAGTTGCGATGATGTACCCCAAGTTGTTTACATCCGCTTTTAAGGTGTAGTAGCTCCCAGTCTTGGTTATCTGGAAGTTAGATAAGGCCTGTTCAGGGGTATTTCGAGTCGAATGCAGAGCCGTAGTTCGAATCAATACAGATGGTTGCATAATGGGTTCCGGTCTTGGTTTCCGCCTAGATTGAAACCGGGACGTTCGTCAGGGTCTTCCCAGTAAGAACTCTAATCGGCAGATTTTTTGAACCGGTCACCGTGGTGAAGATACCTTCTTCATGAGTGGAGGGGTCTCTTTACGAATCCTCATATGGCATCCCTGCAAATAAGATAGATATGAAGAACCTCGTGATAAAGGGGGCACGGCAGCACAACCTCCAGAATATCTCGGTCATAATACCCCGTGATAAACTGACTGTGATCACCGGCGTGTCTGGTTCGGGAAAATCGACGCTTGCTTTTAATACTATTTATGCTGAAGGGCAACGGAGATATGTGGAGTCGTTGTCAGCATATGCCCGTCAGTTCTTGGGCCAGATGCGTAAACCTGATGTGGATTCCATTGAAGGACTCTCTCCATCAATAGCAATAGAACAGAAAACAACATCGAAGAATCCGCGTTCGACGGTAGGTACGGTAACGGAAATTTATGATTACCTCCGTCTGCTTTTCGCCCGTATAGGTACGCCTTACTGTCCAAAACACAACGTGAAGATTGAAGCGCGGTCTCCTGCCCAGATTACGGACTCGATAATGAATGATTTTTCCGGGATGGTCACCATTCTGGCACCGGTTATCAGGAAGAAAAAGGGCACCTACGAACAGCTGTTCAAGGACTTGAACACCGATGGTTTCACCCGTGTCAGAGTTGATGGTCAGATTTTCCGCACCGACGATGAAATCAAGCTTGGCCGGCACATCATGCACAATATCGATATCGTCATCGACCGTTGTGAGACGTCGGATAAGACACGTGTGAATGATGCAGTGGAAAAGGCGCTGGAACATGCTGAGGATGGCCTGGTTTATGTTTCGGTTGGGGAAGATGTCGAGAATGTGGTCTATTCTGCGAAGATGGCATGTCCAGTCTGCGGCATGTCGTTTGAGGAACTGCAGCCCCGCATGTTCTCATTTAACAGTCCGTTCGGTGCATGTCCTACCTGTAACGGCCTCGGATTTCAGATGATTTTCGATCCAGATTTGGTCATTCCAGATAAGACTCTTTCGATAGCAGAAGGAGCGGTCGCCACCTACAAGAATTTTTTCGACGGTTTCAGGGTTCAGTATCTAAAGGGTGTCGGCAACTATCTTGGGTTTGATCTAATGACCCCGATACAGGACTTGACCGAGGCGCAGTTCAACGGCCTGATGTACGGTACCGGCGATGCAAAAATCTATTTCAGACAGAGTTCACGAAATGCCGAGTTTGCTTATCATGGGACCTGGGAAGGTCTTCTCCCACAGGTTAAACGGTTGCATGCGGAAACAAGATCTGAATACCGGAAAGCTGAACTCGAGAAATTCATGCGAATTCTACCGTGCCCGACATGCCATGGCAGACGTCTGAAGGATTCAGTACTCTCCGTTAAGATTGGGAACAAATCCATTGCAGATATTACCGACCTTTCCATTGATGATGCTGTTAAGTTCTTTGACCGCCTTAAACTCTCAAAGAAGGGTGAGGAGATTGCCCATCTGATTCTGCGGGAGATTCATGCTCGTCTGGTGTTTCTGCAGGAGGTTGGTCTCGGTTATCTGACACTCTCAAGAAGGGCAGGGTCCCTATCTGGGGGTGAGGCTCAACGCATTCGTCTTGCGACGCAGATTGGATCAAATCTGATGGGGGTTCTCTATATCCTCGATGAACCGTCCATCGGTCTGCACCAGCGTGATAACCAGAAACTGATTGCTACGCTCAAGCATCTGCGGGATATGGGAAACACGGTCATTGTGATCGAGCATGATGAAGAAACTATCAGGGCAGCAGATCATATCATTGATATCGGGCCAGGTGCAGGTATCTACGGTGGAAACATCACTGCTGCTGGCACACCGCAGGAAATTGCAAAGACCCGGGACTCGTTAACTGGCAAATATCTCTCTGGAGAACTCTCGATTCCTGTACCGGATCATAGGAGAACAAGCGACAAATATCTGACGATTTCCGGTTGTAGGGCAAACAATCTGAAGAATGTGACTGCATCGATACCGCTTGGGACGTTGACCGTAATCACTGGAGTTTCCGGTTCTGGCAAGTCCACACTAATCTACAATACGCTTTATCAGGCATTACGTGTAAAGGTTCACCATTCCAAAGCAACCCCCGGAAGATACAAGTCACTTTCCTGTGATAGTCCGCTGGAAAATGTGATTGTGATTGATCAGTCACCGATTGGCAGGACACCGCGGTCAAATCCTGCAACATATACTAAGGTGTTTGATGATATCCGTAAAATCTTCGCTGAAACAAGGGAAGCGAAAATTCGGGGATATGATCCAGGTAGATTCTCATTCAATGTCAAGGGCGGGCGCTGTGAAGCATGTTCTGGCGACGGCGTGATGAAGATTGAGATGAACTTCCTTCCTGACGTTTATGTGGAATGTGAAGAGTGTAAGGGTACCCGGTACAATGCAGAAACTCTGGAAGTCAAATACAAAGGAAAATCCATCTCCGATGTACTCAACATGAGTGTGGATGAGGCGCTTGACCTGTTCAAGGCACATTCAGGTGTCATTGCAAAACTTCAGACCCTGGCTGATGTCGGTTTAGGTTACATCAAGCTCGGCCAAAGTTCGACAACGTTGTCGGGAGGTGAAGCCCAGCGTATCAAACTCACACGGGAACTTGCAAAGCGGTCTGGTGGAAAGACTGTCTATATTCTGGACGAGCCAACGACCGGTCTGCATTTCCATGATGTGAAGAAACTGATTGGTGTCCTAGAACGGCTGGTAGATTCCGGCAACACGGTCATTGTCATCGAACATAATCTGGATGTCATCAAGTGTGCTGATTACATTCTTGATTTGGGGCCGGAAGGCGGAAATGCTGGGGGAACAATTGTGGCGAAGGGAACTCCAGAAGATATCGCCAAAGTTAAAAAAAGTTATACCGGGCAGTTCCTCAGACCGTTGCTGAAAAAATAAAAATTAATTATCACACAACCATTTCGTTGCCAGGGTGCAGGAGTTCCACCCTCATGGCCGTCGTTGCTTCGATCGCCTGCTTGAATCTGGACAGATCCTGTTTGATTGCTGGGAACGTGTTGTAGTGTATTGGGATTATCAGGGGTGCACCGACCAGTTCTGCAGCAATCATGGCCTCTTCTGGCCCCATGGTATATGTACCTCCAGCAGGAAGCAGGGCTATATCTGGATGATAGAGCTCGCGAATCAGCTTCATGTCTGAAAAGAGTCCCGTATCTCCCGCATGATAGATGGTGACTCCATCGATTCTGATAATGAATCCACAGGGTTCCCCCATGTACACTGGACATCCATTCTTTTCGATGATGGAACTGGAATGGTCGGCACGGACCATGGTTATTGTGATGTCACCATCGGTTACGGTTCCACCGATATTCATGCTGGTCGCGTTTATTCCTTGGGCGCCGATCCAGGTGGCGAGCTCATGGATAGCATAGACTTTTCTGAATTTTTCGGGATGGTCTCCCATATGGTCATCATGTGCATGGGTGAGTAGCACGATATCTGCATCGATTCTATCTCCGAGGGGCATGGGATCTATCACAATCTTCTTCTTCGAACCAGAAAAGATGAAACAGGAATGGCCGACGTAACGTATTTTCATATCTCATTATATTGCATGAACGTGATTTATCGGTTTCGGGTGGTAAACACGACAGATATATATCCTCGGCAGCAATTATTTACTAAGAAATGAGAATCAATATCAGAGTTGAGAATTACGGGGCGTTCAAGTATGTCGGATGCGCGACGGCGGCCCAGATGCTGTACGAAGGTCTGTCTCAGATACCTGATATTGAGGTTGAGATAAACAGCCGCGCTCACGACCACGATATAACGCACTGCCACACGATAGGCCCCGGAGCATTCATGTCACAGATGCGTGCCAAAGGAAAAACGCTTCTAACAGTCCATTCAATCCCAAGTCTCAACAGTGGCAATCTGGCCATGGCTTCGGTAATCAATAAACTCTATAAACCGATGTACAGCAGATACGACGGTCTCATCACGCTTACCAATCACAGTGAATCGGAAATACGCAGGATGCTTCCCGAAAGTAAGACGTATCGTATGACGAACTGCGTCAACCGCGATCGGTTCAAGCCTGATGCGGAGAAACGTGCGAAGTTGCGTGAACAGTACCATATCCCTGAAGACCGGAAAGTGATTCTGCAGGTTGCCCAGCAGACGCCGCGTAAAGGCATCTATGATTTCATCGATGTTGCTCACAGATTACCGGACTATACGTTCATCTGGGTTGGTGGATTCGCATATGGTGCATTCTCGACTGAAAAGAAAGAAGTGAAATGGCGTATTGCAACCGCTCCGCCCAATGTTCTCTTCACTGGATTCGTCGAAGATATATCAGCGGTATACGCCGCAGCAGATGTCTTCCTGTTCCCGTCATACAAGGAAATCATGCCGATGTCGATACTTGAGGCATTGTCAAGTGGTCTGCCCGTCATCTCGCGTGAGTGGCATGAATACCCGTCCCTTTATCCGGGAATTGCAGCTTATTTCAAGAATATCGAAGAGGTGATTCCACTGTTGAATGATGAGGAACTTCTGCGCAGAGCAGCCGCTCATGCACGCGACTCGGTGGAGCAGAACGATATTCACATCGTTGCGACAAAACATAAGAAACTCTATGCGTCTCTTCTGGAATAACAATTTGAAGAGCAAGTAAATCATTAAATTCTGAAACTGTCAATATATACCCGTGTGAGAGGGAGCACGCGGTTTACGGTGAATTTTCACTGAGGAAAGTCCTCCCACCTTCAGGCACGCAGCCGTATTCACGTACGGGTGGCGAGAGTCACAGCTCTGGAACAGAAACGATACGCTTCCGGAAGAGGAGGTATGATGCAGAAATGCTGACCTGAGAGACCAGTTAAGCGATGGAACGGCGAATCTCTGCGGGTGCAAGTTGAAACAGGGTTTACGATTGCCTGATTAATACCCCCGGGTACAACGCTAAGCTGAATGCCGCTAAAACAGAAGGAGGCTTATTACTCCGACTCACACACTTCTTTTATCCTGACCAGCGCTTCTCCAGTGCTGATGTTATCGATGCTGCCGTCTTTTCACCGATTCCTTTTACGTTCATCAGATTATCCCTAGAGGCGGCAAACAGTGCTCTGAGCGAACCGAATTCACGCAGCAGGTCACGTGCAGCTTTGGGCCCCACATCGGGAAATGCCGTCAGAATGTAGAGGATAGCTTCGTTCTCGCTTTGTGATGTTTTTGATTTGTGTTTCGAGCGTTCCGGCCGCCCTGCCACTTCACGTTTCGCAAAGGCGTAGATCATCTGTGCGGTTTCGGCTGCATCCTTCGTGAACATGATGGATACATCGTAGTCTGCTGCTATTGAAGCTAGCGCATTTCTGATTGCGTTCGGGTGAATATCGCGGGCATTGTAGAGGTCGGAGAGGCTGCCGCCCTCGATGATAAGTATCGGCCGAATTGCCGAATCCGCAAGTCCCTTCATCTGACCAAAGAGGTCGCGGTCGACCAGAGTATCGGCGAAATCCTGTACGGTCTTGCGCTCAATAACGATACGATTACCTATCGCATAGTCGCCGGTCGCTAGATGTTCAAGTTCGATGTGGGCGCCAAGAGTGCTGAGCTGTTCGGCGACCTTTGCTTCCATCTCGCGGTTATCGACTATGACTGTCGGTCGTTCCTCTTCACTTTTCTCGACAGAACTGATGACGGCTTCGGCAAGAGTCATCTGCATAGATTTTCCCGTTCCGCCGTAGATTGCATCGCCTGCAGACGGAATTTCAGCTTGTTTTGCAGGTGCCTGGGGGACTGCACCGTTTCTCATTGCAGCAACACCTTTGAGCATTTTCTTCTCCTTGGCGGTACTGACCCACCTATATGTCTCATCAGCAGTTTCTTTGGTTATCAGAACAATAATCTTGCCGGAAGAGTTTCTTCCAGTACGACCTCTGCGTTGGATGCTGCGGACTTCAGAGGGGACTGCTTCATAGAATATCACCAGGTCAGTCGAAGGGATATCCAACCCCTCTTCCCCGACGGAGGTAGCGACCAGTACCGGATATTCGCCTTCCCTGAACTTCCGGATGACTTCAATCTGCTGTTTCTGTGACAATCCCTTTTCACTGTCACGGGAGGCCTGACCGACGAATCGTTTGGCTGCAATGCCTGCATCGTTTAAGTAATCAACCAGCATCTGCACACTGTCACGGTAGGTGACGAATACGATGACCTTTGCATCGGGAGTATCAAGGAGCATCTGCTGGATCTCACGGACGACTACACCGGCTTTTGGATGGATTTCCTTGGTCCACCTTTCAGCGGTTTCGGCAAGCTTTGCAAAGCGTTTATCTTCGACTATGCGTTTAGATGCCTTGCTTCCGCCACTGGCACATTCGCTTATTAACTTCTGGATATATGCCTTGAGCGCCGTCGACCCTTGGGATTCGGCAAGTATGACTCCATGACGAAGTTTCATGAGTTCAGCATGTACGGAAATTGCAAAGTAAGAGGTTTTATCTTTTGCCTGCATTCGCGTCTGAATCTGCATCCGCACGGCATTCAGAACTTTCATGGACAGTTTGGTGCGATCCGGAACGGAATAGTTCAGGGTACGGAGCTGGTTTACCTTGTCGTCTATCATGCTGTTGAGCGTGGAAACCGCAAGCCACAGTTCCTCGGGGAGATCCAGCGTGATGTACTGTACCTCACGTTCATGGATATAGGGGAGGACGTCCGGGTCGTCTTCAGTTCTGCTTTCAACCTGTTTGATTGACAGATTGTTGCAGATTTCGGTTACATGCTCTTTCTGTGATCCCGGCGATGCAGTCATACCAAGTACCAGAGGTGATGCTGCTGTCTCGTTGTATCGCTGGGCGATAAACACATAGGCATAGTCGCCGACGGCACGGTGGCATTCATCGACGATAAGTAGTGACACGTCGCGGAGGCTATAACGTTCGGCTATCAGGTCGTTTTTTACGACTTCTGGAGTTGCTACACAAAAACGTGCCTTGGTGAACAGCTGGATACGTTTTGCGGCTGGTGTTTCACCGGTAATCATTGTGACCTCCGCAGGGTCAAGGAGCAGATTCTTTGTGAAATAGCGGTAATGTTGCTCGACGAGTGGTTTGGTCGGTGCAAGAATGAGAATATGACCGGTATCCAGGCGTTTGGCAGCCAAAAGAAGAGCTACAGCGGTCTTCCCCATGCCGGTCGGCAGCACTACAAGGGTGTTCGCCGAAGCGGCATGTTCTGCAATCGAGGTCTGGTATGTTCGTTTCTCAATTGTATTTTCGGGAATATTGCTGTAGCTGATGAATATCATCTGATTTTTAGAGTTTGTCGAAGGATTCCATGCCGCCAAGAAGTTTTGGCAGTTTTTCAATGACCTCTTCCTTCGGTAACCTGACTTGTGTCATGGAATCACGGTCACGGAGAGTAACGGTCATATCGTCTTTGGTGTCGTAGTCGACGGTGATACAGAACGGTGTTCCAACCTCATCCTGTCTTCTATACCGTCTTCCGATGGCGCCGGCGTCGTCGTATTCAGTCTGGATGCCTTCGTCCTGCAGTGCCTTAACGATATCCTTGGCGATGTCGTCAAGACCGTCGCGTGCCATCAGCGGAAGAACAGCTGTCTGGATTGGGGCGACTGCCGGTTTTAACCTCATGACGGTTCTCGGTTCGCCGTCGGCTTCATCTTCGTGATACGCATGTTCGACAACCATATAGCAGATACGATCGATACCATATGACGGTTCGATGACGTGGGGCATGATCTCCTCGCCGAATACGCCTACCGTTTTGTCCTTGACGGTATACATGTCTGGAGAGACATGGACACTTTCTCCGTCGATGGTCAGGTCGATGCCGTCTGCACCCGGGGTTGCCTGAGCCATCGCTTCGGCAATTGCTTTTGCCTTGCCGCGGAATGCAGGGCCGAGCTTGCCGAAGTTTGGAACAACAGATTTCTGATGAACTTTCTTGGGTTCGGCATACTGGACGAAAACGGTGTTCTTTTGGCCGGATACGCGGGCATGTGCCTTGAGGTCGTAATTGGTTCTGTCGGCGATACCTACGATTTCAACCCATCCGAAACGCTCGGAGTATGCTTCTGCATCCCAGCAGTCGGTTGCATAGTGGGCACGTTCATCGGGCATATGCTGGCGGAATCTGATTTTAGCCGGATTAAAGCCGACTGTGGTCAGGATGTCGTTAGTCATGGCGACGTAATAGGCGACATATTCATTGGCGATGATACCTTCATCGACCGCTTGGCGCATAGTTCTGACGATAGCAGGCTCGTCTTTCTCCTGTTGGGCGATTCCGCACAGCGGCATGGCATAGTTGGCGTATCGGGCAAACTGCGGGTGGTTCTTCTCATTCGGGTGAACGAAGATTTCTGCTTCTGCCTGGGTAAATTCGCGGAGTCTGATCATTCCCTGACGCGGGGATATTTCATTGCGGTATGATTTGCCAATCTGGACAGCACCGAACGGCAGGTGGTCGCGATAGAAACGGAGCAGACGCGGGAAATCGACGAACATTCCCTGTGCAGTCTCCGGACGAAGATATCCTTTTCTCTGTCCTCCTGGGCCGATGGAAGTGGTGAACATCAGATTGAAATCAAAGACGTCAAGGTCCCCCAGGACTTTACCGCATGCTGGGCATTCCTTGTCTTTCAGAACTTCACGAAGTTCCGCCTTCGACATGGTTCCTGCATGGGGGATACCAAACGCTTCAGCGACATGATCCGCACGGAGGTACTCATTACAGAACGGGCACTGAAACATTTTATCGGAGAATCCGCCGACATGGCCAGATGCGACATAAATCGGCTCAATACCCACTATCGGGCACTCGATTTCATAATATCCTTCCTGAACAACAAAGAATCTACGCCAGATATTCTCGATGCGGCGTTTCAACATGGCGCCGAGCGGACCGTAGTCGATGAATCCTGCAACGGACCCGTATATTTCAGATGACGGCCAGACGAAACCCCTTCTGCGGGCAAGTTCGATGACCTTTTCGTAGCTGTCCACTGTTTCTGCCATAATGTGTATATCTTATGGAGCGGGGAAGGTAATTAAGTACGCGGATGGTCTCTGAGTGTGTAGTATCCCGAAATCAGTTCGGTTTTCACTTGATTCCGAATCTCACCCCTCAAAGGGGTCTGGGGTCTAAAACCAGCTATTCCTTCTTCTTCTTGCTTGGATAGTTTGGTCTTCTTACGAGTAACCTTCTTCTCTCCAGGTATACAACCGGTCTCATGATATCCCTTGAAAATCTTGTAGATCATACGTCTCGTAGGTCATACGTTCAGAGA
>JAZUDC010000027.1:0-17520 GCA_045639425.1 Methanocorpusculum sp.
ACGATCACCCAGATTTCGCTGGGAAAATGAAGAGGCACGATACTTCCCTATGATGGTTTGGAAACTCATAGAGATAAATTAGGAGCACTGAAAATATAACAATTTTTACAATCAGAGGATCATTCAAGAACGAACATGAGCCATTTCTTTCTTCGTGATTCTTTCGTCCGGTTGCACAATGATTCCCAGGATGTTAAAAAAAAGATGTGCTCTTTTAGTCTTAGTCTATAAATAGCGGATCGTATGGAATCTCGACACCAATTTCATGAGATTGCTTCCCTAAATTGATGAGTCTTTTATCACGGGAGTGGGCGGGATAAAATTTTTTCCTTCGTAATGTACTCTCTTCATCATCATTCTCATGCCTCCGTCTTGTGGATGGTGTCATGACTTCAATTTCCGTAATTAAGTTTCTGTTTTGTTTCCTTTCGTCCTCTAATTTATCCCAAATGTAAAAATTCAAGAACGCGGTAATACCGATCTCCACAAATGCATAATAAAACGCGAATCCATCTGAAAGAAACATATCGGCTCCTTCTGGCTTCACGGGCTCATAATTGTCAGGATAAGGATTTTTCCACCCATCACGAGGCGGGACCAAACTAAATTCCCATTGCAAATGCCCATAATGATCACACGGAATTAAATTATCTCTAATCAAGGCGCCGTTTATCCATTCTTTACACCGTAAATAGTCATATTGGATGTTGTAAATGTACCTTAATTCTCTGTAAAGAGTACCATTCGGGTATGTTCTTATCAGTAAATCTTGATACTCATCAGTGTCTTTACGGGTGGCTCTACCTTCTGATAATGGTGTTCTGCTTTCATAATTTTTCGAAAATCCAGCAATGTAAACGCGTCTCTTTAACGTAATAATGAATATGTTTATAAAAACCTGGTCGTGTTTTATGTGCACTTTCAATCACAACATCAAGGGGATCCGTGCGAGTATAACGACCAACGATATTGCATGCGGAGTCTCTGTTCATAGCAATGATATTTTTACCACAGCTCATTGTGTGTAATGCCTGCTCTTCATTCAGTCTCATGGGATTAATTTCAATTTCCCCATCATGCAAACGAGCTTCAAAATTATCCCAATGCTCCTGCGCACCATTCCACCTTTTTCCGAAATGAGCTGCAATTTCCATCACGGCGGCACCGCTAACAATTACTGTGAATCCGTCAATAACTAGCTTAGCAAGTGCTGGGGTTGCTGGAATTGCGGAAACAACTGCAATAGGTTCAGCACTCACAGGGGGGATGAATCCACACGTAATCAATGAAAGTACTAAAAGAATAGAAATGACTTTTTGATTCATTGCCTAAACACCTCTGTTTTAATTATTGGGCATCATCTGAATCCGGGGGCTCCTCTTTCTTCTTTACACATTCGTGTCCACGCTCGTTATGATGACTGATAAAATCGAGTGGATTATCATCATCACGTTCACATGCGCTGGCACGGGGCGCGCCGTTTTCAAAATCAATTCCAGAATTGGCTCATTCCGTAGCAAAATTCTTTTTTTTAGTAATGTCCTGAATCATTAGCATATATTGAAGTATGGTTATCTTACATATATATTATTGCGGCCGGCGGGCGTCCTGAGTCACTTAAACCCGCCGGTTTGCGCATGGGCATCAACACAGAAATATATCCCATGATATACCATATATTTTCGTTAATTTCATTATTTTTCTGGTGTTGTATACATGAAAAGGAGAAGACCGGCGCTGAAAATGGATGAATTGCTATTCTCTACTCTAATTCTGGTCGGGGGGCTTCGGATAAGGTGCTAATGAGATAAAATATCCACGCTCCTTTCTTTTTTTGACTCGTTATATTAGTGTTTTCCAGATCCGTAATAATATCTGTATACATCGGTTTGTTCCCATATTTGTGAGATGTTGTTTCCGGTCAAAATGTCAGTGATTTTTAATCCCTGCTTATGGGATTTTCTGGCGATGAGGGATGCAATATTACTGGTAATAGACATATATGCATCGGATGCTCTGCTGTCTATTCCCCCGTCTTTATCGGCATATTTTTCGGTAATGTATGCCATATTGTAATTGAGTATGGCGTGGCTTTTGACATAATCTAAGACCGTATTTTTCAACTCTATTTTTCGTCGGATGGCCTCCGGATCCGTTTCCTGCTCCTCAGGCGGTTTTTCAATTGTTTCGGGGGTGATGATGTCAGGTGCTGATGATGATGATGCGCACGGTCGTGCATGCTCATCTTCTTTCTGTATTTCCTTCAGCATTCCTTATCCGGCAGCCGTCGTCTTGTGATTCTTGTGATAAAAACATGGTTTCTTTGGCTTTGGCATTACAACCAGTTAAGGCAATTCTGTATCCTTCGCCGATAAAGAGCTCAATTTTCGAGGACATTATCCCGTATCCATTTGACTGTTTTTTCCATTTGTTTTCCTTGCGCATCCCGTTCAAAGATGCCTTCGGAATATAGAAAAGAATGTGACGGCCTGTTTTAGAGCAGGATATTTCAGAATATCCTGCGGGGGTGTCGATGTTTTTTTGGCTTCCTTGGCGAAGACGGCATGTCCTACGAATGAACTGACCGCGGGGCAGGAAGAGATGCAGGAAAAACATTCGATGCATGTTCGAAGAGGATTGATCTGTTCCGGGTCTCCTTTCTTCCGCGGGATTACAGCATGCCGTATCGTTTCCCAGTCTATCAAGCCGTGCGATTATTGGTGCAATATCGGTGACTAGGTCGCGGATGACCGGCAGATTCAACGGTTCGATGTGGTCACCGCTACCGGCTGTTTTCTCGCAGGCAAGTACCGGTTTACCGTTGACTAGGAGTGCGCATGATCCGCACTGGGCTCTTTGCAGCAGTGGCGGAACGAGAGTGACGCATCCTACGTGTCACGTATAGTTTCCAGAAGGGTCAGGACAGTGCTTCCGGGAATGACCGATACTTCATAGGTTTCATCGTGTTTTTCCGTATCAGTATCCGGACAGAATCATGCGATGAAAACCTTTAGGGTCGTTTTCCCCTCACTCATGGAGACACTCCTCACGAATTTCGATGCCTGCCTTTTCGCCAGCGAACCAGGTATGTCCGAACGGTGAGTTTTCCGACGTCCATTTCACGGAGATATCGGTTCTGGTATGTGCACCTCTCGATTCGCGGCGGAGCAGTGCTCCCGATACAACCAACGATGCGGTAAGTAACACGTTACGGACGCTCATTGCGCCGGCGATTTCCTGCGGTGAGGATATCAGAAGTTTCTGGGAGGACAGCCGCTTGATTTCGCGTTCAGCAACTCTGAGATCGAGTTCGTTCCGGAAAATGCCGACGTTTTTCCACATTATTTCCTGCAGTTCGCGCCTGATTGTTGCCGGTTTCGTGGATCCCTTGTACAGTTCATCAATTTCTTCTTCAACTTCTCTGACGGCTTCCTGCGCATACGACGTTGCATCATCCGCTGCTGGAACTTTGCCGGAGGACTCTCCTGCCCGTTTCCCAAACACCTGGGTTTCGGCAAGTGCGTTTCCACCGAGACAGTTTCCGCCATGGACGCCGCCTGCGGTTTCACCGGCGGCAAACAGTCCTTCAAGAGTTGTTGCTCCGTCGGGTGTAATTCGGATGCCCCCCATGAAATGGTGTGCGGTAGGCGCTACTTCCATCGGTTCCTTCCGGATATCGATACTAGACTGCAGGAACTGGGAGACCATTACAGGTAGCCGTTCTTCGATGAGTTTCTCCGGCAGATGCGACACGTCCAGATACATTCCGCCGCCTGCCGTTCCATTGCCGTCTGCAATCTCGGAAAAGATTGCTCGGGACACAACGTCACGGGTCGACAGTTCCATCCGTGTCGCATCGTACTTTTTCATGAATCGATCGCCTACGGCATTCTTGAGGATATCTCCTTCTCCCCGCACAGCTCCGGTGATGAGTCTCCCGCGTGAATCCACCGATCTGACGGTTCCAGTCGGATGGAACTGGACCTCCTCCATATCGATGAGTTTAGCACCTGCTAGGTATGCCAAAGCATACCCGTCACCGGTTCCTGCTGTCGAGTCGGTGGTTACGGGGTAAATCTGTCCGGCGCCACCGGTGGCCAGAACCACAGCATCGGCGAGAATTGCAGAGACAGTACCTTTGACATCCACAACGATTGCACCGTAGACTTTCCGGTCATGGACAATCAATCTGATGACAGTCATCTCATCACGAATATCCACATTAGAACCACGTAACCGTTCCAGGAGTGTCATCACGATTTCATGGCCAGTATGGTCTCCTGCATAACATGTCCGCGGAAACTTCTGGCCGCCGAACGGACGCTGGGCAAGCATATTGGTATCCGTCATTTCGAAGCATGCTCCCCATTCGACAAGTTCAAGGATACGTGCCGGTGATTCGGCAACCAGCGTCTCGACGAGTCTCGGATCGTTCAGATATGCACCGCCTTTTAGGGTATCCTCATAATGGGATTCACGGGTATCTATAGGGTTGATAACGCCGTTGATACCTCCTTCCGCCATAACCGTGCATCCGCCTTTGCCGGTAATCGTTTTGGAGACGATACAAACTGGACCGTACTTCACAGCTTCCAGCGCGGCACGTATACCCGCTCCTCCCGATCCGATAACAAGAACGTGATATCTGTCAATGACAGTCATGGGTACATTATCCGCGTGCAAGTTTCTTGTGTGCCGATCCCAGTGTCCCAGTACCAATGGCGGCAATCAGTGAAATTTCTCCTGCCAGAACAGCGGTCGCTGCAATCTCTGCGAATTTCTTTGCGTCTCCCTCTTCCTTTCTGCCGCAATCCATGAGAGTTAAGGCATCACGCTGACAGGGTAGTTCAGTCCCACCGCCTAAGACTCCTATCTGGAGCGAAGGAATTGTTACGGCAAGGTAGATACCGCTATTCTGCAGTTCTGCTGTTGTGATGCAGCTGCTTCCTTCCACGACATGTGCCGGATCCTGGCCGGTTGCAATGAAGAGGGCTGCAATGATGTTCGCCGCATGGGCATTGAATCCGCATGCTCCGGCACGTGCCGAACCTTCCATGTTCTTTCTGAGATTGACTTCAGCAACGGTTTTTGCATCGGTCTTGAACACGTTCTTCAGCAGATCATCGGAAAGAAAAATGCCGGCTGAAACGGTTTTTCCTCTGCCCTCGATCAGATTTACTGCTGCCGGTTTCTTGTCGCAGCAGAGGTTTCCGGATGAAGCGACCAGTCGAAGTCCGGTCTTTTCCTCAATCAGCTTTGATGCGGATTCTGCGGCAAATGTCGCCATGTTCATGCCCATTGAGAGTCCGGTATCCAATACCATCCGGACATAGACGCTGGTGCCGGCAGTATAAACCGTGACGGACGTGAGTTTTCCGTGTGTAGTCGTGGTTTCCGCTGTCGACTTTATCTCACTAAAGTGCTCATCAATCCACGCTGCCGACTCTGCCGCGTGCGGAATATCTCGGGCAGCGAAAACCGGTGCTCGAGACATACCGTCATTGAAGATTCTGGCATCGGCCCCACCGGCGGCAGTGATTGCTCGGCATCCGCGGTTGATCGAGGCGACTAGTGCTCCTTCGGTAGTGGCAAGCGGAATATAGTATTGTCCGGATGCATATCTGCCGTTGACTGCCAAAGGACCTGCGACACCTACCGGTATCTGTACACATCCGATCATATTTTCGATATTGTGGGTTACGGCGTAATCTTCTGGTATGGTATAGTTGCCAATATTCTTGAGGTCGGCTTTTGCCGTCTCTTCGATATATCTGCGTCTGAGCGCGATGGCTTCGTCTGGTTTCATCTCTTTTTCGAGGGAATGCAGTTTCCATGTTCCCGAACGAATTTTCTCTATTGGTGTATCCATATTTGACTATTTGTTTTTAAACTACTAAATAGCTTTTTTGTGGCTGAGTAACATACATACTAGATACATGGATGCCTACTCCTCCGTTCTAACCGCAGTCCGGAATCGCAACCCGCTGGTTCTGCAGGTAACCAATACGGTTACGGTGAACGACTGTGCCAATATAACCATCTGTTTCGGAGCTGCCCCCGTAATATCAGACGACCCGGCGGATGCAGTGGAGCTCATGCAGATATCCGACGCTCTGCTGCTGAATCTCGGAACCGTGCATCAGCATCAGTTGAACACCATGTGTGCGGCGGCGGACGTGGCATCCAAAGAAAACAAACCAATAGTTCTGGACCCGGTCGGCATCGGCAATTCCCTGATACGTAAGACCATTGCGAAATTACTCATCAAGAAATATAAGATAGCGGTGATAAAAGGAAACGCGGCGGAAATCAGTGCACTTTCCGGCGGGCCCTCAGTGGCACGCGGCGTCGATTCGAAGGGAATAGTTGACCGAACCACCATGCTGAATCTTTCCCGTGAAACCGGTGCAGTCGTGGTAGCAAGCGGACCGGTGGACATCATAACCGACGGTACCCGTATCGCTGAAGTCTCCAACGGGGTTCCTGAAATGGGTTTTGTCTCTGGAACCGGGTGTATGGCAGGAAGCTGTGTTGCGGCTGCAGCGGTAGTTGCTCCGGCGTTTGATGCGACGGTATCGGCACTGGCTGCTCTCGGCATCGCTGGTGAAAAAGCGGCTGCCCGTACGAGCGGCCCGGGAAGTTTCAAGGTTGCATTTTTCGATGAAACTTCACATATTTCTGCAGACATTCTCAAAAAATATGGCAAAATACGCGAGGTAAAGGCATGATATCCGGACTATATGTGGTGATGGACGAAGAACTCTCGCACGAAAAGACCCATCTTGAGGTTGTCCGGGAGGCAATCGATGGAGGAGCGAAGATCATCCAACTTCGGGATAAGATGGCGTCCTCCGCACGGCTATATGCAGAGGCATGCAGTATTGCCAAGGTATGTCGGGGAAATGCGGTCTTTATTGTCAATGACCGTATCGATATTGCAATTGCCTCCGGTGCCGACGGTGTGCATCTTGGCCAGAGTGATCTGCCGCTTTCCGTTGCCCGGAAGATGTGCGGACCGGATTTCATCATCGGCATCTCGGTCGGGTCGGTTTCCGAAGCCGATGAGGCGGTGAAGAACGGCGCATCCTATGTTGCGGTGAGCCCGGTCTATGCAACGGCATCGAAACGTGATGCCGGCGAAGGTCACGGACTCTCGCTAGTCCGTGAGATCCGTGCGAAGTATCCCATGGTCCCGCTTGTCGGTATCGGCGGTCTTTCTGCGGAAAACTCACGTGAGGCGGTGCTTGCCGGACTTGACTCGGTCGCGGTGATTTCAGCGGTCGTTAGTCAGCCGGACATTTCCGCGGCCGCACGGAACCTTACAGCAGTTATCCAGGAGGCGCAGCATGACCGGAAGTAACAAATCAGGGATACAGTGGGGTATTCAGGTTTCACTGTCTGAAGGAGAAACGATTCGCCGGAAACTTATCGGCGAAAGTCTCTATGACCGTGCGTATCGACCGTATGTGAAGGACGGATATCTCCATATTCCGATTATTGAGAAGATTGAAAATGCTCGAGAGATGGAGTTTCCGCTCAGTCCGGTACGGGAAAACCTCGCACGCCACGAACAGGTAGGCGGTCTGATGATTCTACAGGATGACGATGTGGATGCCGCCGCTCAGGTCCTAAAGAACAGGCCAAACGTCCACACAGTACTGTATGCGACTTCACCGATAGAAGGCGAATTCCGTACACGGAGGTTCAGGGTTCTTGCTGGTGAGAATACCACGCAGACGATCTATACGGAATACGGTCACCGGATGATTGTCGACCTCTCGGCCGCATATTTCTCCGCACGTCTGTCCAGCGAACGGCGACGGCTATTGTCGTTTATGCATGATGGTGAACAGGTCCTCGACATGTTCGCCGGTGTCGGACCGTTTGCGATCACACTGAGCGGAAAATGCTGGCTGATGGTGGCAAACGATCTGAACCCACGGGCGGTCGAATTGATGCAGCAAAACCTTCGCATTAACAGGATAACGAATGTGGTTCCAATGGTCGGCGATGCCTGCAATCTGCCGTCTCTTCTACCGACCATGAAATTCGACCGGATTATCATGAACCTGCCGTTCACTGCCTACGAGTTTTTGGAAGCAGCTGCAAATCTTGCTGCACCAAGATGCACCATCCACCTCTATTCACTGGTCGAACATGAAGGTGAACACACCACTGATATTCTTAAGGTGTTTCCTGCGGCAAAAATCACTGAAAAATATATTCGATCCTACTCGCCGACATCGTGGCACGCTGTCTATGACATCGAGATCGGTGACTAACTGAAAAAGAAGATTCTGATTATTATACCGTTTATCCTGACGCCGGAGGTTCTGATATTGACATTGAATTTGACCGTTACACCTTCACCGATAATCACAGGTTCATACGGTCTATGGGTATTTTTTCAAAACAATGGTTCTGCTGTCTCGGGTGTTTTTGGCGAGAACAAAAAAAGATTAGTCACGGTACATGCCGGCGACTTCACCGATGACCGTGAGTGCTGGATGATCGAAGTTCTGTTTCCCGGCTGCCAGTTCCTTCAGTGGCAAGCAGGTGACTCTACAGTCAGGAGCGAAGCCATGTTCAATGACTGCAGTCTTTGTATCTTCCTTCATGCCGTTCTCAACCAGTGCGGTTGCAATATCGGAGATACGGCTCGACCCCATATAGATAACAAGTGTTCCCGGACACTTCGCATACCATGACCAGTCGGTTGCGCCGTTGCTTCCTTCATGACCGGTAACGAGCGTGACCGAGCGTGAGACCCCTCGGTGGGTTACTGGAATTCCGACTGATTCCGGAACGGCAATGCCGCTGGTGATGCCGGGAATACAGGTGACCTGGATACCGAGAAACCGGAGGTATTCCATCTCTTCACCGCCGCGTCCGAAGACGAACGGATCGCCGCCTTTCAGTCGCACGACACGTTTACCGCTGAGCGCAGATTCACCCATCATCCGGTTGATCTCAGACTGCAGCACGGTTTTGCCGTCTGGGGATTTACCGACATCGATCAGTTCAGCTGTTTCCGGCAGAAATGCGATGATGTCGGGACCGAGCAGACGGTCATAATAGATGACGTCAGCTGCGGCAACCGTTTTCAGTGCGATGGGTGTGATAAGCGAGAGTCCTCCGGGCCCGGCGCCGACTAGACAGACCGATCCTTTCGCCATCAGTCATCACCGACCTTTTCTTTGCATTCGGCAAGAATCTCTGCTGCTCTCCTCTTCAGTTCATGGCCGATTGCGTGGGCCACTTCCAGACAGGGGACATCCGACTCCACCCGCTGTGCCCGCATGCCGTCCGGAGAAAGGACTTCAGCAAGTATTCTGTTGCCCTGACAGTATGCGCCGATCGGCGTGAAACAGTCTCCCCCGAGTTCTTCCATGATAATCCGTTCGACTGCTGTTGCATATGCCGTTTCGCGATCGTTTATCTTGTTGAACATCGCTTTGAGTTCCGGTGTATCGCGCGATACGACGGCAACCGCACCTTGATTCGGTGACGGGACGAATGCATCTACCGGCAGTCTGAAGCCATTGGTATGGATGCTGAGACGCATGAGTCCTGCTTCTGCCAGAACCAGCGCATCGAACTCTCCGGCATCCAGTTTAGCAAGTCGGGTATCAATGTTTCCTCTGATGGGGGCGATGTGCATCTCACGATATTTATGATAATAGCGCAGAAGTTGTGCTCTCCTCCGCGGTGATGATGTTCCGAACAGATAGATTTCCGAAAACGGTTTGTTGGATGCCACAAAATCGAACGGTGGTGCACGCTTGAGAGCCGCTGCGATTATGACACCGTTCGGCCGTTCTGTTGGAATATCCTTCATACTGTGCACAGCGGCATCGATCCGACCGTCGAGGATTGCCGCATCTATTTCACGGACAAACAAACCATTTCCACCGGCTTCATTGAGCGGGACATCGGTTTTCCGATCTCCTATGGTGGATACGATTACCTGTTCACCCTCGATTCCCTGCTTGCTCAGGGCATCGATTACCAGTTTCGTCTGAACAAGTGCCAGTTTGCTACCGCGGGTACCTATTCTGATTACAGACATGAATAAACCTCACAGAGAGTATCTATATCTTCATCAGTGTGTGCAAACGATAAAAAGTTCGATTCAAACTGCGACGGCGGCAGGAACACGCCTTTGGAGAGCGCCATCTCCCAGAACTTCCTGAATGCCTTTGTATCGGACTCTTTTGATTCAGCATAGTTTGTCGGTGCCGTCCGACGGAAGAAGTATTTGAACATCGAACCGCAGGAGGAAAATGCGTCCTGTTTTTCTGCTGTGAGGCTTGCTTTGATTTTTTCAACGGCTCCGGAAAGGCGTGCATATCCGTCGGCATGGTCATGAAGCCAGGTCAGTGCTGCAATTCCCGCAGACATCGATAAGGGGTTCGCATTGAATGTTCCGGCATTGTATACATTGCCTTCGGGAGCAACTAGTTTCATGATATCGTGTCTGCCGCCGAAGACACCTATCGGTAGTCCACCACCGACGATTTTTCCGAGTGTCGTTATGTCAGGTTTGATTCCGAGCATGCCCTGTACCCCGCCAAGACCCAGCCGGTATCCGGTAATCACTTCATCGAAGATCAGAAGAACGTCGTGTGCCTTGGTGATTTCACGAACATCACGCAGATAGTTTTTCTGCGGTGGAATGACTCCACAATTTCCCATGACCGGTTCGATGATGAATGCGGCGATATCGTCATCTTTCGTCAGCAGTGTATCCAAAGTTTCAGCGTCGTTGTAGGGTACCTGCCGGGTAGCGGATGCCACCGTTTCCGGAACGCCGAGCGTGTCCGGACGTGATGCGGCACCGGATCCGGCAGAGACCAGCATGCTGTCGTGGGCTCCGTGGAATCCACCTTTTACCTTGACGACTCCAGTCTTTCTCGTGAATCCGCGGGCAAGCCGGATTGCCGACATGGTTGCTTCGCATCCGGTTGATACGAACCGGAGCATGTCTATCGCCGAATAGTCATCAGTGATAATATCGGCAAGCCGGATCTCAAGTTCACTCGGCGTACCGAACAGCCATCCGTTTTCCAGTTGGTCTGCAACAGCTTTCTTGACCACCGGGTTCTGATGGCCGAGGAACATCGGTCCGTAGCCCAGACAGCAGTCGATGTACGTTCTGCCGTCTACGGTATACAGTTTGGAACCCTTTGCCGAGACAGCGTAGAACGGATAGGGGGAGATTGCTCGGACCGGACTGGATACGCCGCCGGGTAGCATCTGTTTTGCAGTTTTAAAAAGTTTCTTTGATTCTGGTCCTGCTATATCGTTATCCATTGAGCCACCTGAGAATATCACGGGTGTAATAGGTGATGATGAGATCCACTCCTGCCCGTTTCAGGGAGACCATGGCCTCCATGACCGTATGTTTCTCATCGAGGTATCCGGCCGCCGCCGCCGCTTTGATCATGGAATATTCTCCGGAGACATGATAGGTTGCAACCGGCAGTCCCAGAGTCTTTACCGCGGAAACGATGTCGAGATAGAAGGTCGCCGGTTTTACCATCAGGATATCCGCCCCCTCTTCCGCATCGAGTCTGCTTTCCCGCAGCGCTTCGTTCTTGTTTGCCGGATTCATCTGGTACGTTGTCCTGTCGCCGAATGCGAATCCGGAATCGGCCGCTTCCCGGAACGGGCCATAGAGACAGGACGCGAATTTTGTACTGTAGGACATGATGAGAATATCGGAGAATCCTGCTGAATCGAGGGCATCACGGATAGCAAGAACCATTCCATCGAGCATGCAGCTCGGGGCAACCATGTCAGCACCGGCCTTTGCATGACTGACCGCGATTTTTTGCATCAGACGAAGCGATGCATCGTTATCGAGATCAGGACCGCTGCAAGTTTCATGTACAATACCGCAATGTCCATGTGAGGTGTATTCACAGGCACAGACATCGGTGATAACGACCAGATTCGGTTCCGCATTCTTCATTGCCGCGACCGCTTTCTGTACGATGCCGTCCTGTGCAAACGCCGATGAGGCCGCGGTATCCTTTACTTTCGGAATACCGAAGAGAAGAACAGATCTGACACCCTCCCTAACCAGTTCTGTTGCTATAGCTCCCGCCTCTTTCAGCGGGTATCTGAACTGCCCCGGCATGGATGCAATCGGCACTCGAGTCTCGGTCGTTTCATCGAAAAAGAGCGGCAGGCAGAATTCTTCCGGATGCAGTCTGTTTTCGGCAAATAGCGGTGCAAGGTTCCTCTTTCTCAGTCGTCTCATACGTGTTTGCGGGTACATGGTTAGTTTCTCCCTCCGGTAATGGTGGTTACAATTTTTTCAGCGGCTTGCGGATCTTCGGTTTCAGCGGACTTTTTGATGGCAGTCGCCGCAGCTTCCAGCAGTTTCTTGGTAAGAGATGTCGTCATATCCTCCATGATCTGCTTGGCGTCGGATCCCCCTTCTAGTTTGTGCAGTGCTTTGGTCACCTCACGTTTCCGAATAGATTCCGCCCAGGAATACAGGGAAGAGAGGATACCGGCTGCAGCCGTACGATTGATGGATTTTACATATTCAGGAAGATAGGCGGCAACAATTGCATCGGCCTGTTCCGCTTCATGGAACCGATGCCGCATCGTTTCATTCGACACGTCCTTCAAATTGTCAATGGTGTAAAGCGTGACGCCCGGCACCGTTGCACATGCCGCTTCTACATCCGGCGGATTTGCGATGTCGAGGATCATGAGTTTCCGCGGTTCGGGATCGAGCGGCCACAGGCGGTCTTCCATGACTTCGGCAAGTTCGTCTTTCAGGATGATCTCGTGCGGTGCTGCTGTACATGATATGACGACATCCGAGAGGGCAATGCAGGGATAGAGTTGATCGAGATGCATTGCCCGTCCACCGACATCTTCAGCAATCTGCTTGGCGTTTTCATAGGTCCGGTTTGTCACATAGATTGCTTTGAGATTCTTTTCTGCCAGTGATTTGGCAACCAGCTGTCCCATCTCCCCTCCGCCGACAACAAGAATGTTCTTTCCAGACAGATCACCAAGTTCCGATTCGGCAAGCATGACCGCAGCCGAGCCGATGGATACCGCCCCACGGTTGATTGTCGTATTCTGCCGGACATAAACCCCGAGATGGACGGCTTCTGAAATACAGGTTGAAATTACCGCATCGGATGCACCACGCTCTTCACTGGAGATCAAGGCTGATTTGAGCTGTCCGAGTATCTGGTCTTCACCGACGATGACGGACTGGGTTCCGGCGGCAAGTTGACCGAGGTGGGCAAGGACATCCTCACCTTCGAAGTACTCGAATCCGTTTTTACCTTTGGTCTTGAGATACGATTCCAGATTCTCTTTTTTTCCGTGGACAAGTAACTCGATACGTCCGCAGGTCTGGATGAGACAGACGGCAGGAAAGACCTTCTTTGCCTCCCGATAAAAGGCGTCTTCATCCTCGAATCTGATATCCGCAAGGAACGAGACATCATGGTTGCTGAGATTGCAGGATGCCAGCGCGATATCACAGTTCACAGATGCCTCCATGCGAGTTTTTCAGCCTCGAAGATCTCACCTTCTTCAAGTGCTCTCCAGATATTGTCGTCTTCAAGTATGGAACACAGAATCCCAGCCCGCCGGTTCTGATCTTTGACCTGCTGTTTCAGCACAGTCCGTAGTTTATCCTGCAGTTCGACCATCTTCTGAAGAGCTGGCCATTCCTTCTCAATTTTGTTTCTGATATATGCAGCTGCTGCGGGAGCTTTCCCGTTGGCCGATACTGCGATTGATATATCCCCTTCCTGAAATGTGGCGGGAATGAGGAAGTTTCCTTTGCCGGTAGCAGAGTTGTACCATTTGTTCATGGACTTTGCATATCCAAGGACGGTATCGTTGAACGAAGGATTGTCGGTCGCAGCGATGATAATGTCGTAGGTTTTTATCAAAGACTCCAAATCTGATTCGGTACCTACCTCCTCTTTATCAACAATCCTGATTTCAGCGGATTCCTCGGCAAAATGCTGCGCTTTACGGTTTCCTACGGTACCGTTGCCGAAGACCAAAACGCGAAGTTTAGAGATATCGAGCATCAGAGCAATCATAACGTTTCACCTGCACAGTTTCTATTCATCATTTTGTTTTGTTATGTATTACGTGTACTGTCTTAAAATCCATTTTTCTCGAGTTCTGCGGATATCCGGGCAATCAGTCCAGAATCTCCCAGATGTTTTGCGATATCTTCTGCATCTGAGAGTTCAAGAATGGCCTCTTCGATATTTTCTGAACTCAGTGCTATTAGACCAAGATTAAAGTGGGAAAGTGACTGCCAGTACAATGACTCTGTATCGGTGTCGGCACATATCCGCATAAAATCGGGTTTTGCCTCCTCCGATTTACCTGACTGCAGAAACACTTCAGCCTTCGTATATCTGAGGGGGATTGAAGTCGGAAGAAGATCAACGGCCCTAGAGAGGAGGTCAGCTGCCTCGGCTTTTTTACCCAGTTCACCCTTAACGATTCCGAGATAAGAGAGGTAATTTGGATTCTCTGGATTACCTGAGACAGCCTGTGAAAATGCCTCTTCCGCCGTTGCAAGATTCCGCTTTGCATATGCGGCAAGCCCTTTTGTGAACCAGATATCAGCTGTTACGTCTTCCATATATCCAGTACCTTTCCGGCAATCCGGGCCACAAACAAATTCGTGTCGTTAAGAAGCGGTGTTATCCGCTCCTGATACTTTTCAGGCGTGCCAATCAGGCCCAGGGATTTCACTGCCATATAGCGTACATGACCATTTTCATCGGACAACCCGGGAATCAGACAATCGGCATACTTCGGCAGATTTGCGAACCCGATAACTTCACATGCACGGTAACGGAGTCTCCACGTCTGCGAAGACAAATAGGGAAGGACAAACGCCACCCCTTCATCTCCCGCCTTGCCGAGGATTCTGGAAGCAGCTGCCCGCTCTGCCTTATCCAGGGAGAAGAATCTAGTAACGGTTTCTTCGGGAATCATACTGTTACTAATTTTATTGAATTTCATACTATTTAGATAGGTTCATACAAATATGTACTATTTATACAATATCGTATTACTAATTTAAATTAAATAATACTAATTTATATCGTATGAGGTTATACATATGAAACATGGATAAGATAGGCATTCTCCTGGTCGGTCACGGGAGTCGGTTAGAATACAATAAGCAGCTGATTACCATGACTGCGGAGATGATGAAGGACAAGCGACCGGATTATATCGTCAAGTCCTGTTTCCTGGAATATAGCAATCCAAACGTTACGGAGGGGATGGAGCAGATGAAGGGTGAGGATTTGGATATACTGCTTGTCGTACCGCTGTTTCTTGCTAAGGGCATTCACATTCTGCGTGATATTCCGCGGCTGCTTGGTCTGGAGAGAGGTAAAAAAACCGGTCAGTTCACATTATCAAACGGAAAGATGGTTCCCTTTGCGTATGCTGAACCAATTGGCATTGATGTGCTACTCGCCGATTTGATGCTTAAGAATGCACATGCTGCTTTGAAACTTATTGAGAGATGACCGCGTGAGGGTCCTGGTTCTAGACACAATTCACGGTGGAGCGGTGTTGGCGGAAGCACTTCTTCGTAACGGAGATGATGTGGATGCAATCGATGTCTATCGCGGAAAAGCGATACCATTGAATGAGGTGCAGAATCGCGGATATGATGTTATCGCAGCACCGGTTCATCTTGACCCTGATTATCAGCATCTCAGTGTTCCGGTACCGAAGATGACGCATCATCAGATGGTGGCACGTCTGATTCCAGCATGCCGGGCGCGGATTATCGAAATTACAGGGGCACGCGGAAAGACCACGGTTGCATATGCGATTACTGCACTGCTGCGGGGGAAAACGATTGTGCATACCAGTACCGGTACCTGGCTGTATCCGGAAAAGAAATTGCTGTTCAAGAAGAGTATCACACCTGCCTCTCTCCTGTTTGCGGTGAACACGGCCGATAAGGAAGGTGCTGACTGGATCGTCGCCGAAGGGTCCATCGGTGTCTGCTGGGTTGGGGAACTGGGGGTTCTGACCTCCGATCTTGACTATCCGATTGCAGCAGGGAAAAAATCGGCTCTTGCAGCGAAACAAGAAAGTCTCTCTGCATGCAGAACGGTGCTAGTTCCTCGGAGTCTTGCTAAAACGGGAATGCATTTTGCAGAAGAGCTTGTTACCGTCGAAGGCAACACATTTTCGACCGTATCACACGGTTCGTTTGAAAATCCGCTTGCAGATCTTGCGGTATACCGGACCGCTCTCTCGATAGCGGCGGCGGCTGGAGTTCTTCTGAATCTTGACGTATCTCCTCTCTCTAGATTTGCTGGGGTTGAGGGCAGAATGATGTATCGTGAAGTCGAGGGGGTTCCTGTGTTGGACAATGCGAATTCAGGTACGAATCCTGAGAATATTGCCGAAGCGTTCGTGTATCTGAAGAAGAAGACAGGTAAGGAGATCATCCTGGTCATTGGCGAGGGTGGCCATGCGGTATGTGAAGAGATGTCGGCATCGGCGATTGAATCGGTGATTGCCATGCTTTCTCCGGTATCGGTGATTCGTGCATCCGGAGAATCAGTAGACAATTTAGAGCAGCAGGCGGTACGTTGTGCGAAACCGATTGGAGCGGCTGTTCTTTTGTGTGTAAAGACCTGGAGGTAGAAGAAATGCAGTATTATCACCCGCGTCCGAGTTCGATTGTTGCCGCTCTGTATACCCTGCGCGACCTGAAAGTCGATGTAGCCGTTCTGCACGGTCCGTCCGGTTGTTCGTTCAAACATGCAAGGCTCCTGGAAGATGATGGAATCCGGGTGCTGACGACGTCGCTCGGCGATGAGGAGTTTGTGTTCGGCGGACAGAAACGGCTGGAAGAAGTTCTCCGATTCGCGGAATCGGAATTTCATCCGCAGAGAATCGCGGTGGTAGGAACCTGTGTGTCCATGATTATCGGTGAGGATCTGGAAAGCGGTATTCTTGAGGCTGGAATTACTACGCCTGCGATTGGCGTATCTATCCATGCAGGATTCCGTGAAAATATCGAGGGGGTAATTGCCGCGCTGGAACCTGCCTGTAAAGCGGGATGGATATCGGAAGAAGAACTGGAACGGCAGAAACGGATCCTGGCAGCCGCCAACGAGGTAGAGCATACGCGCGGTGCGGCATCAAAGGCATACCTTGCCCCGTCTCGCGGAGACCTGAAACATCAGGTTGCGGCAAAACTGCTCAAGTTTGCCGCTACTGGAAAGAAAGGCCTTGTTGTCTTGAATGCGAAGAAGGAGACTGCGTATATGTTTGCCGACTATCTCTGTGCCATCCACGAAACGTGCGGGGATGCTGATATCACCTATGTTGCCAATCTGGAACAGCGCGGTCTACCGAAAGTCAGAGAAGATGCCGCCACTATCTTGATGGAATTGAATCAGCGTGGTGTCGAACCTGAACTCACTGGAAGTCGGATCGTAGCCATGTCGTTCTGTGAGCCAAGGAGTTGGT
>JAZUDC010000028.1:0-3890 GCA_045639425.1 Methanocorpusculum sp.
GTCTTCTGATATTCATTCAAGCAAGGAACAATCCTAAATTACGTGAATAGATGGTTTTGAATCCCAAACCGAATCCCAAACCATTTGTGAGGGGTGAGATTTGAAATCAAGTGAAAACTGAACTAATTTTGGAATACTACAGTCAGATGACTGCCGATATCTCCTTGTTCCTGTAATCCCGCTGCAGGGTGACAATGGCGAACTCACTGGGGTGGTTCACGACACAGTCCAGAATCTGGTCCCTTTCCGATTCGAACGTAAGTCTTCCGCAGCCAGTGTGGAGAAATGTCTCTTTGTTCATGTGGCAATCACAGTGGTCATGGCAGAGATAAGCACCCTTTCCGTTGTCAGTCACCTGATACCAGAAATCGAACCATCTAACACCGGCGTTGTACTGCTCTTTGAGTTCCAGGTTCTGACAGGCCATAAAGTACTGGGGTGCCACATAATGCAGATCAAGGGCGCCCGAATCATGGGTTCCCAGGACGTTGATCAGGCAGATGGTTGCCTCATCAGGAAGATACAGTCGGCGCCGGATCCGGCCGCCGCACCGGTGAACACCACGGCGCAATCAGCTCCGCAGCCAGAACCGTGTACAGCAGACCTTTTTCTTCATTCTCTATGCACCCTCCTACCAGACGGTCCGGCAGATATATATATACAATATGGAATTTCCAGTACTCAATCGGTGATTAAATGAACGCCGGAACGGGGTGCGGAAAACATCCTGCGGCGGAAAAAAGAGGAATACAGGAATACAATTCATCAATGAAATGCTGAACCGGCGGAGTCTGGCGGAAATGACTGGTCGGAATCACTTTTCCTCATCCTGCGGTGCAAGAGCCGCGAGACACCGAACAAAATCAGTCCGTGCGCCGTGCAGGCGGACATACCGGCGTCTGCCGCCACCCGTATTCGCGTACTCGAGGTCGACCAGCCCCACATCGGAAAGCCGGGTGAATATCGCCGCCATCCGTGTCCGCTTGGGACCAGTCGGCAGAAACACCTGCCCCACCTCCTTCGTACTGATCTTGTCCTTGGTCTCGGACAGCTCGACAATTTCCGCGAGAACCAGCCGTTCGTCGGCGGAGAGTGGCTTCATTCGCTCGAGCAGGTGGATGTTCAGTAGCGAGTCCAGCACCTTCTCCACATCCGCATCGGTCACCGTCTTGCGGGCGTCGTGTTCCGCCAGCATCACCGCACGCCTGATGATGGCGAGCCCGAGCCGCACGTCGCCGTACTGCATGCAGGTGTCCACGATCCGATCGAGATGCGCTGGAGAAAGGACGTTTGGGAACAAACCAGCGATGACCCGGGCGTTGAGGATGCCCGCGATCTCCTGGACCGTGTAGGGTGGATACTCGATGACGTCCGGATGGAACGTCGAGCGGGTGAGCACGTCCAGGCTTTCCATAACGTCGACTGCAGGGTCGCTGATGATGAGGATGATGCCGATATTGACCTCCGGATAGACCTCATGCACCCGGACCAGCGGATAGATGACGTTGATGAACTCCTTCTGGTAGATCAAATAGTTCGCATCGTCCAGGCACAGCAGCAGCTGGATTCTCTGCGTCTGGATGTAGCGCGCAATCTGGTCCATGATTTGCTTTCTCGACGTGCCCGAAAGCGGCGTACGCTGTTTCGTAAGCGATGTGTAGATGCGGGAAAAGACCGCGTATTCGGTGGAATCTACCTTGCAGTTGACATGAACGGGGATGATCCGGTCCGTCGTCTCCTCCAGCAGATCGAATATTTTCTTCACGGAAGTCGTCTTGCCGGTAGCAGGTGGTCCGCAGCAGACGCTGTCGAGGATCCGGCCACCGCGAAGACCCGGCCTGATCGAGAACGCCAGGGCTTCCGTCTGTTCGTCGCGGTAGTCGAACTGTTCGGGAACATAGCTCAGCCCGAACACGTCGGGATCGCGAAACAGCGTCTCGTCCCCCTTCAGTAAATTCTTGTTCATGTCTTCTTCAGATTGTATTTCATGCAGTCCTTACAGAGGATCCAGTGGTTGAACAGCATCGAGACATCACGCTGGAACCTGATGACCCTGAAATCGGCCGCAACGATGGTGTCCCTCAGGGTATCGTCGACGACGGTATCGGTGATGGTCGCACAGTTCTCCTCCAGGGACATGTCGGAGACGCCAAGGATGCCTTTGAGCGCATTGGTCACTGCCGCCTGGCAGTGCTTGCACATCATACTTTTGACGGAAATCACTTTTCTCATACTGCTATTATTTTTCACTGAGGAATTATCAATCCCATCCCCAGCAAAGCGCGGAATTCCGCGGAACCGGAGAAGACACAGGGTGTTTCCCACTACACAGACCGACGAGCAGAGTATGCACAAGAACAAGCTCTTCCAGATGACGCTGTATGTTCCGCCAACGACGGCAAGCGGGTGCATCGCTGATGCCGTCTCCCACCATGATGACCTTCGAGCCTGCCTCCTGTATCTTCCTGCTCTCATCCTCCTTGTCGACCGGCAGCAGTTCCTCCGCATATGTGCCAATTCTCGCCAGGGATGGAATCTGCGATGTGGTCCGACAGGCATCGTCCATCCAAACTCCAGCAGGGAGGTGATGACCGGAATCCTGTCGATGATGATTCCTCCCATCGACAGGACGGTAATCGCCAGAAGGGGTATCAGAAAACAGATTGATCAAACAAGCCATCTGAGCATGAGAACATGTTTGGGCACAACCGTCGCTCGAACGCTGACCACACAGTGAATGTTCGTTTCATCAGGTGCGCTGCTCTTTCAGGAAATGGACGACTTCGTCAAGCATGGCGCCCGGACGCACGATCTTCCATTCGGCGAGACTGACGACCGTGCTCGGCGTGCCGGCAAGCGCACCGCCATCGATCAGATAATCGTACGGCACATTAACCATATCAGCAGTGGTAGGCGAGACTTCTCCAGAAATGTTCGCCGACGTCGACGTGATCGGACAATCCAGTGCGGCAATCAGCTGCTGGGCGATCTGGTGGTCAGGATAGCGGATACCGATCATACCACTTCCCGCCGTCAGCTCTTTCGGCGGAACGCTGTTCGCTTCCAGGATCACCGTCACCGGACCGGGGAGGAATTTGCTGATGAACTTTTCAGCCACCTCGTCGACCCGAGCGATGCCGTAAATCATGTCGATATCAGCAACCGCAACCGAAATCGGTTTGCCAAGTAGCCGCTGCTTTGCCTCATAAATCTTCATAACCGCCGCCTCCGACAGAGCGTCTGCACCGAGACCGTAGACGGTTTCGGTCGGATATACCACCAAACCGTCATGGTTCAAGATGGATACCACCTTTTCAATCTGCTCGTCTATCGTCAGGATATTTTCAGAAGAAGTCATAATAAAAGTGCGATAACCGGGGATCGAACCCGGATTAGAAGCTTGGGAAGCTCCTGTCATGCCATTAGACCACTACCGCCTACACTTATAGTATAGGAAATAACGGATAATATTTGTATCGAAAAAAGGGAGGATTATCTCCTTAATCTGAGGAAGAATGCAGCAGGCATCTCCAGTCTGCACGACGGTCAGTGCCAGGGATAATCAGCCCTGCAAAGATACAACCAACTAGTTCAATTATGAAGAGGAGGTTCCAAGTGCAATTCTGCTGACATAAATCTGTCTGATTTTGCCGAAGAGAATATTCAAGACAACTCCAAAAACTATACTTTTAGCTATATTTTTTTCTCCACACAGGCATACACAGATATTTGTAGATAATTCATTTCACCGAATTCTCATAAATAATTATAGGGCGGTTAACTTGTGTGAGATTTCGATTTATAGATTCTGCAGGAAAAAGAGACGATACACTACTGTGAGGACTTAAGAATTCGTAAAAGAAAGCGGGGGTGCAGCGATCACTAGTTCC
>JAZUDC010000029.1:0-19198 GCA_045639425.1 Methanocorpusculum sp.
CGGTTCTTCCGGGAAGTGGATCAGTGTCTCTGGAAAATGAAGACGATTGTATCTGTAATCCATCGGCAAAATTATATCAAACCGCACAAAAGTCTGGTTGAAAAACACCCATCGCGGTCTTCTGGTATTCATTCAAGCAAGGAACAATCCTAAATTACGTGAATAGATGGTTTTGAATCCCAAACCGAATCCCAAACCATTTGTGAGGGGTGAGATTTGGAATCAAGTGAAAACTGAACTAATTTCTGGATACTACAGTGTCTATCAAAGGTGAAAAGGATTAATGTGATACACATCAAAACAATACTTATTGATAGTCATGCAGACAGAATACTGTGAATTATGCGGTGCTCCACTGACCAAGAAAGCACATCTGGTTCAGATTGAGGGCACAAAACCGATGAAAGTTTGCAACAAGTGTGCGAAACTCGGCACGGAAATTCAACCGCCGAAAGCGCCGCGTACATCCTTCGGTCGCGATTATGTGGCGCCGGCAGTTGCGCGTGCACCCCGCACGCCATCATACCAGGGAGGAAGACAACCGAACCGCAAACGCGATATGTTTGATATGATCCAGGGCGAAGTCGTTGAGGATTACGGTAAACGTATTGCAGCTGCCCGTCGGGAAAAAGGCTACTCTCAGAACGATCTTGCCTACATCCTCAAGATGCAGGAGATTGACATCAAGAAACTCGAACGCGGTGAACGCGCGCCGACCGAAGCTGAATGCAAGAAACTTGAGGCTGAACTCGGCATCGTTCTCATCGATGTCGAGGATACTGATTCTGCCATGAAGACCGGCGGTATCGCCGCAACTACGCTCGGTGACGTCTTCCAGGTCAAGAAGAGATAAATGGGAGTTTATACGATGACCCCCCCCTTCATTCTCATTAACTTCAAGTCGTACCGTGAAGGTGCCGGCAATAACGCTGGCCGCATCGCCGAGGCTGCCGAGATGGTCATGCAGGAATCCGGTGTGCGTATCGGTGTTGCCCCGCAATTTACGGAACTCCATCCGTTCTGCAAGCATTATGAGATTCCAGTTTTTGCCCAGCATATCGACGCGGTCGAAGGTGCATTTACCGGCCATGTTCCAGCATTCACTGTGCGTGCCGCCGGATGTACCGGAACACTCATAAATCACTCGGAACGCCGGCTAACCATTGCGGACATCGAGGCCTGTGTCACTGCCGCGCGGTTCAACCATCTTGAATCAGTGGTTTGCACCAACAATGCGGGCGTCTCTGCAGCGGCTGCCGCATTCGGCCCAGACTATGTCGCGGTTGAACCGCCGGAGCTCATTGGTTCAGGGATATCGATCGCCAAGGCAGATCCGGAAATCATCAAATCATCTGTTGAGATGGTGCACTGTGTCAACAAGGGTGTCAAAGTCCTCTGCGGTGCAGGTATTCAGACAGGTGAATGTGTAAAGACAGCAGCCGACCTCGAGGCAGACGGTGTACTGCTATCATCGGGAGTCGTGAAAGCCAAGGATCCGAAAGCTGTGCTCCGTGATCTGGTTTCGAAATTATAATTGTTTCTGAGTGTTAATGAAAACTGGATTGGTTGTGGAAGGGGGTGGGATGAAATGCGCCTACAGTGCAGGCGTTATTGATGGGCTGCTGGATGATCATATTACATTTGACGAATGTATCGGCGTCTCATCTGGCTCGGCAAATACAGCATCGTTCGTCGCCGGTCAACGCGGACGTAACATCCGGTTCTATATCGAGCATCCGCTTGATCCGCAGTACTGCGGAGTTAAGCAGTTTTTTTTCCATAGATCATTCTTCAATTTGCCCTATATCTTCGGTACCCTGACCAATGAAGATGGTAAAGATCCGCTTGACTATGATGAGATGATGGCGAATCCGGCTGAGTTTCTGTTGGTTGCAACGGATGCAAAGACTGGTGAAGCGAAATACTTCTCAAAACATGACATGGATCGCAATGATTACCGTGCGATCATGGCAAGTTCTGCTCTTCCGGCTCTCGGAAAACCAATTGAAATCGATGGCCGGAAGTATTTTGATGGCGGTGTTGCCGACCCGATTCCACTCCAGAAAGCATTCGAGGACGGATGTGACAAAGTTGTGGTCATTCTGGAGAACCCTCGGAGTTTCGTCCGTCCACCACAGGCCCACAAGTTCATCTATCATATGATGCTTCTTAAGTACCCGACAATTGCGAAGATGATTGATACTCGATTTCTGCGGTATCGGGAGTGTCTGAAGTGGATCTATGAACTGGAAAAGGCCGGCAAAATCTTCGTGTTCACACCGCCGGAGAATTCAGGGGTTACTACATCGACTGTTGATATCCCGCTCCTGAAAAAACTTTATGAGAACGCATATTCGGGATATCAGGAGCGCAGAAAAGAACTCTTCAAATATCTGAAAATAAAATATGTTCGGCAAAAAAACGGGACCTCAGCAACGATGAACTTGCAGCACAGACGCTCCGAAATTGCCAGATATCGACGGATCAGATTTTCCAGGAACCGTCAAAATCACTCGAATTTTCAGAAGACGAGACGGTCATGAAATGGTTCGAAGAATCCCTGGAATATTGAGAAGCATTTGCGACGTATGCAAAACGTATGGATAAGACGAAGTGAATTTGATGACCCTGAATCTACCGTCTGCTCTGGTCCGTGCGGGCAGCGGCAATGCGAGTTCACGAAAGAAAACGGAAGATGTTCTTGTTCGTGAAATCTTAGAAATAGAATGTTCTGGCATTGTGTTATCAGCCCCTCCGGAACTACTCAAAACGTTTGTGCCGGCAAATATTCTGCGCGTCGAGCCGGTACCGCTTTCAGATCGTGTCTTCATTGATACGACTTCTGCCCTTGCACCCGAAGAGAGGATGCTGATTGGTTCGACTGATTCCTATCTTTTCCAGATATGTTCCGAGAACTAGGATGCGATACCGGCTGGGTTGTCCGTAATGTTACCGTTTGCCGTACCAAAATTGAACACCGCCAGACTGACTATCGAAGCGGAGACGTCTGCGGGTATTCGCGGATCAGTTGTCATACAGAACACCGAGACTATCCAGATGCCGAGGGAGACCAAATCGGTTATTGAAGAGACAGCATATGCCACATTCGGCATACCGGACTCCACAAGGTTAGTTATTCGTGCAAGGAACAGATTGTCTTCTCATGTGGGGGCGCAAAACGAAGACCTGAATATCCTTCGATATCAGTATACGCTGCCCGGAGTCAAACGTTTCCCTGAAAATCACCCCATCTTCATATCCGTGAAATGTGGCTATTGTGGGAACGGATTGATGAAAAAACGAAAAAGTGTCAGGCGCACTTACAGCAGGTATCTGGGGAACTGACCCTGCTGACGATATTTTGGTCGAAGAAGCCAAGAAAGACAGATTTCTGCAGAATTTCAGCTATGCGCCGACTATCACTACACGGATTCGGAACTGGAGAATGTAATCAATGACTACCATCTTCCATTCACAGCTTTCAGGTGCCGTCAGAGTGCCCCCATCGAAAAGTGAGTTGCATCATAAGTTAATCCTGTCAGCGCTGGTTGAGAGGCCTTCAGTCATAATGGAGCCTCTTCTTTCCGCTGGCACACTGGTGACCCTTGATGAATTCGCCAACCTGGTGCACTGGCCGATGCTGTCAGAAAGGGGTATGTGGAAAATTCTAGAAAAGAAGAAATATCTGAAACGACAGCAGAAAAATGGCTACTATTCTAACAGGAGAAAGTAGAAAGGTCCAGAAATAGTCAGTTCCTTTTTCGTGTATCCTCTACCATAGGAACTTCTGGATCAAGCAGGACATCCTGCGGTTGGTTCTTGAGACCGACTGCCGCAGTGGCACCGATGATACCGCGTTTGCCATAAAGTACAACTCCGCATGATTTTGCGATCATCTGGACCTCACTACAGGTCACCCGTTCCCTTCTGATCCGGGCAGCCAATTGTTCCAGTTGTTCGGGAACGAAGATACCTTCAAGGATGGCCACTCCCCAGTTTTCTGATACACTTTCATCTTCGATGAATCGGCAGATTTTTTCACCTAATGTTTCCATCTTGTTCTTGGAGACAGCTAGTTCCAGGAAGCTGCAGGAGTTTCCTGCGGTCATTTCCTTTATGGATGGAGACAGGGCCGCCACCTGGTGGCGGATACCTATGGCCTCACCGGATTCAGTCAGGGATTTGAACAGAGCGTTTGCCAGAGCGAATGTAGCTCCGCCACAGCCTTTTCGATCGGTATCATCGATACCTATGGTTACCTGTATCAGTGCAGGGGTACGAACCTTGCCGGTGATATATCCATCTCCGGTTTCCACGTCAACCGTAGTGACACCTTTTGCTTGGCTCATCATTGAGGAGAGCGAGTATGCTGCACCACCGTAGATGGAACGGATGGTCTGGACGATGTCATTGCTGTCGATTTCGACGGAAAGTAGACCTACTGCCGCCTTGGCAAGCGAAAAATTTCCCGGAACCGAGAGTTTCACTGTTTCGCGGAGAATCAGTCCATCCCTAGAAACTGCAATGACGGCTCCTCCCGCCCGACGGTGGTGGAATTCACAGAATCCCGCACAACCGCCAGACATGCATTCATGGAAGATTTCTGCATACCCGCCCGCTGCGGTCGCAAAGATGCGCCGGCAGGTTGTCTTGGGAAGAGCACTGCGTGCCGCATAATGAGCCGGTATTCTTCCGTGTTGTTCCTCCTTGATGAAGATGCAGCCTTCCCTTACCAACCTATTTATCCAGTCCTGGGCGGTTGAACGGGGTATGGATTCTTTTTCGGCAAGGTCAGTTGTAGTAAAATAGCCATTCTCGAATGTCTTCTGCCGCATCGCCTGCAAGAAGAGCGTCCGGCGGTGAAGCACACCACCTGCATTTTCCTCCGTCTCTTTAAAATCCATACCTCTTGTGGATGAATACCAGGTCAGCAAGGATGGCGGATGCGGTTTCGGTTGATCCTGCTCCTGCACCGATAAATGTGATGTCACCGGCGTATTCGGTTTCAACGGTAACGGCATTGAGGGTTTCCGAAAGTACCAGCGGATCATCTTCCGGGAGGAGGCGCGGGGATACTTCCAGTTCCTTCTTGGCAGGATAGATGGATGCTATGAGACGGATAGTATGTCCTGTAGTGTTCGCCATCTTGATTGCTTCAGGGGTTATCCGGTCGATACCGGTCCGCTGGACATCCTCCAGTTTGACATTCATGCCAAGAACAGTGTTGGCGAGAATGACCAGTTTGATTGCTGCATCTGTGCCGTTGACATCGGCGGTTGGATCTGCTTCAGCATATCCGAGATCGCGGGCTTCTGATAATGCCTGTTGGTAGGTGAGTCCTTCTTCCTCCATTCTAGAGAGGATGTAGTTGCAGGTACCATTAAGAACACCGAAGAGTGCTTTGATCTTGTTTCCTGCAAGACCATTCTTGATGCCGGTGATGATTGGTACCGCACCGGCGACGGTGCCTTCAAACCGGAAGTCGGCATTGCTCTCTTTTGCGAGCGCTTTCAGGTCACGATAGGCGAGCGAGACAGGTCCCTTGTTGGAGGTTACCACGTGTTTTCCACGGGATAAGGTTATCTTGATGATCGAAAGTGCCGGTTCTCCAGTTACTGCATTAGTCGGCGTCACCTCAACAAGCACATCATAGTCGACTTCTGCGGCGATTCTGAATGCTGTCCAGTCAGTTGTTCCGCAACGACCTGTTTCTTTTTTTGTCTCCATCATGGCGTCGAAGTCGATACCTTCTGGATTAACGATGCCGCTCTTTGAGTCTGCAGCAGCGATAATTTTGAAGCGTTTGTCGTTTTTGAGGACTTCGCCGACCCCTTTTCCGACGGATCCAATGCCAATGAGAGCTACTTTCATCATATTATCGGCCCTCAATCTCGTCGATAATCATAAGATGTTTTTCAACGGCTATTTTCTCGAGATTTTCTATCGCATTATCCATCTCGGTTTCATTGACTGCCTTGAGGGTGAGTTTTGCAGTCGAATGGTCATCGACCTTCGGCATGATGATATGGAGTTCCGTAACCTCCGTGATATCTTTTTTGTCGATACGATTTACGGTATCGGTTAGATCAGTATGCAGAATATGACCGATGAGAATGAAGGTCTTCATACACATCAGACGTTCGATACCGACTCTGGTGACATCGATTCCTTGAGCCTTTAGGGAATCGAGGAGTTTCGGAAGTGCGGATTCTTTCAGTGTGATGACAATGTCGACAATGAGGTCGGAGCCTGGGTTTTCCTCGTCACGCTGGTGTGAGATAGTGATGATATTCGCTCCGCTTTCGGAGATTGGTTTTATGGCTACCAGGAGTTGTCCGGGTTTATCCTGTAGCTCAAGCTTTAAGGTCGTACGGATATATTTCTGCATAGACTGCACCCCCTTGCAGGAGTAATGGTAGGTATATTTTGGTGTTCATACCTATAATTAGCTATGGAATGGGCAAAATTCCTCAGTTAACATAGATGATACTTGCTAACTTACGTGCATAATCGGACGGAATCTCGCCGATTTCCCTGTCCTTACCGGTGGTTTCCACATAGTAGTATTTCTTGCCGTTGTATTTGGTATAGGTGCCGTTTTCAATATCGTCGACACCGGAAATACCCACCGCCAAAAGGTCATTGAAAAGAATAAGAACGACATCGTCTCCCATTTTTTTTAAGAGAACTACGGTCAGGATACCGGAATCTTCACACTTGCCACCGTTGTCGACAAGTGTCCCAATCAGATTAGACGAAACCGGATCTCTTCACGGTTCCTAACGCCAATGAGCTTTTCCTCCAGTACCCTGTCGGTGGGTGCTTCGAAGTAAAGACTGCTGATGAGATACATTCTTTATTACTTAATGTCAGATATAACAATGACATAGGACTCCACAGTCCTGTGTCATACAGCAGCCATAAAGTATGGCTATAATATTGAGGAGACTAATAAAGGAGACTGATAATGAAGAATAAGATAAAGATCTTTCGCGCCATGTTTGATTTGACTCAGGACGATCTCGCCAAGGACCTTGGAGTGACACGCCAGACTATTCTAGCTATCGAAAAAGATAAATACGACCCATCTATTAGTCTCGCCTTCAAGATGGCGCGCAGGTTCAACACTACCGTTGATGAAGTCTTTGTCTATGAGGACGGAAAGTAATTTCTCTTTTCAAATGCTTTTCAGCTGAAAATCTATGTAATATCGTCTATGTCAGATCTATATCACCGAAAAAACGGTAATATCTGGTCTGAGCCTTCATTGACAAAAAACATATCCATCTCCATAACAAATATATAGAATCTATGGGATCCGGCTCATGGGTTCCATGAGAGAAGCTCAACCTATGAAAGTCATATACAGTGATGGCCACACGGGCGAGTGTCCGAAAGACGAGGAACTCAACATCATCAGACACACGGCGGCCCACATCCTTGCACAGGCGGTAAAACGTCTATATCCACAGGCGAAGTTCGCCTATGGTCCAGCAACGGAGAAAGGTTTCTATTATGATGTCGATCTGGGAGACACGAAACTTTCCGATACAGACCTTCCGGCCATCGAAAAGGAGATGCAGGCCATTGTCAAGGCGAATCTGCCGCTACAGCCGATGATCCTCTCCAGAAACGCTGCAATCAATCTCATGAAGAATCGAGACGAGGTGTACAAGGTCGAACATATCAGCGACATTCCAGACAACGTTCCCTTAAGTTTCTACCGACAGGGCGAATATATCGATATGTGTACTGGTCCGCACCTGACCTACACTAATACCCTTAAGGCATTCAAGCTCACTGGACTTTCCGGTGCATACTGGAACAATGACAGTAAGAATAAGATGCTTACCCGTATCAACGGTACTGCATTTGCCTCTTCCCGTGAACTCGAAGAATTCATGAAACTCCAGGAGGAGGCCGAACGCCGTGATCACCGTAAGATCGGAAAAGACATGAAACTCTTCATGTTTTCCGACGAGGGCCCGGGTTTCCCGTTCCTCCTACCGAATGGCATGATTATCAAGAATGCTCTGATGGAATACTGGCGCGAACTTCATAAGGAGAATGGTTATCAGGAGATTTCTACTCCACTCATCATGAACCGTCATCTTTGGGAGACCTCGGGACACTGGGCGCACTACAAAGACAACATGTACTCCACTCGCATCGATGGGGAGAACTACGGCATCAAGCCGATGAATTGTCCGGGAGCTGTGATGATCTATGCGGCTAAACCACACAGTTACCGTGAACTACCGCTCAGATATGCTGAAGTAGGAACTGTCCACCGTCACGAGCTGAAAGGCACTCTGCATGGTCTGTTCCGTGTCAGATGTTTCAATCAGGACGATGCACACATCTTCATTCGCCAAGACCAGATTGAAGATGAAATTACGAATGTCGTCAACCTCATCAACAAGGTATACACCAAGTTTGGATTTGACTATTTCCTGGAACTCTCCACCCGTCCGGAAGACAGCATTGGTTCCGATGAGGACTGGGAAGCGGCGACCACTGGTCTGAAGAACACACTTGAAAAGCTACATCTGCCCTACATCGTCAATGAAGGTGACGGTGCATTCTATGGTCCGAAGATTGATTTCCATTTGCGGGATTGCATTGGCAGAACCTGGCAATGCGGAACTATTCAACTCGACTTCCAGATGCCGATTAACTTTGACCTCAATTATGTCGATGAGAATGATGCCCGTCCGCATCCGATTATGATTCACCGAGTCTGCTTCGGATCCATTGAGCGTTTCATTGGTATCCTGACCGAACACTATGCTGGCAAGTTCCCGACATGGCTTGCGCCAACCCAGGTTAAGATTCTCCTGGTCTCCAAGAATGCCGAAGGATTCGCGAACTATGTCTATGAGATGCTGAAAAAAGCGAAGATTCGGGTCGAACTTGACAATAGAAACGAGAAGATTGGCTATATGATCCGTCAGGCCCAGTATCTCGAACGTGTGCCATACATGCTTATCATCGGCGACAAGGAGGATGAGACAAACCTCGTCACCATTCGTATGCGTGATGATGCGAAGATGCGGACCATGAAGCCAGAAGAGTTCCGCGACTTCATGCTTAAAACCATCAGAGTCACAGAATAACTGGCTTTCAGGGGGCGGATCTCCTCCTCAATTTTTTCTTACTGCCACACAACTTTTACCGTGCAGTCTGTGCCTTTTTTTATTTCCTTATATTCAATTTTATGAAGATCATCCACGGGCTCAAGTAAAATTAGTTTTTCAGTCTTGTTTGCATCGACACGGGTGCCAAAACGTGTTACCTTGATGACTATCGCAGGTATTGTCATGGCGCTGGTCACTATCCTATATTTCCGCTCGTCCACCGTATTCGGACTCCTGGTTTCGCTCGCCGTTATCATACTGTCCCAGTACTCATGGACTGGCGTGCTTGTTGAGTCCATTGCACACCGCCGGCTTCCTTCGAAAGGCAAAGTCATCGCCTATATTGTCATCATCATCGGCACCATCCTTGCGGATAGTATTAAAGGGGTAATGGAGAGAACGGCCCTATAAAGGTGACTTCCATCAGTGGTAGGGTAAACCTTTATACGATAATACTGCCAATAGATAATCACCAAAGAACGAGCCGAATCTATAATCTTCACTATATCGGTGAGTGTGTCAGATGGAAAATAAGGAATATTTCCATCAAATATCGATGATGTACCAAATATCAGCGGAGCTAAAGCCGTGAGAAAATCACTGCGTGATCCAACACTGCAGGGTATATTCTATCCGGAAAACGCTACTGGACTTACTACCCTTCTAGCTTCATTTTTCGCGGATACGTCCGCGTCTCATAATCTACCATACGGTATTCTAGTGCCCCATGCAGGTTACATCTACTCTGGTCGGGCAGCAGCTGTTGCCTATGCTCGCATCAATCCTGCATTTGCCGGCACGTTTGTCATCATCGGCACCAGTCATCAGGGATATTCAACAGCTACGGCGGATTTCGCATGGGATACCACGCTTGGGCCGGTCGAAGCTGATGTTGCGTTCATTTCCGGTCTTGCAGAAATTATTCCGAAAAGCAATGCGGTCCTGCGCCGGCAGGAGAATTCTCTAGAAGTTCAGATGCCATTTCTCCGTTACCGGTTTCCGCACGCAAAAGTTGCCCCTGTCATGATAGGAGATCAGTCACCGGTTGGGGCATCTTATGTCGCAAAAGCCGTCATCGCCGCAGCAACGGCATGTGAATATGTTGCTGGCAAGGATTTCATCGTCGTTGCATCAGGTGATTGTTCCCATTACCTCCCCGCAGCAGAAGCAAAAGCTATCGATATCCCGATTCTTGCAGCTATCAGTGGTCTCGACACGGAAGATTTCTATACAAAGTTTGCAGAATATCATGCCTCGATGTGCGGATACGGATGTATAGCGGCGATGGCTGAGATTGCAAAGCATTTCGGTGCGACGAGATCACGGTTGCTTACATACACCACCTCTGGCGATGCGACGGGTGATATGAGAGAAGTTGTTGGCTATGCTGCAATGGAGGTGTATTGATGGCCACCTGGAGTGCGCCGGGTAAACTGTTCCTCTTCGGTGAACATGCCGTTGTTTATGGCAAGCCCGGGATTGCTATGGCAATCAAACCGCGTGTGCAGGTAACGGTCCGCAGAAGCAAGTATGCGCAGAAACCGAACTCTGCATATATCGCCGAATGTCTCCGCATTCTGGATGTCAAAGGAAGCGTCTATGTCCGATCCCAGTTGCCGTCAGCCTCTGGCCTCGGTTCTTCAGCGGCAGTGACCGTCGCCACCATGTTTGCCATCAACGATGAGTTTGAACTCGGCTACAATAAAGAGGAAATTACTGGCCTTGCCCACGATGTCGAGAAGGCAAGACAGAATGGCCGAGCTTCTGCAAGCGACACCTATGTTTCGACCTATGGTGGTATGGTGCTCATACGCGGAGAAGAGAAACGCAGGCTGATACCTCCAGAGAACTTTTCCATTGTCATTGGCAACTCGATGGTATCGCATCATACGGGGGAGCAGGTTCGCAAGGTTGCTGAATTCCGTGATCATTCGCCGGCAATCGTGAACCCGATAATTGATGCTATTGGCGCCATTACCATGGAAGCGATGCACAACTTCGAAACCCCGAAGGAATTGGGAAAGCTCATGTTCCGCAATCAGGCACTTCTGGATGCGTTGGGAGTCGGCCACCCAACCTTGTCCAAACTGGTTCTGGCAGGTAAGAATGCAGGTGCGTATGGAGTGAAAATCTCTGGTGCCGGTGGCGGAGGATGTGTATGGGCACTGTGTTCGCGGAGTGCACGCAATCGTATCATGAATGCGTTTGAGAACTGCGACGCGAAACCGATCTCAACTACGATAGATTTAGAAGGGGTACGGAAAGAGGAGGCCATCTGAAGATATGAATACAGAAAAACCGTTTATTATTAAAATAGGAGGCAGTGTGCTTACTGATAAGCTTTCGAAAGGAGGCATCAACTACCAGGCTATCTCCGAATTGTCGGAGGTGCTTGCACGCGTGCATGAACCGCTCGTTCTCATCCACGGTGCTGGGTCCCTTGGTCATCCAGAAGCAAAGAAATGGGGGATTGCCGGCGGTGTAACTCCAGAAAATCTACCAGGCATTTATGAGACGCATGAGGCGGTAAGTTCCCTAAACCGTGCAGTCGTCAAGATGTTACGGGAAGATGGTATTAATGCAGTCTCTTTTCCGCCATTTGCAGCGGCGTTTGCCACGGGCCGTCGTCTCCGGTTTGCAGGAGAAAAGCAGATTACAGCGCTTCTGACTGCTGGCATAACACCGGTTCTCTACGGAGACACTGTTATGGACAGTGTACAGGGCGTCTGCATCGTTTCAGGTGATCAGCTGGTGCAGTATCTGGCGCGTATGCTGGGAGCCAGCCGTGTAGGTATTGTTACTTCCATTGGTGGTGTTCTCAAGGAGGGGACAATCGTTCCGGAAATTACGCTGGAAACTCTTGATGGAATTGAGTTTACTGATGACTCAGGACCAGATGTGACCGGTAACATGAAAAGTAAGGTTGCCGAACTTCTTGAACTTGCGAATGCCGGCATTCCTTCACGTATATTTGCACCGGCAGAACTTCCAGTATTCCTTGCTGGCGGAGATCCAGGTACCGGAATTTCGGCTGGAGGGAGACCATGACATGGCTGACCTCCTCACGAAAGCTCGACCATCTTCTGCTCTGCGCAGAAACGGATGTTTCCTTTGGTGATCCCGGATTCGGCTCTGTACGACTGGTTCACCAGGCATCCGGTGGTGCAGATCTTGCGGATATTGATACACATACCTCCCTCTTCGGCCACGATCTCTCAGCACCGTTGTTCATTGCGGGAATGACTGGTGGACATCCACAGACCAAGGTGCTTAACCGCACGCTCGCAGAAGCGGCGGAAGCGGCAGGTATTGCGATGGGTGTTGGTTCCGAACGTGCGGCACTGGAGGATTCTGCACTAGCAGATACATTTACGGTGGTCCGTGATGTTGCACCCCATGCATTCATCGCGGGTAACATCGGTGCAACCCAGATCGCAGAACATGGTCCGGAGTGGGCAGTCAACGCTGTTGAGCTCATTGATGCCGATGCGCTTTGTATCCATCTCAATCCATTGCAGGAACTCTTCCAGCTACAAGGAGATCCTGCTGGGAGCAGTGTTCTAACGGCGGTATCCGATGCGGCAGCTGCCGTGTCTGTGCCAGTAATTGTGAAGGAGACCGGTGCCGGTATGTCACGCGAAGCGGCGGCAGCATTCTATAAGGCTGGCGCTGCTGCGGTCGATGTCGGTGGATTCGGCGGAACTTCGTGGGCGAAGGTCGAGATGCTGCGTTCAGGCCGTCTGCATGCCAGTGATAAAGCACATCAGATGTCGGAGAAGGAACCGTTCCTAGATTGGGGCATCCCTACGGCAGTGAGTGTTTTTGAGGTAGCACAGGTAAAATGTGGGCCGGTGATTGCGACTGGCGGTCTCAGGTCCGGCATGGATCTAGCCAAATCAATAGCCCTCGGTGCTGATTCGGGAGGTATGGCAAAGGCGTTGCTGTCTCCTGCGCTCGAGGGTAAAGAGGCTCTATCAGAAAAACTTGCTGCCGTCATTGACGAACTGAAGGCGGCAATGTTCCTGACTGGAGCACAAAACATTCCGGAACTGCAGAAGGTCCGGTATTATCTGACTGGCATCGTCAGTGAAATGACACAGGTAAATAAATGGTAGATGTAGAAATAATCGCCGTGGGCGGATATAACGAAGTCGGTCGTAACATGACTGCTGTCCGCATCGGTAAGGATATTGTCATATTTGATATCGGTCTCTATCTGGATCCGGTATCTGGCAACAACAGTGTAGACATGGAGAATATGCATTCTCTTGACCTCATCCAGATAGGTGCAATCCCGGACGATACTATCATGAACTCGATTGAGGGTGCGGTCAAGGCTACTGTATGTACCCACGGACATCTGGATCACATCGGTGCCATCCAGAAATTGGCACACCGTTATAACTGTCCGATTATTGCGACACCATATACGATTGAACTCATCAAACAGCAGATCGAGACTGAACGCAAGTTTACCGTGACCAATAAGACCATCCCACTGAAAGCAGGTGGTAAGTACCCCATATCAACCAATTTGACGCTCGAGTTCATTCGTGTTCAACACAGTATCATTGATTCTATCATGGCTGTTTTGCACACACCAGCTGGCTATGTCGTCTATGCAAACGATTTCAAGTTTGATATGACGCCGGTCATCGGTGATTCGCCGGATCTCGCACGTATGCGGGCAATCGGCAAAGAAGGAGTCAAGTGTCTTATTGTTGAGTCCTTGAACCTCAACAATAGGGGATATGCCCCGAGCGAACAGGTCGCCCGTCTGCGGGTTCGTGATGCTATTATGCGGGCGGAAGACGACAAGCATGCAATTATCGTCTCGACATTCGCATCCCATGTCGCCCGTATCAAGACTATCACCGAGTGTGCACGGGAAATCGACAGAATACCCGTTTTGCTTGGCCGTAGCATGGAACGCTATAATGGTCTTGCCGAAGTGATGAAACAGGTCGCATTTCCGCAGGGGACATCTATCTACGGCAACCGTAAGACAACCGACAGGATGCTGCGTCGCATTGCTAAGGAAGGGCCGGAAAAATTCCTACTGGTCGTAACTGGTCACCAGGGAGAGCCAGGCTCGATGCTTTCCCGTATAGCTATGGGAGAGACGCCACTTCGTATCGAGAAAGGTGACCGTGTTCTGTTTTCCGCGAACATCATTCCGAACCCAATCAACTTTGCCCAGCGTGCCGAAGTCGATCGCTTGCTCATCAATCAGGGAGCTCGATCCTACGACGGTCTGCATGTCACCGGTCATGCCTACTATCAGGAACATTATGATCTCCTTTCCTTGCTTAATCCGGAACACATCATTCCTTCCCACGGTCCATTTAGCATGAAAGGCGGCTATGTCACGCTTGCATCCGAGTTTGGCTATACGCTGAACCGTGATGTCCACATCTTGCAGAACGGGGATCGTCTCGTTCTACCGAAGTGATCATGAAGCTCGAGGAATATTTGAAAGCTGCGGCTAAGAAAGTAAATATCGAAGCGGACGAGTACATCCAGGCAGAGTCGACCGATTTGCGCAAAGCTGCCTCTCATCTTCTGCTGGCAGGTGGCAAACGTCTGCGTCCTGCACTTCTGATGCTGGCAGCCGATGCAGTAAAAGCAGGGGCATCTGCTCAGGTATTTCCAGCGGCATTCGGTGTTGAACTCCTGCACACCTACACACTGGTTCATGATGATATCATGGATAACGATGTGACCCGCCGTGGAACACCCACCGTCCACACAGTATACGGTCAGACCCTAGCGATTCTCGCAGGAGATCTGCTTTATGGGGATGCGTTCTCCTATGTGTGCCGTGCGGAAGCAAGTGAAGCAGGCAAGGTCGCCGCGGTCCAGATGCTTGCCCATACAGCCCATATGCTCTGTGAAGGCCAGTCTTCCGACACACTTTTTGAGGAGCGTATGGATGTCACCGTTGATGAATACGTGGCGATGATTCGCTGCAAGACCGGCAGTCTGCTTGCAGCGGCGGCCGGCATCGGCGGCGTACTTGCGGGGGGATCACCGCGGCAGGTAGCGGCTCTTTATACGCTTGGTATGAGTGCCGGATGTGCATTCCAAATGCGGGACGATATTCTTGACTTGAAACAGTCCGCGGAGGTAACTGGAAAACCGCGTGCCTCCGATTTGCGGGAGAACAAGCAGACCATCGTTTCTATCTACGCCCGCGAGGCCGGTATTGACCTCTCCAAATATCATAAGGCAGATCTGACCGATGCTGAGATTAACGAGGCTGTCACACTTCTAGAGCAAGCAGGTGTGTTTGCACGGGTAACCGCTGATGCGGAGAAACTGATTGTGGATGCAAAAGCTGGGTTATCAGTGCTTGATAATTCAGAAGCGAAAACAATGCTGAGTGATCTGGCTGCTCTCCTACTTGAGAGAGAGAGCTGATTTTTTATTCTTTTTTTATTCTGTTAGTTCTCTAAATTATTGCAGAAGCTTGAGAAAAATCAGGAAATTTGAAAATATAAGTTTTTATCTCTTTGTGTAGTGATTACGCATGACAAACGCATAGACAATTGATGTTGGAATTGCAATGAAAATATAGATGATACCTACTGAGAAGATGAACATCAGCAGAATGTCGCCAAGTCCACCGAGGGAGCCCATGAACATCCTAACAAAGAAAATAATTGCGAAGAGAATCAACACCGCTAGTACCCAGTAGGATTCTCCGAGGGAGGCATAGAAAAGCTCGTTCCAGGAAAGCTCTTCCTTTGGGATGTTGGTATGGATCTTCGGTAGCGGATTCATGCTCATGATTCTATTCCTTATATTTGTGCGGAAGTAGTGATGAGCGTTACGGCAGAATTGGTTCATAAACGCCTTTAAACGGAAACAGCGCCTATAGTATAATCAATTGTGCCACACGAATACAGACCCCCAAAGAAATCTTATCAGAAAGGAAACCGGCGTTATGCTAGAAAACCCTGTGGAGAAAAACAGAGAAAACTTGCGCCGAAATCGCTTGGAAATGAGTTGACGAGAAAGGACAGCATACATGCCAAGATCCAGAAACAGCTGTTTTGGTGCCCACGTTGCAATATCCCCTTACTTGCCAAGACCTGTGCCTGTGGTACGCCCCCACTCAAAATCGATCTGCAGCAGCCGTTTGATGTCCGGCCGGCGCTCAAGGCTGACTACGATCTAATTCTTCGAACGTTCAGGGAACGGTTCGGTAATCGAGTCACCCTACCGCATATCCTCGTCCTTAATAAGGCAGGTGGTCTTGACCGTAACGATTTGATCATTGCAAACGGCGTACGGTTTGCCTGGTTCTCGTTCAATCTGGTGACTCGCCGGTTTGCGGTTGATATTGAAGCATCGGCTCTCCCATATCTGACGGAGATGGCAGATAAAGGCATAGTCCGTCTTGAGGACGCCACCGACACGATTCCAGATGGGAGACTCGGTGGCAAGCGGCTGGATATCCGGCCGCAATCTTGCAACGACGGGATAGTCATCGTCAGATACAAGGCAAAATGGGGTACGGGTATTCTAAAAGGCACATCACTCAAAATTAAGGAACTTGGCTCCCTCCCGCCAAAACCAGATTTACCTGATCCTGAATGGGGTGAAGCCGTCACCAAGAATGCGTTCCACCTGAAGAATAGGGAACGTACTGCTGTTCGTGAAATTCGGCAGAACCTTACGCTTTGTCCCAAAATCAACTGTTCATTCTCTGGTGGCAAGGACAGTACGGCAGTATGGAACATTGCACAGAAGGCTGGTGTAACCAAGGCATTCTTCATTGATACTGGTCTCGAGTTTCCGGAGACGATTGACTTTGTAAGAAAACAGAATGTGGAATACATTGAAAAAGCCGGTAACTTTTGGCAGGCGGTCGAACGTGCCGGGCCGCCGGCGAAGGATCACCGGTGGTGCTGCAAGCTCCTCAAGCTGAATCCAGTCAAGATTCATCTGAATGAATCGGGGCCTTGCCTTACAGTTCAGGGAAATCGCTGGTACGAATCATGGAACCGTGCTGAACTCGAGGTTGTCACGCAGAATCCGAACAATCCATTGCAGTTCAACATTTCTCCTATTCGGTCATGGCGGGCTCTCGATGTCTTCTTTTATCTCTGGCTCAAAGAGCTTCCTTATAATCAGCTATACGAGATGGGGTATGAACGTATCGGTTGCTATCTCTGTCCAGCAATGCTAGAATCCGAACTGGAGACCATGCATCATACCCATGGAGAGATGGTATCCCGGTGGGACGAGTTCCTGAATCGCTGGTCAAGCGAACGTGGTCTGCCACGGGAATATATCGACTGGGGTCTATGGCGGTGGAAGGAGTTTCCACCAAAGATGAAGGAACTTATCAGGGACCGTGGTCTTAACCTGACTGAACATCCTGTCAAACGCAGCACACCAGCATCGGTCGCGTCACTGATGCCCCAGCATCAGGTGGATGATATCGTCGATGATACTCTCTCTGAAGGAACACTCGACCTCGATATTGAAAAAGTTCGGGCGGATTTTCCGATGCTTGGAGACTATATCTATTTGGATAACAGTGCCACCACATTCTGCCCGCAGTCGGTTATCAAGGCAGCCTCGGAATATGATATGGCGTTCCGCGCCAACGTCGGCCGAGATGTACATCGGTTGACTAGGATAGCGACCCAGAAATACTGGCATGCACATCAGAAGGTAACAGAGTTTATCAATGGAGGCAAGGGTACGCTGGTGTTCACCAAAAACTCGACCGAAGCACTCAACATGGTTTCCCGCGGCTTTTCCTTCAAATCCGGAGATGTCGTTATTACAACGGTACTTGAACATCATTCCAACCTTCTGCCGTGGCGTGCCCTGCGGGATACGGGTGTTGTCGTGAAGATGTTGGGAATAAAAGATGACCTCTCACTCGATTTGAATGAACTAGCGCATCTTCTTGAAATGAATCTAGTAAAAATGGTAACCATCTGTCATGTCTCAAATGTTACAGGCATCATCAATCCGATTCCGGAGATTGCGAAGTTATGCCATGCGCACGGTGCAAAGCTCTGTGTTGATGCAGCGCAGTCGGTGCCGAAGATGCGTATCGACGTTGAAGCCCTCGAGTGTGACTATCTCGCATTTTCTGGCCACAAAATGCTTGGGCCGTCAGGTATTGGCGCACTCTGGATGCGGGAAACTGACCTTACACCGCTGATGCTCGGTGGAGGAATGGTTGAAAGCGTTTCGGATACCGGCTACGTTCCAGCGAAGGGATACGAAAAATATGAAGCGGGAACCCCCAACATTTCTGGTGGTATCGGGCTTGGTGCAGCGGCTGATTATCTCACTTCCATTGGGATGGATGCTGTTGAAAATCGTGAACGCCATTTGACATCTCAACTTATTGCGGCGCTCGAAAAGATTGACGGGGTACAACTTTACTGTGCAAAGAATCCGGTGATGCGTATCGGTGCGGTTTCCTTCACGCTCAAGGGTATTTCTCCTCATGAAGCAGCTGCAGTGCTGGACGACGAATATGGCATTGCTGTGCGGTCGGGTATGCATCATGCGGAACCACTGATGCGTCGTCTGGGTGCTATGGAAGGCACGATACGGGCGACTCCTGCCTTCTACAACACGGAAACGGAGATTAGTATGCTGGCAGCGGCTGTACGTGAACTTCTAAAATATAACGGATGAGAGCAAATAGTAGCAACAGGGAAGGTCTGGAAATATGAGAAGAGTACGGGGTAGGGATTATTTCATTCTGTTATGCGGGTTAGCGGTCATTGTCTTGGCAGTCTATGCCCTCATGGAAAAAATCTGTGCATAGGTCTCGGATGTATTGCTGATATTGCGGAAATGAACTGCATTTGGGACATTCCACAACGGACATGTCGAAGTATGCGACGAAGGGTTATAATCGTGGCATAGCCGAACATATCGCAAACTCACTTGCAGAGGATGCGAAAAGGAATGGCCTTACTCCATATCAGAGGCTGATGCTACCTATCTCCTTTGTTCAGTCGTTTACCTATAGTGATGATAAGACTTCGACCGGTCGTGATGAATATGCCCGGTATCTGATT
>JAZUDC010000030.1:0-13734 GCA_045639425.1 Methanocorpusculum sp.
GGTCTTCTGATATTCATTCAAGCAAGGAACAATCCTAAATTACGTGAATAGATGGTTTTGAATCCCAAACCGAATCCCAAACCATTTGTGAGGGGTGAGATTTGAAATCAAGTGAAAACTGAACCAATTTTGGAATACTACAAGGTGTGTATCACATGGAAAAAAAGAAAATTTTCAACATTATTGCTATTGTCTCAGTAGTTGTTGCCTTCACTCTTCCGCTTATGTTTACGGGAGCTGGGCAAAAGCTTGTGGATAACAATGATGCTGGCTTCATCGACTGGTATAACCAGTATCTGTCTGTTGGTCAGAGTGAATTCACTGACCATTATTCAAGAGATATCGCTGATGATCCTGATACCGTCGACAAAGCAAGAAATGGCTATCTGCTTCAGTGGGCCACTCTGATTGCGCCGATTTTAACTCTGCTTCTTGCCTTCCTGACGAAGAACGTTATTTTATCACTCTTCCTTGGGGTCCTCAACGGTGCATGGACAGCAGCACTGCTAACCGGCAATGTTCTAGCAGCAATCGTTGATGCATTCTATAATACCACCGACGCAACGACAGGATTCGTCGCGACGGTCGCAGATTCCTGGAACGTCGGTATCATCATGGCGGTTTTGGTAATTGGCTGTCTGATTGCCCTGATTACCCGGATGGGCGGTATGAAAGGTGTTGGCAATGCCATCACCCGGATTGCAAAGGGACCACGTTCAGCACAGCTTGCAATCTGGCTCTCTTCATGGCTTATCTTCTTTGATGACTATGCAAACGCATTAATCATGGGTCCGATTATGAGGCCTGTCTGTGATAAGTTCCGTATCTCTCGTGAGAAGCTGGCATATATCGTCGACTCGACGGCTGCACCACTTGCGGGTATTGTCATCATCTCAACCTGGATAGGTACTGAACTGGTCAACATCGGTCAGGGTCTGGATGCAGCGGGAATTGTCGGAACGACCGCAATGGATATCTTTGTCCAGACAATTCCGTTGAGGTTCTACAACATTCTTGCACTCTTCCTTGTCCTTGCAATTGGTCTCTGTCTCCGTGATTACGGACCGATGCGGAAGGCAGAACTGCGTGCACGCAAAACCGGTGCTACTGTTAACCCTGGTTCTGAGGTAGATCTGGAAGCAGCACAAATGGATGAAGAACAGGCTGAGGTCAAAGAAGACCATGGTATCCTGAAAGCATCCAAGAAAGTTGTTCCACCAAACATCTGGAATGCACTTATTCCGATTCTAGCTCTGATTGTCTTTGCAGTCGTTCTGTTTTATACGAATGGTTGTTCTGCCCTTGGTATAACCTGGGCATCTGCCGGTGATGCATTCGGTTCCACCGATGCGCCAATCGTCCTGTTCCAGGCAGGTCTGCTTGCCTGTATCGTGGCAGTCATCATGGGATTCGCCCAGAAGATTTTCACCCTGAAAGAAGGAATTGAAATCTGGGCACATGGTATGAAATCAATGGTGTTTGTCTGTATTATCCTGGTTCTTGCCTGGACAATCGGCGCTACCATCAAATACCTAGGAACCCTGTATTTCCTGATTCCAGCAATTGCAGGAAACACTCCACCATGGCTTGTGCCGATGCTTGTCTTCGTCATTGCGGCAATCACGTCTTTCGCAACGGGAACCGCTTATGGAACTATGGCAATTTACTTGCCGATTTGTATCCCGCTTGCGTATGCAACTGCTATGATGAATTCAAGTATCTTTGCAGACCCGATTGCATTTGTCGTCCTGGTATCTTCAGCAGTCCTGACAGGTGCAATCTTTGGAGACCACTGTTCTCCAATCTCGGATACAACCATTATGTCTTCGACTAGTGCAGGTTGCAGCTTGTTAGACCATGTGGGCACACAAATTTGGTATGCACTTACTGTTGCATTCATCTCTGTTGCCTGTTACGTCATTGCAGGGCTGCTCCTCACCATCATAGGAACCAATGCACTCTTCGGCATTGCTGGTATCTGCCTTGGTATCGGTGCACTTGCCTGTCTGGTTGTCCTCTTCCTTGTGGGTAAGAAAGTACCAACCTGGAACCCGAAGACAGGAAAGCTTGAAGGCGGTCAGGATGTAGAAGACTCTACGTAAATCAAAAAATGGGATTTTGAAAGAATTCCTTTCATTTTCTAATTATTTCTTTGAATTACTCTCATTTATTCTTTCATTTATTCGGATACATTACATTAATATTTGTAAACGTGAATCAATTAAGGTCAACATGTGTTTTAATAAACAATAACCCCAATACATAAACATCCTTCAAAAGGTATGTATTACTATGAAGAAATCAACTATATTTTCCATACTTGGAGTTGTTCTCCTTGTCCTTTCGGCAGTTGCAGCTGCAGGATGTACCAGCTCTGATAACAAAACTACCCTTGTCATGGCAACAAATGCAGAGTTCCAGCCGTACGAGTACTACGATGGAGGAGCTATTGTAGGTATCGACGTAGAAATGATGAACGCTGTTGCTAAGAAACTTGGCATGACCTTAAAGATTGAGGATATGGCATTCGATTCCATTATCACTGCTGTTACTTCTGCGAAAGCTGATGTCGGGGCCGCTGCAATGACCGTAACCGAAGATAGAAAGAAGAACATCGACTTCTCTGACACGTATGCAACCTCCAAGCAGGTTATCATCGTCAACACCAAGAACAATCCGAAGAAGATTGCAGGTGCTAATGATATTGAAGGTGCCACTATTGGTGTCCAGCTCGGAACCACTGGAGATATCTACGTCTCTGACTATGAAGGTGACGATGCAGGAACCAAGATTGAACGCTACAACAAGATTTCTGATGCATTCCTTTCCTTGGAGCAGGGTAAGATCGACTGTATTGTTGTTGATGAACAGTCAGCAATTAAACAGTCCTCTGGTCAGAGCAAACTGAAGATTCTTAAGGAAGAATTCACTAACGAAGACTACGCAACTGTTGTCAAGAAAGGAAACACTGAACTCTTAAACAAAATTAACAAAGCTCTCGCAGAACTGAAAGCTGACGGTACTCTTGATGCAATCATCGCAAAGTACACCAACTAAATATCCCAATTTTTATTTTTTTGTTAATTGAGGCTAGGATAATGACTAGGAAACTCACTGAATCTGCTGCAGGGAAAATCATCAGCATAGCTCTAGTGGTTCTTCTTCTCTTTGTTGCACTCGGGGCTGGAATGGCTACTGCAGATGCAACAACTGAAGATGTGGCAGTCACCGCACTCTCTGCGCCTTCAGAAACAACAACAGCTATTTCGGAATCAACGTCCGATGGACAGTCATTTTGGGAACAGATTGTGCAGAATTTTGCTGAAAAAGGCAGATACTCATATGTTCTGGAAGGTCTGAAGAACACCCTGATTATCACCGTTTTTGCACTGATTCTCGGCATGGCTCTTGGTGCACTCCTCGCAGTTGTAAGGACAGTGCACGATCTGAACGGGAGACTGAGAATCTTAAATGTAATTGCCAAAGTATACTTGACAGTTATCCGCGGAACACCAGTTCTGGTCCAGTTGCTTATCATTTATTATGTAATATTTGCGACAGTCGATGTTGCTAAGATATTTGTTGCAGTCGTGGCATTTGGGTTGAATTCAGCGGCATATGTTGCAGAAATTATCAGAGCCGGTATCAATGCAGTCCCGAAAGGACAGTTCGAAGCGGGATACAGTCTTGGTCTCTCGTTCAAGAATACCATGTTCAGAATTATCTTGCCACAGGCAATCAAGAATATTCTGCCAGCCCTCTGTAACGAAGGTATTACTTTGATTAAGGAAACATCTATTTCAGGATACATCAGCATCGTCGATTTGACCAAAGCTGGAGATATCATCAGAAGCCAGACATACTCTGCACTGATACCGCTTTTCGGTGTCGCTCTCATCTACCTTACTATGGTTCTGATTCTGACTGCCCTGGTTCACAAACTGGAACTGCATCTGAATAAATCGAACGGAGTAATAACCGCATAAGGGAGATGAAAAAAAAATATGCCAAATAAAGGAGATGTCCTGATCAAGGTGGACGGCTTGAAGAAATCATTCGGTGATCACCAGGTTCTGAAAGATATTGACATAACAATCAAGATGGGAGAAGTCATAGCTGTTATCGGCCCTTCCGGTTGCGGCAAATCGACGTTTCTTCGTTCCCTGAATCTGTTGGAAGAGCCGACTGATGGCCACATCTATTTCGAAGGAACTGACATTACAGACAAATCGGTCAATGTCAACAAGATGAGGGAAAAAATCGGCATGGTGTTCCAACAGTTCAATCTGTTCCCGAATATGACGGTCAAGAAGAATATTATGCTTGCTCCCGTCCAGTTGGGAAAGATGTCTGCTGAAGACGCATCGGCAAAAGCTGATGAACTGCTCAAGCGTATTGGGCTTGCTGACAAGGCAGATGCACACCCGGTCCAGCTTTCCGGCGGCCAGCAGCAGAGAATTGCTATTGTCCGTGCGCTTGCCATGAACCCTGATGTCATGCTCTTTGATGAACCGACCTCGGCACTTGATCCGGAAATGGTCGGAGAGGTGCTGAGTCTGATGAAGGAACTGGCGGAATCTGGTATGACAATGGTTGTTGTCACCCATGAAATGGGATTCGCCCGCGAAGTAGCGGACCGCGTAATATTCATCAATGACGGTGTGATTCAGGAAGAAAATACCCCTGTCGAACTCTTCACACATCCGCAGAATGAACGGCTGAAGGACTTCTTATCCAAAGTCCTCTAATTTCCACTACATACTTCTTTTCCGTTCTATTCGATACTGAAGAGAACACATTATAGTGCACCTGATTTTGGTATTGACATATCTAACCGGATCATGGATAGTTGTGGCCTATAGACTGTTTCTTGCCGGTTCCATTCTGGCTTTCGGCAGGGCGGCCGACAACGGCCGAATTCAGCAGATTTTTGTCCTCGAATTTGCTGTTTTCTCGTTCGGATCAATCCTGTGTACCTTTGCTCCATCACTTGAAATTATGGTAACCTCCCGTACACTACAGGGAGGCGGAGCATCCATGATTGCAGCTGTATCTCCTTTGATAATTACGCGGTTTATGCCCAAAACGAAACGCAGTCTTAGAATGGGAGTCATTGCTACAACTGGAGGAATTGCACTGACTTTCGGCCCGCCACTTGGTGGTCTCCTAACTTCATACCTCTCATGGAATTGGGTATTCCTTACCAATCTTCCAATAGAAATTCTCGCAATCATTCATGGAATGACCGCATCGGATGCCGTCTTCCCTATATCCTAGCTGTGATCTGCAGAATCATTTTCTGTACTATGCTCTTCCTGATCAAACCAGAACGGGGCATGATGGCCGTAATACTGGTCCTTATACTCACCGATCTTTTCCTCTCCGGTTTCCATGCGGCGGCACTCCTGGGTATCTGTATCAGCATTGTTACTCTGATTCTTCCCTGGGCCGTCCCCAATATTATTTTTCTCCAGAACACCATTACGATGGAGCAGGAAGTTATTGAGTAGAACCCAGATTTTTCCCTATATATATTTTCCCTATATATATATAAGAAGTATTATTATCACACGTGAACAATGTAATAAAAATGGATGATAAATACTCCTCTCTTAAGATTGAGAACATCGTTGCATCCGGTGTTATCGCCAACGAGATCAATCTTGCCGAGATATCAAGTAAGATAGAAGGCTGCGAACTGAACACCAAACGTTTTCCGGGAGCAGTATTCAGAATCGATGACCCGCGTATGGCATCACTGATCTTCTCTTCCGGAAAGGTAGTTCTCACCGGAATCAGGAATGAAAACGCACTTGATGTCGGCCTGGAAAAAGTCTTGACATCCCTGAAGAAAGCCGGGATCAAGTTGTTAAAGGAACCAGCAGTCGCTATAACTAATATTGTCTGTTCATACGATATCGGCAAATTCATCAACTTAAATAGAATCGTCGCCAAACTCTCATTTGAAGCGATTGAGTATGAACCGGAACAGTTCCCAGGGCTGGTATACAGAATTAAGGATCCGAAGATTGTGGCATTACTTTTCTCATCCGGAAAGATTATCCTAACCGGCGGAAAGAACCTAACTGATGTCAAGAAGGGTCTTGATGTGCTTGAAGCAAGCATCAAAGACATCATCGAAGGTACCCAGAAATAACCCTTTTTAATGTATCTCTTAACCGAAGAGGAAGGAACAGCCGCAGTATCAGCAGCTGTTTCCTATGTACTGGAAGTTGTAACCCGGAAACCAGCACAGGTGCCAACACTTCCCGAAATATTCACGAAAAAATGCGGAGTATTCGTCACACTCACCCTGAAAGGAGAACTGCGTGGATGTATTGGGTATCCTTATCCGCTAATCCGGCTAGGGGATGCAATTAAAGATGCAGCGTATCATGCTGCTTTGCACGATCCGCGTTTTTATCCGGTAACCACTGACGAACTCCAGAACATGGATATCGAGGTCACCATATTGTCGGAACCGGAAACCCTTGAAGTTCCGGCAAAAGATCGGGCATCCCAAGTTATTGTCGGTAAACATGGACTTATTGCAGAATATCACGGATACCGCGGTCTCCTCCTGCCGCAAGTAGCTGTTGAATGGGACTGGAACTCTTCTGAATTCCTCGATCAAACCTGCATCAAGGCAGGCCTTCCTGCTAAAACATGGGAAAATGATATGTGTATCATACAGACATTTGAAGGACAGATATTTACTAGGAAACATCCATGGCAGTAACATTTGAAGTAATCCATAAAGACATAGCCGGTCGAATCGGCAAATTGAAAGCAAGTGGACGCCAGATTAAAACACCAGCACTACTACCAGTAGTAAACCCGCATCTTCAGATCATTCCGCCGAAAGACTTGAAGAAAATGGGTGTTGAAGGAATTATAACCAATGCTTACATCTTCTCAAAGAGCAAGGAATTCAAGGAAGCTGCAGAGACTCGCGGGCTACATGAAGTCCTTGATTTTGATGGGCTCATCATGACGGATTCCGGATCATTCCAAATGATGATTTATGGCAGTGTTGACATTACCAACGAAGAAACACTCAATTATCAGAAAAAAATAGGAAGCGATATCTGGGTTCCACAAGATATCCCGACACTGCCGGATGAACCCCGTGAGACCGTAGAGAGAGAGATGGATATCACCTGGGAAAATATGAAAGCAGCGAAAGAGATTTTCGGTCCGGATGCACCGCTTGCCTGTCCTGTTCAGGGGGCTACCTTCGGTGATTTGCGGGAAAAAGCCGGCAGACGGGCAGCCGAACTCGGGTACACCTATTGTCCAATAGGTGCGGTTGTACCACTTATGGAAGCATACCGGTACCGGGAACTGGTCGATGTCATTATTGATGCCAAGAAAGGCCTTGCCCCAGGAGCCTGCGTCCATCTCTTCGGTGCCGGGCACCCATCCATGTTCGCCATTGCTGTAGCCTGCGGATGTGATGTATTTGATTCCGCCGCCTATGCCCTGTATGCAAAAGATGGAAGATACATCACTCCTTCAGGGACACTCCGTCTCGATGAAATGACGGAACTCCCCTGTGCATGCCCTGTCTGCCGGGGCCTTACCGTTGAGGAACTGAAGAAATCTCCCGACCGTCAGAAACTCCTTGCTCGGCATAATCTTGCAGTTACCATGGCAGAGATTGACCGTGTCCGTGCGGCAGTTACGGACGGCACACTGTTCGAACTCGTTGATGAACGGTGCCGTGCTCATCCGAAACTGCTGGACGGATACCGAAGACTCCTAGAACGGATGCCGGAACTTGCTAAACTGGATCGTGCAAGCAAACGCCGGTTCTTCTACCGCGGTTCCGAATCCTGCCAGCGTCCTGAAGTCGCACGGTACCAGGATATGGTCTCACGTATCAAACTGTCTTCGGAAGTCCTAATAGCAGCAGGTGGACCGGTCCCGTCACGTTTTGCAGAAGTTGTTGAGTTCAAGCCACCGTTTGGACCGATGCCCTATGAACTTGCAGAGACATATCCAGTAGGGCCTGCTGAAATCCCGACCTGGGATGAAATCATGGTTTCATATGGGATAAATGGTCTAAGAAAGATCTTGAATACCAATCCACAGACGAGGGTTTCTATCTCGACCACCGAGAAATTGGCAACTACTTTCCGCAAGGCATTCCCAGATGCCGAGGTATTCACATGAGTGTCTTTGATGTCAGGAAACATGATTTTCTTGCACGTATAGGAAACCTACGTATCACCGATGGGCAGGTTCTTTCGACACCTACAGTCTGCGAAATGACAGAACTTTTCCCTGCTCTGCAAAACCGTGATTTCACCAATCTCCCCCAATCAGCTCCTCAATCCGATGTGGATGCATATTTTATTGCTGGAAATGATCCGGTAGCAGTCCATGCAAAAGCTTCGGTTACAACCGGGTCGGGTGTTTATCTGTTTGCGAACTGGAACAACTGTCTGACTGATTCGAAACGGTTTCTGGAAATTTATGAAACACTCTACCGCAAAATCAGTCCAGACGCTGCACGGTATGCCCCAGCATCGGCACTGCCGTCAAATGCGGCCATGCTCATCTATTGCGGATTCGATCTCTTTGACTATACTGCTGTTGACCTTGCGACAGTCCAAGTGAAATTTTGCACACCTGAAGGTGAATTCAATGCTGAATGGATGGATAAAGGTGTATGCTGTTGCGAAGGATGCAAATCCCACAATCTAAAACTGCACAATCGTCTGGCACTCAAACGCGAGATTGCAGTTGCTCGCACATGGATTAAACGCGGCCAGCTGCGTGAACTGGTTGAGACACGGTGCAGATTGCATGCTCCGCAGGTAGAACTTCTAAGAAGAATCGATCGGAGCGCGGCATTTGATGACGTTCTGCCGGTAGTCAGAAGTTCACAATTCCTTGCCAACGCCGGTGAATCGATTCATCGCCGCGAAATCACACTCTTTGAAGAACGGCTGATTTCTCGTTACATTCCGCCGCGGTCGGATATCTGTGTTCTGCTTCCCTGCGCATCACGGAAACCATACTCGCTGTCACGGTCGCATCAGATGTTCGTGCGCGTCGTTAACGGACGTGCACATGAAGTCATCATAACCTCCCCCTTGGGAATTGTTCCGCGGGAACTTGAACTGGTGTATCCAGCTGGCCATTATGACGTGCCGGTTACCGGATTCTGGGATGCGGAAGAACAACGTATTCTTGTCGAACGAGTATCAGCATATTTTGCCAAACACCATTATGACCGCATTATCTGTCATCTTGATGGCGGTGCCAAGGAAGTTGTTCTTACTGCTGCGAAACAGCTGGGAATCACCCTGGAAATCACCTGCAACGATGAACATCCGCTTTCACAGGAATCACTCAGGACGCTCAACAATGCGCTTGACGGATGCCGCAGACAGAAGAATGATTTCATTCACGGGATTCTGCTTTGGCAGTTCGGTGAAGATGTAGATACCAAAGGTCTTGCCGTAAAAGGAAAATATCCGCAGGTTAAGGTCCTGTTGAAAAAACAGCAGCTGTTCACTACGGATCCGTCGACCGGTCTGATTCGCCCCACCCATAAGGGATGGGAGCGTATCAAAGGGTACCATGTCACGATTTCTTCAGGCTTTGTGCCGCAGGGAGATATCCTTGCGCCCGGTATTGCGGAGTGTGATGACCGGATAAAGGAGGGAGATGAAGTATTTGTCGTCGGCGACAATTATTCAGCTACCGGGAAAGCAGTCATGAATTCGGCGGAAATGTTGGCATCAAACCGCGGGGTTGCTATTAAGGTACGAAAGACCAGGAAAATACAGACATGAAAGTACTAACCACCATTAAAGATATCATCTGCGGTGCATGCATGACAGTTTCCGGCAGTGTACCTGGAGTCTCTGGGGGAACCATTGCATTCCTTTTTGGATTCTATGAAAAGTTCATTTCTTCAGTAAATGACATACCACTTGGTTCATGTGATAAAAAGAAGGTAGCATCTCCCTTCATCTTGAAGACGCTTATCTGCTAGGTCTGCTGTTTCGCGGTATGTGCTGTACTCCACCCCGAGTTCTCCTGTCTGCAGGCACATCTCATTTTTCATCATCGGGGTCATTATCGGATCGATTCCCTGTACCAAAATGGTTTGGTTCTGTTTCGAATGGTTCCGGTCACAGATGATCTATCTCATCATTGGACTGCTTGTTGGGTCCCTCTATGCTATCGCAGAAGGACATGAAACCCTTTCTGCAAGAAATGAGATGCTGTCCTTAACAACTTTCAGTATCTGGTTCTTCCTCCTAGGAGCAATAATTATGATTATCTTTGGATGGCTGAAACTCCTGGGCGAGAGAAAACTAAGAAATTAAAATAATTTCTCTTCTTTTTTGAGGATCTTATCCAAAGACCCGACGTGCACGCTTCATGAGTTCGACACCTGAAACACCGAATGGACACTTCGATTCACAGTGCCTGCATTCGATACAGTCATTGGCATTGTATTTCAACGCATCATAATGTCCCTGTATCGATTCAGGTGTTTCATCAGCAGCCAGAGCCATATCAACAAACTTGGCTACCAGCGGGATATTAATTGCCGATGAACAGGGAAGACAATGCCCGCAGTACATGCATTTTCCGGCAAGATCGACCTTGGTACATGACGTAAGAACTGCAGCGAAATCACGTTCAGCAGCAGGAACTGTCAGCGATGCTGCTGCTGTTCTGACTTCCTCGGGAGTCTGGAGACCCGGCAAAACAGATACAACACCCAGACGACCAAGCGCATAAGCGATACAGGCCGCAGGGGTTAAAGCCTTTCCGAACGGTGAAGCCGCCGCATCAAGAAGACGGCCAGCCGCAAAAGGTTTCATGACCGTGATTCCCACACCTGCTGCCTCACAGGCTCCATAGAGATCATGGCGGTCGGTATTCATTCTGCAGGAGGATGATTCTGCAAATGCAGAAAATTCCATCTGCCGGTAGATATCGGTTTCCGTATCCTCCAGATCATATGCTGGATTGATTGAGAACATCAACATGTCAATAAGACCGGACTGAACTGCACGGAGAGCAATTTCCGGATTGTGGGAACTCATACCAAGATAATGGATAATTCCCTGTTTCTTCAAATCAAGAGCATACGTGATAATCTCTGATTCAAAAACAGCCTTGTAATCCTTATCGGTATCGACGTAATGTATCATACCTACATCAATATAATCGGTCTGAAGGCAGTTTAACAGGTCTTGAAACGATTTTTTTACCGTGGCAAGATCTCTAGTCCTCTCGTACTGCCCATCCTTTATAACCGTACAGAGATGCCCCTGAATGAACATCTTATCCCGTCTACCGCTCAGTGCCTTGCCGATATTGGTACGCACTTCGGGGTCAGGCATGAAGATATCAATATAGTTCATCCCTTCAGACAGTGCAGCGTCGATGACCGCTTTCACTTCATCTTCACTTTTTCCGACAAGCCATTCTCCCCCTATGCCAACAGCACTTATCTGGAAAGGGACACGGGTACACGTCCTATATTCCATTATTCATCCACCATACATTTTAGTCTGCAGTGACATCAAATACGTGTTCAGTACTTGACTTTACGATAAAGCGGTTTGCCTGATTTTGCGTGCTCTTCAATTCCTATTTCCAACTGTTTTCTCTTTTTCATCCATGCGTTAATCTTTCTCTGGACAAAAGGCCTTGTATAGATGCCGATAAATGCAAAAATCATACCGATGATGGTGAAAACAATAAACTGGATAATACCCGTCGTTGTCGTTATCGGGAACGGTTCACGTGGTGATAGCGCGAGAATATAGATGATAGCACCATCAGCAATTAGGCCGATTGCCAGAACAAAAAACGGTACGATATAGACCTTATAGACAGAGGCGATATTGCTCTGGATGGTATCGATGAACTTTCCTGCAGCAACGACGAGGGCACCGATGACAAACCAGATCATAGCCCCATACAGGAGTGTCAGAATATTATAGAATGCTGATGCATTGCCTGCGGTCGGATAATTGGTCACGATACTCATCAGACCGGCGATAATTCCGGCAATGAATAACAGTACCGCAGTAATGTATGCGATTGCCGCAAATTTTCCGCGTTTGAACGACTGCCCGACACTCTTGAAGGCCGCGGAGAGATAATCATCCAAATCAAGTCCCTTGATGAGTAGATACAGACCAAGGACACCGATAACAATCAGGATTGCCGTCAGTCCCGGTGTCAGGAACGCTAAGATCACACCTATGACAAGAAGAAAACCGGGTGGCACGAGAATGTTCCGTGCAAATTTTCGATCACGGAAAAGTTTCTTGATGATATAGAATGTTCCTTCAATGTTCGGCAGCTGTTTGATTGTTACACGAACTATACCGACAACCTTCAGCTGAGACTGTACTATCGGCAGGATGTATTCGTCCTCTGCACCATCGGATATCAGAATACCCTCGTTAACCCCCGTCTTTTCTATAACTTCTGTAAGAAGACGGGCAATTCTCCGGCCTCCTTCAAGCATATTCAGATGGTCGCCGGATATAACAGCGACTTCTGCAGATCCACCGCGTGCAACCTCATCATCGTAAGTCTTTATTGCCTGGAATATAGCATTGGTATCCGAATCTTCTGGATCGGCAATCCCTAGCTTTTCAGCTGCTTCCAGACAGGCAGCACGGCCGATTACCGGCGTGTCCACTTTAGCTTTATACCCGACATCATCGTCTCTGTCTACTGATAGGATAAGCGTTCCCGCGGACATTTCTTTATAACTCTTTGTTTTTCTGGATTATATATTTGCGGGGGAGTACAGAGCAAGACGTTCATTAAGCCATTGCCTGCCTTCCGGTGTCTTAAAGAGCGGAATATCCGAATCAACAATAACAGTATTGCGCAGGACCAGCACATGTTCACCAGTCATCAGATTGAAGCCCGGCTTTTCTGCAGTTCCATGATACACAGCAATGCCGCGGCGCTGCCAAGCCGGGGTTTTGGCAAGATTGATTCCATGTTTATAGGCGAGTTCGTGTAATTTTTCCACATTCATACCGTCGAGCTGTTTCTGTACCGATGATGCGGAAAGACCGGAGTCAGTCAGAATCTTCTGACAATACCCATTGATATGGTTTCTCCAGGCTTCTGCCTGACGCCATGACAAATAATCGGGGAATTGCTCTTCTGAAAGCGGAATTATCCGGGAATCGAATGCCAGTGGGGCCTGAACTCTCGATGCAAGGGTAAAAGCGGAACTTGCATATGCCGCCGATACGGATACGAGCTTCTCAACCCGGTAATCAAAGACCGGCTTACGTACGTACATGTTGATTTCATCCGAGAAGGTATAGATAAAATCGGGAGAAAATCCCGAATCAGACATCATTGCTTTTGCCGTCTTTATGAATAACTGAGAAAAACGTTCATCGAACGGTTTTTCAAATCCGGTTGAGAAAGTATGAAACGAACGTCCATCAAGACGGATGATAAAAGGGGCGGTAGTGATAAGACGAGAGAATATTTCTCGGTCTTTCATTTCCGTATACAAGTTATTATTTCCTCGAAAGTATCAGAATTCAGGAGGAAGTTCTTCTTCCTTAAATACCTGCGGCAAGTGACGTACAATAATGATATCACCCACTTCCTTGACAATACGGTACGGTAAGATTACCCCCGTATAATTTTTGATATCGATAACGTTTTTATTAATATTTTCAAGAGCCAGTCCACTAATTTTTTTGTTAGTTA
>JAZUDC010000031.1:0-9170 GCA_045639425.1 Methanocorpusculum sp.
TGTGCGGTTTGATATAATTTTGCCGATGGATTACAGATACAATCGTCTTCATTTTCCAGAGACACTGATCCACTTCCCGGAAGAACCGTCTGACTTTTCCCTTCGTTTGCGGATAGCTGACGTGTGATCTGATATGCCTGATACCGTGATCTGTGAGGTAACACCCGAAGGCATGGTTATAGGGATCACCGCCACGGATGGTACAGTACTGAGAACCTAGGTACACAACCGGTCTCATGATACTCCTTGAGAATCTTGTAGATCATACGTCTCGTAGGTCATACGTTCAGATACTTCATAACTCTCAGCAAGGTCAGCTGCAGATTTATTTTCTCTTATGACGAAGGATGATGTTATTCTGGTCTCCCTGCGTCGGTTTTTCACATATGATAATTCGGTAGAGAGAGTATATTTCTCCCCCTAAAACAGATAAGTATTATAGGTTTGTAAAATTAAATCTAAAACGAATTATCGCTGGATTTCAAAAACTAGTCATAAAAATGGATTTGATTTGTCAAAAATCACTGAAACAATTTCGGGATAACACAGTTATAAGGGGAATCCGGGCGATGCACAGGACACACCTGCAGGATTCAGAATCCCTTATCACTAGCAACATCAAATACATAACAAATTATGCTTGATATCAAACTCGTAAGGACTTACCCGGAGATCGTCCGTGCGGATCTGGAGAAGCGTCAGGATGCCGAAAAGCTCGCCTGGGTGGACAAAGTCCTCACCCTCGATAAACAGAAACGCGAACTGGAGATGCGCAACAACGAACTCCGTGCCCGCAGAAACCAGATAGCAAAGGAAATCAACGCTGCAAAAAAGGAGGGAAAGGACCCAGCACCGCTCTTCGCGGAGGTGAAGGCACTGCCCGCCGAAATCAAGAAGAACGACGAAGCCATGGTCGAGGTTGCCGAAAAGACGCACTACTACCTGATGCGCCTGCCGAATATCCTCCATGAAAGTGTCCCCTACGGCAAGGATGACACTGAAAACGTCGTCATCAAGACCGTCGGCACACCGAAGGAGTTCTCCTTCGAACTGAAGAACCACGGCGAACTCGCCGCAGAGAACGGCTGGGCAGACTTCGAACGGGCGACCAAGATTTCGGGCGCCGGATTCTATTTCCTGAAAGGCAACCTCGCCATGCTCGACCTGGCGCTGCAACGTTTTGCTCTCGATATCATCATCGCGAGAGGATACACCCCAATCATCCCGCCGTACATGATCAACCGCAAGTCATACGAGGAGGTGACTGACCTCGGAGACTTCGAGAAGGTCATGTACAAGATAGCAGACGACGACGAATATCTTATTGCGACCGCCGAACACCCGATGGCCGCCATGTACCAGAACGAGATCTTCGAGGAAAGGGACCTGCCGCTCAAGATGGTGGGCATTTCCCCGTGTTTCCGCCGTGAGATCGGCGCCCACGGTCTGGACTCCCGCGGTCTCTTCAGAGTTCACCAGTTTACCAAGATTGAACAGTTCATCTTCTGCATGCCGGAGGATTCCTGGAGATTCCATGAAGAACTCCTCGCTAACGCCGAAGAAATCTTCACCAGGCTCGGCTTGCCGTACCACGTCGTCAATATCTGTACCGGCGATATCGGCACTGTAGCCGCCAAGAAATACGATATCGAAGCATGGATGCCACGGGACAAGGAATACCGCGAAGTCGTTTCCTGCTCCAACTGTACCGCTTACCAGGCATGCAGACTCAACATCAGAGTCCGCGACGCCCACGACTTCGAGTCCAAGCGGTGGCTGCACACCCTCAACTCGACTGCAGTCGCGACTTCCCGTGTTCTGCGCTGCATCCTCGAGAACTATCAGACCGAAGACAGCAGAGTTGAGATCCCGAAGGTTCTCCAGCCGTACATGGGAGGAAAAGAATACTTATAATGCTCCTCTTTTCTTTTTTTCAGTAAAGTTGTCATGGTTGATTTCTGCACCTGACCCGTCCCTCGACTTTATGAGACGATAGTCCCAACAACTACACTAGAATTGATTTTTTTCTCCTGAAATGTGATGACAATGGAGAAAACAGAAAAACTCTTGTCGGCCTCATCGCCGCCGTACTGCTTGCGGCGGTGCTCTGGATTTACTGGCAGCTGCCGCTGAGGACGCAGGCTACGTCCCGGGGCAGATACTGGTCAGATATCCTGCGGCGGCTGCAGGATCACTGCTTTCGACTGTCGGCTCGCAGGAACCGGGAGAAGTGCTCACTGACTTCAGCAGCATGATTCTCGGTATGCAGCTGATCAGCCTCGCAGACGGCGTCTCCGGCGCAGAAGAGCTGGATTACTACAAGTCCTTCCCGGCGTCGCGTACGTGCGGCCAAATTACCTGCTTACCTCCTCCAGCATAAAGAAACCTAACGACGAGCATATCTGGGCCGAAACGGCATGGGATATCATTACCGGTAGCTGGTTGGTCATCGTCACAGTGCTGGACGGCGGTGTCGATATCGACTACCTGGACCTCAAGGAGAACATCTGGAACAACACGAAGGACACACTTAACGGCATCAACGCCGGCACCGGTCATCGATCTCCTTGTAGGCCTTAGTACAGTAGCATTCATGATGAGACTGAGAAAGTAACCTGAACAATCCTAATTCTCCTTTTTATCCCTGAATTTCCAAAAAAAGTGGCATCAGACCCGTGGATAATCATCGGCCGGCATTGCTGCCACCCTCATCGGGGGTAACTATCATCATCTGCCATTAGCCTGATTGGACGCGGCCGTCTATATGCCTTTCGCACCCCTATGACTCACTTAATAAGGAAAGAACAACAAAAGTATGAATATATACTAATGGAGGAGCTACCTAAGACATATGACTTTGCCGCAGTGGAAAAGCGCTGGCTTGATAAATGGGACGACAGCGACTTCTACTTCGACAAACATTCGAAGAAACCGCAATACGTGATCGACACCCCACCGCCTTATCCGACCGGCAAGCTGCATATCGGGCATGCTCTCAACTGGGTCTATATGGATATCATCGCTCGCTACAAGCGCATGACCGGATATAACGTCATATTCCCGCAGGGCTGGGACTGTCACGGACTGCCGACCGAGGTCAAGGTCGAGGAACTCAACCGCATCACCAAGAACGATGTATCAAGAGAAGAGTTTCGCCGCATGTGTCGCGAACTCACCGTCGAGAACATCGAGAAGATGCGGCAGTCGCTGCGCACTATGGGATTCTCCATTGACTGGAGCAACGAATACATCACGATGGAACCGTACTACTACGCCAAGACGCAGCTGTCGTTCCTGCGCATGCTCAAGGCGGGATACATCTACCAGGCTGAACATCCGGTCAACTTCTGTACCCGCTGCGAGACGGCAATCGCCTTCGCAGAAGTCTCTTACGTTGAGCATGACTCGTTCCTAAACTTCTTCAACTTCGACGGCCTTGAGATCGCAACATCCCGCCCAGAGCTCCTCGGCGCCTGTGTTGCGGTAGCCGTGCATCCGGATGATGACCGCTACAAAGGAATCGTCGGCAAAACCCTGAAGGTTCCGCTCTTCGGTCATGACGTCAAGATCATCGCCGACGACCAGGTCGATATGACCTTCGGTTCCGGTGCCGTGATGATCTGTACCTTCGGTGACAAGACCGATGTGTTCTGGTGGAAGAAATATAACCTGCCGCTGAGAAAGGCGCTCTCCCAGAATGGAACCATGACCGACATCTGCGGTAAATATGCCGGCATGCCCTCGGAGGACTGCCGTGCCGCGATCCTCGAGGATATGAAGAAGGAGGGAATCCTCATCCGTCAGGAACCGCTCCACCACAGTGTCGGTTGCTGCTGGAGATGCAAGACCCCGATTGAGATCCTCTCCGAACGCCAGTGGTTCGTCAAAGTCAAGGGCGATGAGATTATTAAAGCCGCCCACGAAATCAAATGGTACCCCGAATACATGCTCCAGCGCCTGGAGAACTGGGCGGAACAGATGGAGTGGGACTGGTGCATTTCCCGCCAACGTCTCTTTGCCACCCCGATTCCGGTCTGGTTCTGCGATAAGTGCGGCGAAATGATCCTGCCGGACGAAGTTGACCTACCTATCGACCCGACCGTCGACAAGCCAAAGCACGCCTGTCCGAAATGCGGTAACACCTCGTTCACCGGCGAGACCGATGTCCTGGACACCTGGATGGATTCATCCATCACCGATCTGCACGTCACTGGCTGGGATGGTAGCGGAAAGCCGCCGTACTTCCCGGCGCAGATCCGCCCGCAAGGACATGATATCATCAGGACCTGGGCATTCTACACCATTCTGCGTAGCATGGCGCTCCTCGGCGAGAAACCGTGGGATAGCATCCTGATCAACGGCATGGTTCTCGGAGAAGACGGATTCAAGATGTCGAAGTCACGGTCCAATGTCATCTGTCCGGAGGATGTCATGGGCCCCTACGGTGTCGATGCGCTCCGCCAGTGGGCTGCGGCAGGATCCTCGATCGGTCAGGATATCCTGTTCAACTGGAACGATGTCATCGCGGCGTCCCGGTTCCAGACCAAGATGTGGAACATCGTCAGATTCTCGCTGGTGCAAATCCAGAAGGAAGTGAAGGTCCCCAGGACCGATGCCCCGTCGACGCTGATCGACCGCTGGATGCTCGCGAACCTTTCAGACACAGTGCGTGATGTCACCGAGGCGATGGAAGCATACCTTTTCGACAAGGGTCTCAAGATCATCAGAGACTTCGCCTGGAACGTTCTGGCAGACGAATACCTCGAGTTCGTCAAGGGCAGACTCTACAGCGAGGATGCGGCACGGGCAGGAGCGGTCTACACACTCGAGACCACGCTCGATGCGCTCTGCACGATGCTGTCTCCCTACATTCCGTTCTTCACCCAGGAATGCTATCACCATCTGTCAGGCGGCAAACGGATCATCGACCACCCGTGGGTCAAGTTCAGCTACACCGACGACACTGCAAAGGCGGACGGCGACCTGGTCGTCAGAATTGCAGGAATCCTGCGCAAGTACAAGCATGACGCCGGCCTCGCCCTCAATGCGCCGCTCGGCATCGTCTCCGTCTACACCCCAGGTAGAACAATCGATGACAACGGCGACCTCGGCAGGGCCCTCAACGCCACCGTCAAGTGGTTTACGGACGAACCGGCACTCGAGAAGAAGATCGATGCGGTCGTCTTCAACAAGAGCGTGGTCGGCAAGGCCCTGCGTGCAAAGGCCGGAGCGTTCATGGAGGCGGTCGGATCACTGCCGGACGCGGACAAACTGAACCCACCCAGGACTGTGACGACCGCAGACGGTGAAAGCATCGACGTCCCTGCAGATGCATGGAAGGTGTCCTACACCTACTTGGTCTCCGGACAGACCGTGGATGTCATCCTCGACGAGGAAGCAACCATCATCACCGTCCAGAGACAGTAAAATCTCCTTTTTTTTCCCAATAATTTTCCGATTTCCCATCTAATCCCAAACTGGAACGCACAAACATTGCCAAAAGGGTAACATTTCGTGTGGAAACTAGGTTAAATTACTTAAATAAAGGCAAAAATCGAAAGAATATCACTTCAGACAAAATAGAGGATATTACGCTGACGCCGGCCTGTTTTTGGAGTTGAAGAAATGCGTAAAAAAAGAACTACAGTATGAATTCCTATTTAACTTTAATAGGAGAAAAATTTCAGAATATGAGAGATAGGAGAAAAGACACTGTGATCACCGTTTCCTATCCGCCGCCACCCCCTACATGTTGATTACCTTGGAAAACACAGTATTTTAGTATGACAGATATAGTTTTTCTGACTGATATCCACGGCAATACCGAAGCGGCCCTTGCGACATTCAAGACGGAAAATCCAGACTTCATCATCCTCGGTGGCGACATCACCGACCTGGGCCAGAGTTTGGACGGTGTCATTCCATTCATCGAAGAGCTGCCCGCGGTAACCTTTGCTGTCCCTGGCAACTGTGATATGCGCGATATCGTCAAGGTCCTCGATGCATCGGACGCCGTATGTATCCATCACAAAACTATGGATATCGGCGACATCACGATTGCCGGATTCGGAGGTTCCAACCCATCTCCGTTTTCAACCCCGTTTGAGGATTCGGAGGAGAACATCGCAAAGGCCGCTATGGAAACCCTGGCGAACCTGAAGAAGAACCGCTGGAACATCCTGGTCACCCACGCACCGCCGTACGGCGTGCTCGACGAAGTAGGCCCCGATGTGCATGTAGGGTGCCATGCGATAGCGGACATCGCGGACAAGTTCGATATCATCTGCTGCGGACATAACCATGAGATGAAAGGCATCGCAAGACTGAAGAACGCCGTATGTATCAATCCGGGACCGGCAAAGGAAGGAAACTACGCGGTCATTCATCTCACCGACGATATCGACCCAGTCATCGAGCTCAAGAACATCAGAGACAGCGAATAATTTTTTCAAAATTTTCTGATTTTTTCAGGAAATGATATTGCCGATACTGGTGTGTCCGCACCCTGCATCCGCGGCACAGCCGATGGCGGATGATTTCGCGATGTCGGGAGTCTTCGCCACCCGTTTGTGTAGACAGAATGCAAGAGCAGGAGACCGTTCCTGTTTTCCGTCAATCACAAAGTAACGGGAATGCAGACAGAACCGGCAGATGTCGGCAGTGACCTCCCTGCCATTGGGACAGTACAGTCTGCCGGCCGAAACCGGAATCTCATTCGCCGTCATAGAAAAGAATCGAATAGCCGTATTCACCGAGCACCGCGGCGATATTCTTGTGCGACGGATCTCCCGCGGCGTTCATGACTTTCTCGTGCCAGAGGGAGATGAGCGCCTCATCCTTGCTGACCAGCGAAAACTTACCCTTAACCTTGCCAACCTCGGTGCTGTTCCTCCTGATGCAGGCGGAACAGCAGTGGTAGTTTCCGCAGATGGTTAGCCGGTATGGGTGGATGGTACACACATATTTTCCGTTGTGCTGCCGGCGCACGAAGAGACAGGCGGACGGATTCTGTTCCTGTACTGAGTGGTCGGTCTCGAACAGATCGCGGTATTCCGGCGTGATGAGAGCCTGATGCGTCTCACGTGTGATATCGTTCTTCACGACAAAACCGTACTGCGACAGTTGTTTGTCCATCTTGACGATTGAGTTGATGCCGAGGCAGCAGAGACCGCACTGGGTACATTCGAAATTCCCGCTCATAGATGAATTGTTTGACACTCCCGCGTATAAGACTTTCTGAATCGAAAAAAACGTGAACCCTGGATGGAAGATAACTGTTCGCATACACTGCTAAACCGTGATATATACCGAATCATGCAATAATTAGTACCAGTATGAAAAAAGCAATCCTCAGTGTCATGGTGGCTCTTATCGTCATCGCTGGAGTATTCTGATTATTCCGGCGAAGACAAGACAATCACGCACCAGCATACGGGAACCTTCCCGGAAAGCTCCTTTGCGCTGGCCGACCAGTCCGCCAAATTCCTGAGAATCGATGCCGAGACGAAGAAAACTACGAGTGAACTATGGGCATTCGACCGAACAGACCGGTAATGCAGAGGATTCCGACGTCATCATGTCATTCACCAACGGAACCATCAGAACAATCCACATGGGCAGCGACGGAACAGCAGCCGTCATCGACGGCACCATGACGGTCATGGAAAACAAGGAATCGGGTGTGGTGACGTATACCTTCAAGGATGAGAACGGCACATTCTTCCTCCAGATCGAAAAGGATACTGAGTTCAATCTGTACTCGAACAAGAAAGAAGCGGATGCATGGGCATTCATGCACAGCGAGTTCACTTCCTGAACTATTTTCTTCTCGTTTCAGAGACTTCTCAAAAAAGAACGGAAAGGGCGTTCACTCGCCCCGTCTGCGTACCTCGGTCAGGCGAACAATGCCGTCTATACTTCTGATGACCTCGGCGGTTTCTGTTGGGACATATTCCTCCCAGCTCTTGCCTCCAGCCATGCAGTCACGGATACGGGTGCCGGACAGCGTGCTGCGTTCGAACAGTGGCGGCGACCGGACCTCGATGCCCACCTCCGCGAATAAAAGGGTGACCTGCGGGTTCGACGAGTAGACAACATCGAACGGTGGAACCATTGAGAGCACGTGGGAGACCCAGATGGAGTTGCGGTGCACATCTGGAATCGGAACGACATAGACCGGAATCCGCAGGTCAGAGACCGCATGGGTGATCATCAGGATCCGCTCGCCCGCGGTGAACGGATGTTCCGGTTCATGGCTCAATTGTGAACTGCCGATGCCGATGATGAGTTCGTCCGTCTCCTTCGCGATGTATTCACACACCGCCCTGTGTCCGTTGTGGAACGGCTGGAACCGGCCGATATAGAGTCCGCGTGTCATGTTCTCCTCCCGTTCGCGATCAGAGCCGCAGTCCGTGCCGCAAAAGCGCCAGCTGTGAATCCGGCATCGATGTTGACGACCGTGATCACCGAGCACGACTGCAGCATCGAGGAGAGAGCCGCTTCGCCTTTGCCCATGTAGCCGTAGCCGGTGGATACCGGAACACCGATGACCGGCTTGTCCACGAGACCTGCGACGACCGATGGCAGGGCACCTTCGCGTCCGGCACAGACGATGTAGACGTCAGCGTGCTTCAGCGCATCAAGCGCTGGGAACAGCCGGTGGATGCCGGCGACGCCCGCATCGTACGAGGACAGAACCTCGGCTCCCATCTCCTCGGCGATTGCCTTCGCCTCTTCGGCGACGCGGATGTCCGAGGTGCCGGCGGTAAGAATACCCACCACTCCGCCCGAGGGAACCGGTTTCCTGCCGTCGGAGACGATGAGGAGGCCGCCCTTCCGTTGCTCGGCGGTGATGCCCTCCGGCAGACTCCGGCAGACGGAGTCGGTTTGTTCCGGTGAGATGCGGATGATGACGCAGCGGCCGGCGACCTGCACATAGTTGTTGACGATCTCGACCAGTACGTCGGTTTCCTTTCCTTCAGCCAGAACGACTTCCGGCATGCCGCAGCGCTGTGTACGTTCCAGATCGAGCTTGGCGACGTCGCCTACGATGGATACTTTTTCGCCGTTCATCTACATCCCTCCGAACGTCGCATCCAGCTCCGCGGTCGACGCCTTCGTGTAATAGCTGATGGCATCCTCGAAAAACCCGAGCTTGACAAGCAGTCCGG
>JAZUDC010000032.1:0-8357 GCA_045639425.1 Methanocorpusculum sp.
TTTATATATTACTACTTGATATCTCATAGAACTTGATATCTCATAGAGATTACTTTCAGAGAATTGCGAGAGCAAATTCTGTAAAACTTCCACAATTATCAATAAAAGATACTGATAATTTCAAGGTACCTAGTCCCCCCCTTCCTATTCAGTCTGAAATCGTTCGTATCCTCGATACGTTCACGGAACTGACGGCGAGAAGGAAGCAGTATGAATACTATAGAGACATGCTCCTAACATTCAAACAAAAGGAGTAATACATAAGGTATTTCCCCGCGGTTTGGTGAGTAGCCTAATATTCCTTTTCAATCACAGGAAAGTATTGAGGGTATGCTCTCTTCCGCTCGTCGATATCGCTATGTAAGGCCTCGCGTCCACAAATCAATCATTTGTGCACGCTCGGAGGGCATTACCTTTGATCCCCCACATCACCGCTTAGATATATACAGGGATCACAACCGTTGGCGGCGCGCGGCGCTGTGGTAAACACCGGCTTGTTCGGTGGTGTGTTCGTCGCACGGTATTCGTGAAAACTCTGCTCAATGGTGTTCCCCGCATGTGCTGTGTCTTTAGCTGGTGGCTCGGGTTGCTCGGGGTCTTCAACTGCTGCTTTTGTTGCTGTTTCCGGCTGTGCTTCCTTCCCCGCTTCCGGTGGTTCTTCCGCCCCCCTCAGCTCAGGCCGGTATTTGCCGGCCAGTTGATTGATAATATTTTTTATATACATATTAATTTTGAATTTGGATCGCTGTGTTTTTATCCCGTTTTTCGGGGGTCACACATGACATCAAAATATTTACTACATTTTAATATTTACTACATTTTACCTCCGATTTGCAAGGTGTTGTTCGGAAAAGTTCGGTTATTGAAAAAAGACAATATCCATTTGTAAAATGATACTTGTGAAATAAACGTGTTGCTTCGCTCTATTTCTTTCTTATCCATCTTTTCCATTTTTATTCTCTCTACATTCCTTTTTCTTTATTTTTTCGTTGGTGGATACTTTGCTGTGCATTGTGGTTTGATACTCCTCAGATTATTTTCTGATACATCATTAGTCGCTTATGCCTATTAATTGCATTTTTTCCGTTTATTCTCCCCTTCCCTTGCGTTGTGATCCGATGTGTGTCCCCAATATTTCGCATAATATGTATTATGCGTAATAATTATATTTTCAGCCGACAAATAGATATTTGCTAAACATGGTGGAAGTGAAAAGAACATTCGGTTCCTGGATTCCTCGATACATCAGCAACATCCAGACCAGGAACTATTCTGAAAATACAGTGGAGGCATACGAACGTGTACTCAAGTTGTTTGCCCGGTTTGAGGCGTATGTAGCCAAATCTGAGGGAAAATTGCCAGAAAAAACCGCAAATTTCGCTGAAATGCCGTTATCGGCCGATATTGCCACCTCTTCCTACGATATCTTTGATTTTTTCACATTGATTCGCAACGAACGGCATCTTTCGGCTGCAAGCATTCATCAATACGACTCCGCTTTGTCCTCATTTTACCGTTATTTAATCAAACAGGACGTAATTGAGGTGAATCCGATGAACAAGGTGGAACGCCCGAAAATCAAGGATCGGGAGCTGAAATACCTCCGTCATCAGCAGGTGATGGAGTTTATCCATTCCCTGGATAATACCCGCGATGCACTCATTGTTCGGACAATTTATGCCACTGGAATGCGTATTTCCGAGATCTGCTCTATGAATATTGAGCATATTGATTTTAACGAAGAAATAATCCATGTTCGCGGAAAAGGGGGGAAAATGCGGGTTGTTTTCTGTGATCTCGAGACCCTCAGGCTCCTGCGCGCGTATATAAATGATCGCAAATCCGGAAGTGTGTTTGAAGGGCGTAGTGGGGGTCCAATTTCCCCCCGTACAGTCCAGCATGTCTTCGAAATGCACGCTCCACCGGGTATTACTCCCCATAAGATCAGGCACAGCTATGCCACTGAATTGTACCGTTATTCCCACAATATACGGATAGTTCAGGAGAATCTGGGCCATACTTCCATCAAAACTACGGAAATCTACGTCCATACGGATCTCGAGGAACGCAGAAACGCATACCACCAGTACTTCCCGTTAGCAAAAGGGGAGTCCTGATTTTACTCTCAAAACCATTATGTGAGTTTGAAATAAACCATATAATGATATATATAAAATTGGTGCAAAATACTTATGGATAATAAATGTCAGAACCTTGAACATATGGCCCCGGTAACCGTGCCGGAGGATGAACCAGTCGTGCCTCCTTCCGAAGATCCGCAGTTTTCTCCAGAAACTACCAACATCTCGGCTGAACAGCCGCTGGAATCCGAATTTGATTCACTATCCGAAGAAAATACTTTCTCGGAAGAGACCCAGAATTCTGCTGAGACACCAAAAATAGATGAAATTTCTGTAGAAGAACTGGAAACACCGTCAGAAACAATAAAAATTCCGCCAAATCCAGTCGGTACTCCTGCAGAATCTCCAGAAACACCATCTGGAGGGCCTAACCGAGATGATTACTGTCTGGAAGAGCCTCCAAAGCTGAAATACTACGACGAGGCTGAACGCCAGGAAGAGATCAACAAGTATAAGAAGTTCAAGAAGGTTGACGGCGAGACCTATCGCAAGGTCAATGTATTCCTCCGGAAACGTACCTATATCACGGCGCGTGAATGGGCTCTAGCTCGACTGTGCTCTGATTTCAAGACCCCGTACGGCTCTGAAATGACCTTCATCGGTGAACATCTGCCGGAACTCTGTCCGTTCATGCAGGAACCGTACTCTCCGCAGGCGGTCAATCAGGCACGCACATCATTCAAGAGCAAGGTCCGGAAATCAGCTGCAACCTTCCTGTACGGTGCGATGTGCGGATTCTTCACCCCCGAAGAACTGGATGATATCCTCTTCGAGGCAAACGAAGTATCCAAGTTCTTCCTTGAAATCGAAGGAACAACCCTGAAACTCGATGACGAAATCGATATCGAAGATAAGATCTCCAACATCATGAAAAGTCTCAACAGTTCCGCACGGTCCATGCTCGCGACCCGGATGGGGGGAGAGGAGGAGGATGACGAAGTCGAAGTCGTTCCGGTCGAGGATTCCGTAAGCAGTCCCGTGCCTGAAGAAATGCCAGGGGAAGATATTCTTAAAATCCAAAATGAAGACAAACCGTACCTCTAAATCACAACTTTTTTGTCAGATACGCTGATACACTTAATCATACCATGGTGCTTGAAAAACTTGAAAAGAAATTTTTCGGAACCAACGGAGTACGTGGTGTAACGGGGAAGGATATGAACCCCCTGTTTGCTCTTGGCATTGCCGAGGCGTATGCGACATTTTTAGGACCAGGAAAGACCATTGGACTCGGTATGGATACCCGTACTTCAGGGCCAGCTCTCGCGGCGGCAGTCAATGCTGGAATCACCGGGTGCGGATGTAATGTCATCGATTTCGGCATTCTGCCGACGCCTGCACTGCAGTACATTATTCTCGCGAAGAAGCTGGATGGTGGCGTCATGATCACCGCATCCCACAATCCACCGGAGTACAACGGTATCAAGATCATTGAGGCCGACGGAACTGAGATGGGCGATGAACGGACGATTGCCATCGAGCAGATCTATATCAATAATCAACAGAAGGTTGCTGACTGGAACAATCTCGGATGGGCGGAAGATGATGACGAGGCATACCTTATCTATATCGACGCCATTGTCTCGGGATTCCCGAAGAACATCGGGAAGGGCATCACCATCGCCATCGATCCAGGATCGGGCGCAGCCTGCAAAACCGCTCCTGAAATCTTCCGCCGTCTGGGATGCACCGTCAAGGTCATCAATCCGGAGTTCGACGGCAATTTTCCTGGCAGACTGCCGGAACCGTCGGAGGAAGGACTGAAGAACCTCTCCAATCTTGTCGTCGAATCGGGCGCCGCATTCGGTATCGCTCACGACGGAGATGCGGACCGTGCGGTCTTCGTCGACGAAAAAGGAAAATTCATGGACGGCAACATCACACTTGCCCTGCTGGTATCCTATTTCGCCGAGCAGCATCCAGGAGGAGAGATTGTAACAACGGTCAGTTCCTCCGGCATTATCGAAGCTGCTGGAAAGGAGTATGGTTGCAGTACGCTCTATACGGTCGTCGGCAGTCCGTATGTGGCACGGACCATGCGTGAGGAGCTAGATGCTGGAAAGAACGTCATCATCGGGGGTGAAGGAAACGGCGGGGTAATCTATCCAAAACACCAGTTCTGTCGTGACGGAGGAATGTCGGGAGCCGTTCTGCTCGCGCTCCTGAGTACTCGCAAGGTATCGCTCTCGTCGCTGATTACAAAACTGCCGAAGTTTACCATGTACCAGGAAAAACGCAAGACTCCGAAGGCGAAAGAGATCACCGCCCATATGAAGGAATACTTCAATGGCCTCCCGATGGATACCCGTGATGGCATCCGCATCACAAAGGGCGGCGCCTGGGCGCTGATACGGCCATCTGGAACCGAACCACTCATCCGTGTCTATACGGAATCTCGCGACGAGAGGGAAGCGAAGGAACTCATGGATACGATCTTGGGCGAAATCTCTCCTTTCCTCTCCTGACTTTTTTCTACCAATCACTCCACCTCTTGTATGGGTTTTGTAACAGATTATAACAGTCTCTGCTCCGTAATTGTTACAATCCGTAACAACCCTGGATTGGCCGGGATTCCGGGTAGTACTGCGTCAACTCTTTATCGTATCGTATCGAATATAAATGATAATATGACAGATATCATTGCTACTATTGTTCTGATTGTACTGGCGGTAATTGCCTGTATTGTCCTTTTCTTCATCCTGAAGAATGGGTTCAAGCTTCTGATTAATGCCACTGCAGGTGTAGTCATCCTCTTGATTCTTACGTTCTTCAATATCCTTCCTCAGATCGGAGATATAACCGTCACGAAAGTCGTCGTCTGTACAGTGGGCGGCGTGATAGGCGTGGCACTGATTGTGATTCTGTCATTCTTCGGAATAACCATCTAATTCCCTTTTTTGCCATCACTACGGCAGTTTTTTTTCTAAAAAATGTCTGTACCACAACATTCATTTTCTTCCGGCCATAAAGAATATCGAACACTATCCATGAAGGCTGTTGGTTTCTCTGCAATTCTTTTTCCTTTTCTTGTATTCCTGGGAGGCTGCTGTTTCGGTCCGTCGTCACCGGTGATAAAACTGGCCTACGATACCGGATTCTCGGCGGAAACCCTGGTCCTTACCCAGTACGTCTTCGGCTGGGTCTTCATGTTTCTAATATCGGCAATCTTTTTCGTCGTTACCGCCCTCCGGGAGAAGGCGGAACGTCCTGCGCATCACAGTGTCAGGAATATAGGGATGCTGATAGGTGTTGGTATCTCCCTGACTCTTGTCAGCATGATGTATCTGTTTGCATTGCAGACCATCTCCGCGTCCCTTGCGGTTATTCTGCTGTTCCAGTATACCTGGATAAGCATTCTGGCGGAAACGGTCATCAGACGGAAGATGATGGATACGGTCACCATTATCTCAGTGGTGATTCTCATCGGCGCCACGTTGCTTGCGGTCGGTGTCGGCCGCATCTCTCTGGACACCATCGATCCGGTTGGTGTCATCTTTGGTATTCTATCAGCAGTCTTCTATGCGGCATACATCCATCTTATCGGCCAGCTGAACAAAGGAATCAGTCCAGTCTACCGCAGTCTGATTATGCTGACCACCGCCACGGCGTTTCTCCTGCTCGTCTTCACACTGTTCTTCGCTACCCCGTTCTATCTGTCTCCCACGTTCGTCTCCGATACCGTCATCGGCGGCGGATTATGGGTGTATGGTCTGATTCTCGGCAGTCTCGGTTGTGCCATGCCGAACTTCCTGTTCGCCATCGCCTCGCCGAAGATTCCGGCACAGCTGACCACCATCCTGAGTTCTTCGGAACTACCCGCCTCAATTATCTGTGCGGTCATCATCATCGACGAAGCGGTCACCTGGCTGCAGTGGGTGGGTGTCGTCCTGCTCTTCTTTGGTATTGCGCTTCCGACCCTTGTGAGCTATGTAAAGACCCGGCGTCTGCCGCGTTCGCAGAGTTGATTAATGCTAGCGATGAATCCATTCTCATGGCTTCCGCATAAGAACTTAAATACCCATCGACCGCCTAGAGACTGAGAATGTCCCCTTGAAGTTCACTTCCTTTTCGTGCAGATCCGACGATTCTAATAACTTTTGTCATATGATTCTTTATTTGTAGTATCCCGAAATTAGTTCAGTCTTCACCAGATTTTTGTGCAGTTTGATATAATTCTGCCAATGGATTACGGACCCACTTCCCGGAACTTCCCGAAAGAACCGTTCGGCTTTTCCACTCGTTTGCGGATGGCTGACACGTGACCTGATATGCCTGATACAGTGATCGACGAGATTTCCATATTCCTCAATGCCCATCTTCAGAGCTGCAATTGAGTTCTCTGTAGGCATTATATTAAACACTCCATAGACTGTGATGAATCGTGAGTGGTCATCGATATAAACCCTCAGATATTTGCGTTCACCTTCCTGGTAGACCTCCTTCCAATCGGAATGCCAAAGTGTCATTGAGCTGACGTTTCTTCCAGTCACATTTAGATGCCTCATCGGTGGCCAGAAGAGAGACATGAATTTTATTGTGAGGTATGTGGATTCCTCATGTTTTCTCAATCGAGGTGTCAAGGCCGACTGTCCCGAGAGCATATTCATCAAACCACTCCTGGATGAGTGCTTCTTCTTTTACCACTTTTAGATTCTTCTTCTTCTATGACCAACCTTCTTCTCTCCAGGCACACCACCGATCTCATGATATTTTTTAGGAATCGTATAGATCATACGTCTTGTAGATCATACGTTCAGAGACTTCATAACTCTCGGCAAGGTCTCAGATGCAGATTCTTTTCTCTTATGACGAAGGATGATGTTATTCTGGTCTCTCTGCGTCAGTTTTTCACATATGACAATTCGGTAGAAAGAGCATATTTCTCCTCCCCTAACAGATAGATTATTATAGGATTATAAATTTTTTTGAAATCTGAAATAAATTATCGCTGGATTTCAAAAACAAGGCATAAAAAAAGGATTTGATTGGTCAAGAATCACAGAACTAATCTCGGGATAACACATCGTCTCCTTCCCTTTCGTTCTCGTTTGCTTTATCACCTTTTCAGCCCAATGAGTACGTATAATTCATGCACTACTACATCAGACCCGATGCTTTGATTTTCTGCGGTACGTTCCGCGCCGTCAGCAGCAGCGTTTCCGGCGGGAGCTCTGATGTAAGCACGCTGCTGAGCATCTCGATCCCAGCAGGATTTTCCAAAAACGCTGCCCAGTACAGGTTTTTTTCGCCGGAATTCGGCCTGATGACGGTGGTTCCGGTCAACAACACGTGCATCGTCCAGTACGACGAAGTCACCGCGTTCGCGACAGCTGCGGTCTCAGACCGGAACCAGACGGTCAATCTCATCGTTGTTTCGTCCCTACCGATGACCAACTCCACGCTGCTGGATGCGCTGATGACCGTGACCGAGGCGATAGTAAAGGTTCTGACCAAACGCAGGATAGGCTCGGCGTGCCTCTCGACGGATGCGGCGATCATCACGGCGGAGAAGATGCCGGGTCCGACGCTCGAGTTCGCGGGTCCATTGACGGATATCGGGAAGAGGATTCACCTGGCGGTCACGTTCGCCCTTACTGAAGCGCTGGCCCGGTTCGACAACTATCTGCTCTCCAACGGAGGCATATCCCATGGATGGGCGACCGGCAAGTACAGCGCTCTCTCCAGGCTCCAGCGTCCGTCCTACTTTGTTTACAGCCGGTACGGCGGCGACCATTGGACCGAGTGGCTGCCGGAAGGATGTCCATACCATCCGTGCCACCATTTCCCAGAACAGGTCTGTACCTTTTGCTACTGTCCGCTCTACCCTTGCTGGGATACAGAGTTTTCGGAGCGGATCGATACGCCGCGAGGTAAGATACGGAGCTGCCAGGACTGCAGGTTCATCCACGGACTGGAAGTAGAACACCATCTGTGGTGGAATCCGGAAGCCGGTATTACTGAACTCAAGGGTGCAAGGAACCGTGTATCTGGGAATTGACGACACCGACTCTCCGGACGGGATGTGCACAACTTATCTCGGCGGTCTTTTGGCGCGGGAGCTTGCGGCACGCGGGTGCCGTATCCTCAACATGCGTCTTATCCGGCTGAATCCGAATGTGCCGTGGAAGACCAGGGGCAACGCCGGCATCTGCATCGAATTCGACAGTGGGTGTTCCTGGGTCGAAGGCCTGGTCTCCGAGTATATCGAACGGTATG
>JAZUDC010000033.1:0-23340 GCA_045639425.1 Methanocorpusculum sp.
CATAATATCTTTCCCCCGCAAATAGTTAACTGTAGTATCCCGAAACATCCATATTCATTAGTTGGTCTTCTTACGAGCAACCTTCTTCTCTCCAGGTACACAACCGGTCTCATGTTCTTTGAGAATCTTGTAGATCATACGTTCAGAGACTTCATAACGCCCAGCAAGGTCAGCTGCAGATTCTCTCTCTTATGACGATGGATGATGTTATTTTAGTCTCTCTGCATTAGTTTTTTTCCACATATGATAATTGTAGTAACATGCAGGGGATTGCTGGTACTTGGAAATCCCAGAAAATGATACCCTTCCGCGGGTCGGGAGACGGGATCGTAGCCCTATTCCCAGACGGATTCACCAAAGGCTGCGGCCTGGTGCAGGTCATCGGAAAGACCTATACGTCCAGGGGGGACACCATCAAGGTCGAGAAGGTGGGAGTTCACGACTATCGCGGTACCCATCTCGGCAAAACCCAGGAGTTTTCGGTCAACCCCACAGGGACCGTCAATCCCTACCACATGGGCATCGTCTCTATCCGGCATCTGGACATCAATATCCCCCTGCAGTTCACCCACTCCTAATTTTTATCCTGATATGACTAGAGGGAAGGCGGCGAAGCAGAGACGGTCTCTGCCATCTATGGGATTCTTGAAGGCATGCGCGCCGTGCCGCCGGCAAGAAACGGTTCGTTGCCGACCCTGTTGCCTCCGGTGTCGGCGCCGCCAACTTCGATCTTCCCTCCTTCTATACCAAATGTCTGGAACATGAAATCGCCTGCCCTGTCGAGATCTATGATACGGCCTGCAAGTTCCGGGTTGGTCGACATGAGCATCGTCGCCATTCTGTATTTCAGGAGCAGGTCACTCTATCCGGTGCCGCACAACCAGATGGAGGATTCCCTGCTGCCAGACCGCGGGAGAAACCCACCGGTAAGGTCGTCTGGAACCAGGTCGATAAAAAGGAGTATTCGGCAGTAGAAGAACGGAACGAAAAAGAGGTGTGGGAGATGAAGAATATATATACCGAGCTTGCGCCTAGAACTGCCTGGACGCCCGGACGAAATCCTTGATCTTCTCGATGGTCACCGTATTGAGTTCATGCTCTATGAAACAGGCGTCTTCATCGGCGATTTTCTTCGGCACACCGATAATCTCCAGAAACTCGATCAAAATGGTGTGACGGAACTTCACCTGTTCGGCGAACCGTCTGCCGATATCGGTGAGGGTGACGCCTTCGTACCGGCGGTAGGTCACCAGACCCTTGCTGCCGAGTTTGGCGAACATTTCGGACACCGATGAAGGAACAACCTTCAGATCTTCGGCGATATCGTGGGTGCGGGCGTATCCTTTCTCCAGCGAAGTGTTCAGGATGGACTCCAAATAATCCTCCTCCTTGGTGCTGAGCGATTTATGAAGCGTTTTTACTGATGCGGTTTCCATAGCGGGATCTCCTATTACAGATTGTTTTTTGGTTTTATAAATAATTTCGGATTTTCGAAAGGGAGAGAGAGATTTAGTGGTTTTCCTTACAGGTGTCGCAGGTACTGCAACCATCGTCTTTCTTGGTACAACAGTTGTAAAAGGCGCATGCCGAGTTTCCAGTCTTCTTGCTGCCACATTTACATCCTTTTCCTTTCATTGCACGGTAGACGGTGAATGCGAAGATGCCGGTGATGATGACCGCGACGACGATGAAGCCGATGAGATTTACGATATCAGAAGCCAAATGCAATACCCACACGGAACACGATGAATGATATCAACCAAGCGACGACCAGATACAGAAGTGCTGCCCCCAGGGTGAATCCCCAGGAGCGCGATTCCTTCTTGAGGGTCAGGATCGCAGCAAAGCACGGGATGTATGGCAGGATAAACATCATGAAGGAGAATGCCGATAGCGGGGTGAAGATGGTCGGCAGGACTGCTGCCAGTCCCTCCTCGCCGACACCGAAGATCGAACCGAGTGAACCGACGATGACTTCTTTGGAAATCAGACCCATGATGATAGCGACTACGACTTCAGGCATGCCGAATCCGAGCGGAGCGAAGACTGGTGCAATTGCACCGCCGATGACGCCGAGCACCGAATTCATCGAGGCATATTCGACACCGAACGGCAAGGAACCGAGCAGCCAGACGAACAGTACAGCCGGGAAGATGATGCTTCCTGCACGGATCAGGAATTCCTTGGTGTTATCCCACATGGCAAGCAAGGTGTCTTTGACCCGCGGCGGGTGGTAGGCGGGCATCTCAATGATGAATGCCGACTCTTCACCACGGAAGAGCGACATACGCAGGATGAATCCGACGAGAAGCGCTATCAGGATGCTGATGATGTAGATGAGGAAAAGCATCAGACCCTGGTTCTCGACGAAGAAGATACTGATGAACAGCGTGTAGACCGGCAGACGCGCGCTGCACGACATGAACAGTGTAAGCAGCATGGTAAGTTTCTTCGAGCGTTCGTTCTCCAGGGTACGGGTCGCCATGACGGCAGGAACTCCGCAGCCGAAACCGAGGATCATCGGAATGAACGATTTGCCGTGGAGACCGATCTTCTTCATGATAGAATCCATGATGACAGCGACACGGGCAAGGTAGCCGGAGTTCTCCAGGATGGCGAGCATCAGGAACATGAGAATGATGTTCGGAATGAACGATATGACACTGCCAACACCGCCGATGACACCGGAGAGGACAAGAGAACCGACCCAGTCAGGAGCGGATGCCAGAGGTTCCTCGAAAATCTTGCTGAGCCATATGAAGAAGGTGCCAAGAAGATCCATCAATGGGGCGCCGAGGGCGAACACGATCTGGAAGAGGACGAACATTACGAGAAGGAAGATCGGAATCGCCAGGACACGGTTCATGACAACCTTGTCGATGGCCTGGGTCACCCGTTCGCGGACATTTCCTTTGGTGGCGACCGCACGCGAGAGAACATCTTCGATGTGTTTGTACTTCTGGGTTGAGATGATCTCCGTCATTCTCATTCCCTTGTACTCACCTTCCAGATGCCGGCGTGTGACGAACGTGTGGCTGTCCTCGTCCATGGATTGATGAATCATCGTCTGCAGGGCCTCCCAGCGGGACATCCCTTCCGCACACAGGTCGGCGATATGGAACTCGAGTTCCTCATCGTAGTAGTGGATGGCCTTGATATGGTTGTGCTCGTCCTGTGCCAGGTTTTCGTCATGGACATGGATGTGTTTGACCGGCTCGGCGAGATTGGTGTGGTGATAGGTATGGATGATCTCGTCAAGCAGTTCGTTTCTGCCCTGTTTGCTGACGGCCTCAATCTTGACAAGCGGCACGCCCAGTTCATCGCTCAGCTTCCTCGCATCGACGATGATGCCGTCCTTTGCCGCGAACTTGTTCATATTGAGCACGACAACGACCGGTGCACCGGTTTCAATGAGCTGGAGGGTTAAAAACAGATTCCTCTCCAGATGGGAAGCGTCGACGATATTGACGACCACATCTGGTTTCTCGTGCAGAAGATAGTCTGCTGCGAGTTTCTCTTCCAGGGTACGGGAAGAAAGACTGTAGATTCCCGGCAGATCGACGAGGTCGAAGGTATAGTCCTTGTAGGTTATCTTACCTTCTTCACGGTCGACGGAAACAGTCTTCCCCGGCCAATTTCCGGTATGGTGACGGAGACCGGTAAGGCCGTTGAACAGTGTCGTCTTGCCGCAGTTCGGGTTGCCGGCGATGGCCAGTGTTATCTTTTTCATATGGGCTTCACCATGATATTCTTCGCATCTTCTTTTCTGAGTGCCAGGCGTCCGCCGTGAATCGTGAAGATCAGTGGATTGCCGAACGGCGCCTTGCCGTTGAAGGTGATGACCGACCCGCTGATGAACCCGAGTTCAAGCAGCCGGCTGGTGAGTTCCCGTCCCTGCTCGGACACGCTGACGATGGTCGCCGACTTGTCTTTTCCGAGTTCAGAGAGGGGAATCGGAGCATTGTCTGATTGCATGTTCTTCTTCTTTTTCTCTTCGGATCGTAAATACCCACTCCGAAATGGTTTTGGTGAATATTTAATGAACCGATAATATTTCGGATATAAGAAGTCAATCCGAAAAAAAAGCACAGGGTATCGGCACTGAAAAAAAGGGAAAGATCAGTATTTCTCGGTCGCGGCGAGGAACGTGTCCTTTCCAGATACTTTGTGGAAAATCCTGAAAAGGATTTTTTCCTTGAATCCGTAGGGGAAAGAGCCGCCGGATGCGTTTGGATGGCCACTGCCGTTGAATTCGCGGGCGAGAAGGTGGCTGATTGCCGGATTCGACCGGAGCGAGAACTTGCCGTTGTCGAATACCAGCAGTTCGACATCAGTGTTCAGCTTTGTCCTGGTTTCCGCAGCGGTCTCGCTCGGGTAGCCGTAGCACGGCATGACGGCGACACGGTATTTTCCCTCAGTGACGGATGCGCGTCTGATCGATTTCCTGATGCAGGCATTCTTGTCCGCTTCAATCTTCGTGTATATCGCAGAGACTTCCTCATCAATGATGATGCCTTTCAGCAGCTTGTCGCGGACGAACTGCAGATTCGCGCTGCCAGAGGTCACGATACCGAGGACACCCGAACGTTTGTCTTCGTGTTTCCAGAGATCATAGTCACAGACGATTCTTGCGACTAACCCCGCATACTCCTGACTCGGCTGCAGTGTGCAGGCGAGAACACCGGTGGCGCAGCGGGACGTATCGACGGTGAGCGATGCGACCGACTGCCGTATCTTCTCTTCTTCCTCCGCTGTCCATTTATGGTGATCGAACCATTCGATGGTCCAGCCTACTGCATGGGCTTTGCGGACCTTTTCCTCGATTTCATGCTGGTAGCCGAGGTCGCTTATGATAAGAGTCTTACCGGCGCCGTTGTAGTTGCCAATCTGACCGAGGAACCAGCCGAATTTTCCGACTGACGAGAAAAAGGTCAGGATATCGTTTCCGTATTTCATCCGCACGACCGCATCGGATCCGGCCGCGTCCAAGTCGTTGTGTGTCAGGTGGACGATAGTGCCGGAATATTCGCGCAGTCTGTCCTGTACGGTCGGTCTTTCTGTCTGTTTACGGGATTTGAAAGCCATTTGCTACTTATTTGCGTTCTAGGGAGATAAGATGTTTGTTCACCTGCACGGCAGAAATCGTCGATTTGTTTAAATATGCATAAGCCCTATTATTATAATACACGTTGTGCAGGCCTTTATAGCTCAGTAGGGAGAGCGACAGATTGAAGATCTGTATGTCGCCGGTTCAATTCCGGCTGAGGGCACTGTTTTTTGATTGATTTTCGTTAAAATTTCCAAAATTTTAATTAAAATTTTGGTTCTTAAATTTGACAATTAAAGAATATGCACCGTAACCAAACATCACATCGGTTTTAAGCGCTAAATACGCTTGTTCTGCAATTCTGGACGCATATCCTCGGATTTTGGTAATCCACTCGTAAACTTTGCGCAAAATCGAAATCTTGATTCTGACTTTATGCTGATCGTTGTTTTCCTTTTCAGCCATTCTTTTCCATTATAAACACTTGTGTGTACTCGTGTGTATAATCCTTGAAATAGAGTGGTCATTAGCGGTATAAATATGTGGAGAAAACAGCACGGGAGTGCGTGAACATATCGATGGATCATCGATTAAGCAAACTATGCTGAAGGATATAGTTGAGAGATACTGAAAATGCAGGCAGCAGTTATCAGGCATATCAGGTCACGCGTCAGCCATTCGCAAACGAATGGAAAAGTCGAATGATTCTTCCGGGAAGTGGATCAGCGTCTCTGGAAAATGAAGACGATTGCATCTATAATCCATCGGCAGAAATGTATCAAACCGCACAAAAGTCAGGACCGAAACACCTCCAGAGACATCGAAAAGACATCCATGGCCAGTCTTATGCCAATGAGAATGGTTGAGAGAAAGATGGTTTGATCCATAACTGAAGATTATACTTTTTTCCCGAATTTGCGAACAGTGGCAACGCCTTCCGCATCCTCGACGACGACGACGAAAGTGCCATAACAGGGTTTTGTATAGCCGTACACCAGCTTTTCATCCTTGTTGACGCCGACATAGACCGGCGGAACCCCGATCAGCGGTTTGTCCAGGAGCTTGAATCCCGGCGGAACCTCGTAGCGTTCGCTGCATTCGTTTTTGATCAGCTCCCGCACTTCCTTGAAACTGCAGTTGCTCGCAAGAATCTCATAGTTCATACTTTCGAGACAGCCCATTCGAGTAGCTCCTCAACATGTGGAGGCAGTCCTTTCACGTTGTGCGTCAGCGGTGCGGTTATCTTCTCCGTCGGAAACTCCACCTCTTCCGAAAGACCATAGGCATGCTCACCAAAGAACAGCGTTACCATGATTGATGCTGACGACACCGCAGACGCCGTCGCAGTATAGGTGATTCCCGCATCATTGTGAATCAACGAAATGATGAGCGAATACGAGACCATTCCCACACTCATGTTTCCGATGGTCTTATCCAGATCGCGGAATACCGAGACATAATGCCCTTTCGAGTCGTTGTCATTGACCAGCATTTTCACCGACGGATTAGAGGAGACGACCGGGTCAGATTCGCGTCGCGCAGGTAGTCGGCAATATAGAGCGCCAGCGGACTCTGGACCGGAGTCTGCGGACAGCCGATAAGTACGAATACTTCGGTCATCTTTTCCTATTCTAATTTCAGTGTTCATAAACGATAAAGAATAACATGTATTTTGATTGGATCTTCAGGATATCAACACTGTCCTTCGCTGCCGCGTATTCCGCCAACGGTTTCGCATTAAGCTCGAGGAATGGTAAGCACCGCAGCAATGGCCTCGACCGAGGTCAACGTGAACGATTTGCTGAAATTGACTGGATTTGTGGCAACCAAATAGGGAAGAGATCTCCAGCCTTTCTAGGGACAGAGATTCGCGGTATCCAGAACTTCCCAGCATCATACCGAAACGTTCCAGCTTCTTCATGGTGCATTTCTTCGGGTCGCAGGAATTGCCGCGGTGACGACTGTGAATCCTCTGATGTCAATATCCTCTATCTGTTCGCGGAGGATCGCGGTAATCTTGCTGATCTCATCGGCCTGCAAGAAGTATCTGGAACTATCCTATGAAGGGTTCAAGCAGAACTTCATTCTGCATGATGTGGTTATCCGTCGTTCGAGGTCATCGGAGAAGCCGCCCACGGGCTTTCCAACGACTCTCAGGACAAGTATCCGGAGATACTGTTCCAGCAGTTCGGCCTGTGCAATTTCCTGATACACAATACTTCACGGTCGACCGGCGGCGTGTCTGGATGATTGTCCAGAGGGACTCGCCCCCGTTCCATAAGCAGGTTAATGTACTGCAGGGGATAAAGCGGTAGAACCATTTAATCGGAAACAGACCCAATAGATATACAGTATAAGAAGAAATGCAGTCGGGAAAGATCATCATCAGAGGCATTGTCCAAGGCGTCGGGTTCCGTCCGTTCGTCTATGCCTGCGCTAAAGCCCACCATATCATGGGCACAGTCATCAATCACGGCAGTGAAGTCGAGATTGATGCCTGGGGCGATGAATTCGACGCGTTCAGAAAGGATGTGGGCAAAGGACCGAGGATGTCCGTCATCGATTCGGTCGAAGTCCGCACGTTTCCAGCGGATGCTGTATGTCCAGATGATTTCTCCATTCTTCCCAGTCGTGACGGTGCCCGTTCCGGATTCATTCCCGCGGATATTGCGATATGCAAGCACTGTCTGGAAGACATCGTCAATCCGCAAAGCCGGTACTACGGCTACTGGGCGACTTCCTGTACCGACTGCGGACCGCGGTACAGCATCATCCATACGGTCCCCTACGACCGGGAACGGACGGCGATGAAAGAGTTCCCGAAATGCGCCGAATGCGAAATAGATTACAGGAATCAGGAAAACCGCCGGCACCATGCGCAGACGATCGCATGCGCATCCTGCGGACCGAAACTCTCGCTGCTTAACGGAGACGGCAGTGAAGTATCCGTTGTGGATCCGATTGCGGAAACCGCACGGCTGCTGGATGCGGGCGAAATCCTTGCCATCCGCGGCATCGGCGGATTCCATATCGCCTGCATCGAATCATCGGCGAAGAAACTCAAGGGCATCCTCGGCCGGCCAAACCAGTCGCTTGCCGTGATGATGCGGGAGGAATCGCTTGCCGAGTTCGTTGTCCCTCCATCGGAGGCAGATCGGGAACTCATGACCGGTCTGGTTCATCCGATCGTGATTCTCGACAAGATCGATCCGCTCGCGCACTTCGAGCTTTCCCGCTTGCACAACTTGGGTGTAATGTTCCCGTACACTGCGCTGCATCACCTCCTGTTCCTGAAATTGCAGAGTCGGCTGCTGGTCATGACCTCGGCCAATGCACCGGGTACGCCGATGATCACCGATACCGGGGCCATCATTGCGAAGATGGGAAAGAAAGGTGTGGTTTCGCATATCCTGACACACAACCGAGAAATTGTCAACCGCTGCGACGACTCTGTCATCCGTGATGGCTACATCATCCGGCTGTCCCGCGGTCTTGCACCGCTGAGGACGAGGATGGATCTGGGAGAACGCCAGATTCTCGGGGTAGGTCCCGAACTGAATGCGAATACTAGCATCTACAAGGACAATTTCCTCATCACCTCGCCGCACATCGGCAATATCAGAAATCCGGCGACCGTCGCCTACCTGAAAGAGACCATCGAGAAATTGACCTCCTTGACTGGTGCAGAGCCAGAAATCATAGCCCACGACCTGCACCCGCAGTTCCTGAGCACCCGGGTCGCCAAGGAACTCGCCGAAACGACTGGGGCGATCCTCTGTCCGGTCCAGCATCACCGGGCGCATATTGCCGCGGTCACGCAGGAGGAGGTCGTGGGAATTGCCATCGATGGTGTCGGTTACGGCGACGATGCAACTATCTGGGGTGGGGAGATTCTCGTGGGAAATCCACTCGAAGGGTACCGGCGGTGCGGTCATCTGGAACCGGTCATAATGCCCGGCGGCGACCTTGCGACACAGTTCCCAGAACGCATGCTCTACGGCATCTTGCCAACAGAACAGACCCTATCGCTCTTGCAGAGCAGAGGATGGACGGACAGCGCTTTGAAGGTCCTGGCGCAGATGACGGCACGCCGGTTCAATTCTCCGGTGACCACGTCGACCGGCCGCGTTCTTGATGCCGCAGCGGCGCTTCTCGGTATCTGCCGCGAACACACCTACGAGGGCGAACCGTCGATGACGCTCGAAGCCTATGCCACTCGTGGAGTCTCCCAGCCGATGGATATCGCGATAACCTCCTCCGCGAAAGATACCCATGTCCTGTTAACTTCGTCACTTCTTTCCGAAGCGTTTTCCATGATGGAGGACGGCGTTGACGTCTGCGACATCGCGGCATCCATCCAGGAGACCCTGGCGAAAGGCATCGCACGGCTTGCCATTCTCTCGGCGGAGGAGACCGGTATCAGGAAAGCGGCTCTGTCGGGGGGGGTTGCCATCAACCGCGGCATTCGCGAGACCATTGTCGGTGAACTCAACCATGTGGGTATTCCCTGTATCCTCAATCCACGGTATCCGTTCGGTGACGGTTGCATCTCTTCCGGTCAGGTGATTACGGCGGGAATACAGGCAAAAGCCGGAAAACTCTGATCTTTTAATAATTTTTAGAAAATAGATATTCAGTTCTAAAAGAAGTTTTTGGGGATAAAAAAAATTTAACCGAAGAGTGCACCAAGGCCTGCCATGGCGTCCTCTTCTTCTGCTTCCTTGTTTTCTTCCTTCTTTTCCGGTGCTGCTGCTGCCGGTGCTGCTGCTGCCTTGGAGAGTGCTTCCTCGATGTCGACGCCGTCGAGTGCTGCAATTAATGCTTTAACACGCGAGTCGTCAACTGCGATACCTGCGGCAGTGAGAACTGCCTTAACTGATGCTTCATCCACAGTCTTTTCTGCGGAGTGAACTAACAGAGCTGCGTAAATGTACTCCATTTTTCACCTATGTTTTTTCTGATTTGTTTATGCCTTCAGGGCACTTGCTTGTCTGTATGCTCTACCGATGATCATCTCGATGACGCCTTTCTCATAAATCGGAGCTTCGACACCGAGGTTTCTTGCCTCACGGACTGCCTTGGAGATCTGTGCTTCAGTGACTGCAGTGCATGCGGTCGGAACTGCGGCGTTGACAGCCAGGTTGAATGCCTGAGATGCTGCAAGAGTGATCTTTGCCTTGTATGCTTCGTCGTCGACTGCTAAGACGTCGGGTAGATAAATCTCTCCTTCGTAGCAGACTGCGGTAAGGTTCAGTCCTACCGGTATCGGCTTGATGTCGAGTTTGATAAGGACATCAGCCTGCTTCGCATTGATAGCCTGACCTGCCTTGACAACGGTCTTGGTCTCTTTAATCTTAACCTTTCCGCCGTCGATTGCTGCCGGAATGCCTGCTGCGTTGAGTTCTCCAACGATAGGTCCCGGCTTGAATGAGGTCGGTCCTGCCGGAACAACAATGTTTTCCGGAGTGATTTCTCCAGCTTTTGCAGAGCGTTTCGCCTTCGTCTGTTCAAGAGACTTGTACAGCTTGAACGGATTGCCTGCCGCAAAGATAAGTGCAGAGTGTTCAGAGACTTTTTTGTTCAGGTCCTTGAACTGTCCACCGAGTTCGTTGAACGCGTGTGCAACGAGGGTGTTTCTTGCGACTTTGACAACTGCGTTGCCGTGCATGTTTCTTCTGATCTGCTGGAACTGTCTTGCGGGGATACCGTAGATGTCGACCAGTCCGATCAGTTCATGGCTAGTTGCGAGTTCTTTAATCTGTTCTACTTCTTTGCGTTTCCATGCTGGAAGGTGCGTGGTATATATTGCCATGTTTACACCACCTTTACTGCTGGACCCATCGTGGTTTTGACGAAGACTGATCGGACGTTTAATTCTCCGTTCTCGAGTCTACCGATAACTCTTTTGAGGACTGCGTCGATGTTTTCAGTAACTGCGTCAGCGGACATTTCGATCGTTCCGATCTTGACGGACATGTTGAGTCTGTCCTTTGACCGGACTCTGACGGAATTCCTCAGACGCTCGACAATTGGAGTTATGTCCTGCTGCGGCGGAATCGGCTGTGGCATTTTTCCGCGGGGGCCGAGCCTCTGACCGAGCCAGCGACCGACGGCTGGCATGACTGCAGTTTCAGCGAGGAAGTAATCGTAGGAATCGGCCATCTTGCGTGCTTCACGCGGTGAACCACCCAGGCGCTCGATCTCTTCAGGGCCCATGATAGCATCAACACCTGCGTTTCGCGCCTGGGATACGATATCTCCTTTGCCGAGGACTGCAATCTTTTTGACGCCCATCGACTGCGGCAGAAGAATCGTCTCATCAATACGGTTTTTCGGTTGACTCATATCGACATGTTTCAGGTTGATTGTGATCTCTACACTTTCCTGGAACTTTCTCTTTGGAGCCGTCTCAAATGCTGCCGTAACAGCTTGTTTAATTTGGGTTTTTTCAACCATTGATGAAGCCTCTCATAGTATTTCCGACTGGAGTTCCTTACTCCAATCTCCTATGGCTTTGTTCTGTTTATCTGTACATTTTTACGTGGTTTCCCACGTACCCGTTGACACTTGCAACAGCTTTATGCAAGCTGCTTGTCCCACACGCCTGCATTGATTGCGGCAATTGCCTCTTTTGGGTTTTTGCCTTCGATGGTAACACCAACGGAAACAGTGGTTCCGATGACTTCCTTGACAGCCTCTTTGAGGTTGTAGGAGAGCATGTTTCCCATCTTCATCTTTGCGATGCGAATGACAGCATCAAGCGGCAGGTTGCCAACTTTCTCAGCCTTTGGGGATCCAGATCCCTTTTCGATTCCCGCTTCTTTTTTGATCAGAGCGGTTGTCGGCGGGATACCGATCGTCAGCGTGACGTTCTTCTTGTCATCGACTGTAACCGTTACCGGAACAGTCATGCCGTTGAACTCAGCAGTCTTCTTGTTGATGTCATCAACAACTACTTTCACGTTGATTCCAAGAGGACCAAGTGCCGGGCCGAGTGGCGGACCGGCAGTGGCTCTGCCACCAGGTATCAAGACCTCGACAGTTTCTGCCATTTTATCACCGTATGCCCGCATACCCAAGGGTAGCATGACATTGGTTTTATTAAATTAGTCTATCAACATATAAAGATAATGGGTGAATACGGCAGATTTTCACGTATTCAGGGGGTATCCCCTCCCCTACGCATGGAGAACTGTACACCTTTATCACTATTCACAGCCAAATAATTATTTACATTTATGCCCGTGAATCTCAACCGCCCCAGTCTCCAGTACATTCTGATGATTGTCGCATCGGTAGCTGTCTTCATGGACTATCTTGACGGAAGTATCGTTGCGATTGCACTTCCGGAGATCGCAGTCGACTTCGGCGTCACCAGCACGGACTCTTCGTGGGTGCTTACCTCATACCTCTTGTTCATCGGTTGCTCACTGGTCATCTTCGGCAAAATCGCGGACCGCTGCGGAAAGTACAAGCTGATATTCACGACGGGATTCGCTCTATTCACCATCGCATCCATCATCTGCGGTCTTGCGCCATCGATGTTTGTTCTCATCATCTGTCGGTTCCTCCAGGGATTCGCCGCCGCTCTGATGGTGTCGACTGCTACCACCATCATCAACCTGCACCTGCCGGTGAAGATTCAGGCGCTCGCCACAGGAGTCATCGCGACCGGCGGCGGCATTGCGCTCGCGGCAGGTCCTGCCATCGGTGGCTTCCTGACCGACTTCCTCTCCTGGCACTGGATCTTCTACATCAACATCCCGATAGGCATTCTGGGAGTTATCGGCGTAATCCTTCTGATTCCGAAGGACAGACTGGTGGAAAAACCGGTGACTGGCTTCGACGGCGTCGGTGCGGCCCTGTTCGTCGTCACTATGCTCTCTCTGCTGGCAGGCCTCAAGTTCGGTGCGCAGCAGAACTGGCCGGGATACAGCATCATCATCATCTGCATGTCTCCGGTGTTCGGGTTCTTTTTCATCTGGCGCGAGTTGCGGCACCGTGACCCGGTTCTGTCAGCCCGTCTGCTGAAGAACAGAACAGTCATGTTTGCATCTCTTTCGACGATGCTTTCGACCGTCGCCTACTTCGGTAATCTCTATCTGCTGCCATTCTATTTCGTCCTCGTCGGCTATCCGCTCTATATTGCGGGTCTTATCCTGCTGATTCCGCCGGCATGCATCGCGATTGCCGGTATTCCTTCCGGTATGCTGTCGGTGAAATTCAGCTGCCGGTTCCTGTGCAGTGTGGGAACGTTGCTGCAGACAATTGGTCTTGTCATCGTGATTGTCGGCATCTTCACCGGGCTGATGCCACTGGTCATCACCGGCCTGGTGGTAGGTGGCACCGGCAGCGGCCTTAATGAAGGTCCGTCGATCCGCCGTATCACGGTCCACAGCCCGCGTAATCTGCAGGGATCCTCCGGCGGCCTCGTCTTTACCAGCATGAACGTCGGCTGTGTCCTGGGTGTCGCACTCTTCTCGGTCGCGGCGACCGCGGGATCCGGCAGTCAGGACTTCACGGTCTTCGGTGTTGCGATAGCCTGCATCGTGGGTGCAGTTTTTGCACTGCTAGCCTTTGTGACATCGGAAGTGGCGAAGGATACGATAAAATCCTGAAAATCTGTCTTCTGAAATTGGGAAAAAAATTGTTGGGGAATTAATCCTGATTCTTGTCGATTACCCGGACATTATCACCGCGGACGGTAATCGGAATAGGGACGACCGACTCGTAGAGTTCGACGGTGATTTCCTCTCTGGTGTGGTCTACGCGTTTGACCACAGCCTTTTCACCCTTGAACGGACCTGCGATGAGTTCGACGATGGTTCCCTCGTCGATTCCTGCAACAGCTGGCTTCGGTACCAGGAAGTGCTTGATCTCTTCCATGGACGTCTCACTTCTCAGAACCACTGTTACGTGTGCGATTGATTCGGCCAGCTCCTCAATACGCGCATGTTCCTCTGGACTTTCCACAAATACGTATCCCTTGATGTCTTCTGGAACAATCACGCATGTTACGACGACATCGGTCATCTCGTTTTCAATGGCGTCCTTGATGTTGTCCGCCACGGTCCGCTCATGTTTTGACGTCGTCTTGACGATGTAGTAGTGGTTTCCGAATTCTGACTCTGTCATGGTTTATGCGAGGACGTAGTAGAAGAGCAGGTAGATCAAGAATCCGAGGATACCGACGATTGCGATACCCAGTGCAGTAATTGCGGAGATTTTCCAGAACTCCTGTTTCGTCGGTTTCCGTGCGAGCTTCAGGACACGGATGTACTGTCTGAAGAATTCGCTGACACTCTTCTTATTCTTGGTTTTTGGTTGTTTCTTCAAGGAGGATGTTTTCTTCTTGTCCTCTTTCTTGGCTATGCTTATTGTATCTGTCATGGGTACCCCCAGAATTTATTTCAGGAAATCAATCTCGAATTTTGATTTTTGTACATGACTGGTCTGTGACACCGTATTCGTTTGTCCCTGTTTGCCATAAATCTGTGGGGATTGAACGCCGGTGACGATGATCATAGTGCGCATCTTGCCCTGCATCTCCGGATCGATCTGAACACCCCAGATGATGCGTGCAGACGGGTCGATCTTATGGTAGACTTCCTGCACAACGCCTTCCGCCTCGACCATGGTCATGTCCGGTCCACCGATGACGTTGATGAGTGCGGCGGTAGCACCGGTGATGTCAACATCGAGCAACGGAGATCGCAGTGCCTTCTTGATGGAGTCACTTGCCTTGTCTTCGGAATCGGATTCGCCGACACCGATCATGGCGAGGCCACCCTGTTCCATAACAGTTCTGACATCGGCGAAGTCCAGGTTGACCAGTCCTGGGAGGGTGATCAGTTCGGTGATTCCCTTGACGGCACGCATCAGGACCTCGTCGGAGACCTTGAATGCCTGTGATAACGGCAGGCGCGGAACGATTTCTAGGATTCTGTCGTTTGGGATGACGATGACGGTGTCTGCTACTTCACGGAGTCTCTCGAGACCGATCTCGGCGTTCTCCATGCGGGTTGCGCTTTCACTGGTGAACGGAAGGGTGACAATGGCGATGGTGAGTGCGCCGATCTCCTTCGCAATCTTGGATACGATCGGTGCGGATCCGGTACCGGTTCCGCCGCCGAGACCAGCGGTCACGAACACCATGTTACTGCCATTCAGTGCACGGCGGATCTGGTCTTCGCTCTCGATTGCGGCCTCTTCGCCTCTCTGCGGGATGGCGCCTGCACCCAGACCCTTGGTGGTCTGTCTGCCGATAAGGATACGCTTGCCGACTCTGCCGCGGAGCATGGATAGGTGCTGTGCATCGGTGTTCAGTGCATAGATTTCAGCGCCTTCTATGCCCTCTTCGTAGATACGGGAGACCGTGTTGGAACCTCCGCCCCCGCATCCGACAACGGTGATCTTGGTCTTGAGTGAGTTCAGGATATCATCGAAGTTGTCCTCGTCGTCCCCGCTGCTGGCGCTCGCTGCCGCCTTCGGTGCTGCTGCGGCAGGGCTCTTTACCTCCGGCCACGAGCGGGGTCTGCCGGTGTGTGCCGAGGCTTCGGCCTCCTCCTCTTTCTTAGCGCCGAGAGTCGCCTGTGTTTCTGCATCATAGATAGCGGAGATGAGCGAATCGTCACGGAAGACGTCTTCGAACCGCTTACGTGAAAGTGCTTCTTCAACAATGGATCTCATGGGTTTAATTCTCCATTTTCGGAATCCTGACGGCTGTTTTGGTGACGGTGATCACCATATCCGGCTGTATCGTCGTGCCGTTGTCGAGGGTCACCGCCGTTCCGGAAGCTAGTTTTTCGAAGAGCGGACCCTTGGGCACCCCGAGTGTACGCGCGAGCCCGGGATTGAACCGCCGGCGGACCACCGTAAGGGTATCTCCATCCGTCAGGGTTTCCAATGTACGTTTAATATGTTGGATTGATAAGCCTATTAAGCCCACTGATGATTTTGCCGAATTTCTCTCATCAGTTAAAAAGATTGGCATCAATTTTCCGTTGCGGCCAGTGGTGTGGAAGATATTGCCTTCTGCATCCATCCATTCCATGAGTTTGCGGTCATCCTTGCCGAACGCCAGGGAGAACAGGTTCGCCGGCAGCTCCACCTTTGCGGGTTTTCCGTCTGTAATCTCGCCGTGCGGGTGGATCTTGAGGTCTTTATCGACAGTTTTGGCGAATTTTGTGTATTTTTTCCAGGAATCGAACGACATATGGTTGATTTTTCCTAAATCTCCCTCGGAAAGTTTAGAAATCCCGAGGTTCTGCAGGATACGGTCGAGATGTGCCGCCTCTTCCTTCGATATCTCCTTCCGGTCGATGTACGCCGCCACAACTCCGCCGGATTTCACCACCATCTGCGAAACGATGTCTTTCGTCGTGTTTTTTACGTCACGGGAATGCATGATGTGGCCGAACGCACCCTTCGTCTCCAGCGCGATGGCGCTCTGTCGGGCAGCGTAATGGGTGCCGCCGAATCCAATCAGGGGAATGGCATCCGTCTGCGGTTTCGCGAAAAGGACGCTTCTGGCGACCGCTGTATACGCCTTTTCGTCGTTCCATTCGGCCTCAGTGCTGCCCACCTCCACGAAGAACGAAGGTATCGAAAAATTGGTCGGGCCGTGATGGGTTATCTCATAGGAGACCCGGTATCCTTCCGTCACGAATGTCGCCTCGTTTCTCAGCACTGCCTTCATCCATGCGGGTGCACACTTCGCAAGCTCCCGGTTGTTGCCGCCCATCTGGGCGATGCCGTAGTTTCCGGCGGGATGCACAGTCAGCACCGGCACCGGATGCACGCTCGAATGCCGCGATACGATGATGACAAGGTCTGCTCCGGCGTTTATTTGCGATGCGTCGGTGTTGATGATGCGGTTGGGGGTGGTATGGAACGTGACCTCGTTTCCGTCGAACAGTGGGAAGGAGTCCTTGCCATTTTCCGCGATAAGCCGGTCGATAGCCATGCGGATGTTTCTGCCAGCCATGTCCTGTTCGGAATTTAAAATATCGATTATCATAGGTCGTTTAGGATGGTGACATGCATCAGAGGTATCCGATGCCGGTTAGCGCACTGAATATCCAGAATCCTATGAAGAATACCTCCATATGGACGAGATAGATGAAAAGGGTGATCATACCGTTGCCAATCTTTGCGAAGAATCTGAGCACAGCCTTCGGTCTGTAGGTGAGCTTGAATCCGCGGACGCCGTGAGGATAGAACACGTTTCCGGTACCGACGCCGAGCAGGAGAACGCCTACCCAGGGCAGCAGCGGGAAGTAGTCGATGGCCTGTGCGGCGAACTCTGGGCTGTGGATGCCGAGGGGAAACAGCCATTCAGGTTGGGTGAAGTTCGGAATCAGTAGGATTCCCGCCGCTATGATTACCAACCCGAAGAGGAGATTCCACCGCCGGAACCGCAGGAGCGGAATGGCGATTAGTATGGATATCCCGAGCATGAGGAGGAATCCGAACTTGATGAACGAACCCTTCAGGAACAGGAAACTCGCAATCCAGGTGCACAGCGTGATGCCCATCGCAATCGCGGAGAGCAGCAGCGCACGCTTGAAGAGACTGACGTAGTAGTCCCGGTTGTTCTTTCCGCGGTCCTGCATACGTTCCTGGCGCAGGACCATGGACATACCGGCTAGAATGACGAAGACCGCGGATCCGAAAATGTACGTGTTGTAGAGCTGCAGGAACTCTCTGGTCTCCTGGATGACATGGAACATTACCATCGTCGCGATGAAGTGGAATACCAGCATGCCGACAATCGCCATTCCGCGTGCGGCATCAAGTTCCCAGTATCGTTCGCCGGTGCTGTGTGCAGGCACAGTCTCCGGTGCAGCAGTCTCCGTCATGTTTACCTTTTCAGTTTTGTATGAGGAAGTTTATATCGCTTGTCTGTATCAGTGGATTTCGTGCATGACCATGCCGGACAGCAGTTTCGGCTCGAACCAGGTTGATTTTGGGGGCATGATGAGTCCTGCGTCTGCCACATCGGTGACCTGCTGGACGGTGACCGGCTGCATGATGAACGCTGCGGCGAACTCGCCGCTATCGACCTGTTTCGTGACTTCTTTCAGCGGCACGATGCCGCCGACGAACGCGATGCGCGGGTCGCCGCGCGGGTCGAAGATGCCAAGCATGTCATCCATCACGACGTTCTGGAGAACAGAGACGTCCAGACGTTCAATGGCGTCGGCGGTCTCGTCCACCAGCCGCGTCAGTTCGTACCACTGGCTTTCCAGATAGAGGTGCATGACATGCATCTTTTTGGACTTCTCGATGGCAGGGACTGCGTTCTTACGGGTATCGACCCTCCTGATGGGGGTGATCTTGAACCGAAGCGAGAGGTCGTTCAGGAACATGTCTGCATTGAGGCCTGCCAGATCGCGGATCATCCGGTGGTATCCGTAGATTTTCGCGGAGTTGTGGGAAAAGAGGACCGCCATGAACTTCTTCGCGTTGTCGGTCAGACGGTTTTCATTCTTGCGGCGTTTGCAGACATTGGCGGATGCTTTCGCCCGGTGATGACCGTCGGCGATATAGAGGTTGGGAATATTGCCAAAGAGTTCGATGATCTTTCTGATGTCACCCGGGTCGTCGACGCGGTATATCTGATGGAAATTGCCGTTTTTCGCGGTATATTCGCCGAACGGCTGTCTGGTATTTACCATCTCCTTGATGATCATCTCCGCTTCGGCGTTCTTATAGAGGAGGAATACCTGGCCGGTATGGCAGGCGACCGCATCGATGTGGCGTGTTCTGTCCTCTTCCTTGTCATACCGTGTGAGTTCATGTTTCTTGATGATATTGTCGTTATATTCGGCGACGGAGACGCAGGAGACGAGACCGGTGAACGTCTCTCCACCCATGGAGATGCGGTAGATATAGAATGCCGGCTTGTCGTCGGAGACCAACACCCCATCGGCCTTGAACTTTGTGAACATCTCGGCGGCGCGCTCGTAGATCCTGTCGTCGTGGGGGTCGACATCCGTGAGTTCTGCATCGGTCCTGATGATGCGCAGCAGCGAGTTCTTGTTCTTTGCAATCTCGGCGGTGGCTTCATCGCGTTCGATGATATCGTACGGTACGGACGGTACGGTGGCGAATGCGGCATCTGCAGGATGCAGACCGATGAAAGGATATACAGTAACCATTATGCTATAATGTTTGGAATCACAATACTAAATATCATGCCTGTGGTAGAAGGTATCGGCGGGACGCGTGTCGGATGCACGATACGCAAGGCGACCATTGAGGACATTCCCGAGATATACCGGATAGAACTCCTCTGTTTCCCTGACCCCTGGGAATACAAGGCTCTTTTCGAGATGATGACGGTCTTCCTCACCTCGTTCTATATTGCGGAAGCCGACGGCAGGGTTGTCGGGTTTTCCGCCGGAGCAATCGAGGAGACCGGCGAGGAGAAGTACGGTCATATCTGCAACATCGCGGTGTCTCCTGATATGCGGAGTATGGGTATTGGTCGTCTTCTTCTGTGCAATCTCGAACGCGACTTCTTCGTCAAAGGTTGTACGGCATGCAGTCTCGAGGTCCGGCGGAGCAATACCGGTGCGCATGCGTTCTACGAGCGCATCGGCTATGGGGATGTCATCGTCTACGGTGAATACTACAAGGACGGAGAGGACGCCATCGTCATGATGCGCTGGTTCTGAAAAGAACAGGTTTTTGAAAAAAAATTATTTCAGGAAAAGCACCTGGTTGCTTGTCCGGGTAAACCGGTATTCCCCCGACGAAAGTTCGTAGATGATATCCGCTTTTTTATCGTACTTTATCCTGATGAAAAAAGGGTATTTGGAGGTGTTGATGCTGGACTTATTTCTGCTTTGTTTCTTCAGCGGGTGCGGCCTGACTGAAGGTATTTTCCAAAGACTTTGCGCCATAGGTAGAGACTTTTGCGTTGACCTGAACGAAGTCAGCGGCAATTTCGGAACCGCGCTGGCCTTTTCGTTTTCTCTCTCCCTCTTTCTTTGCTTTGAAGCCGAAGCCATCGGAGAGGAGGATGTCGCGTCTGCCATTCCCGGGCAGGTCTGCGCGTGCTGGAGTTCCGGTCTTGTCAGATCCGCCGGTGATGACGATCTTGTAGCCCAGAAGTCCGAATGGTTTTGCATCGATTTCCGTGCCGATTTTCTTTCCGATGAGTGCTGCTGCAACTGCATCCTTTGCTTGAATGTTGTATGCCTTTCCGGTCTTGGTGTCGGAAAGTACGAGCTTTAATTCAGTCATGATTATTTATAACTCCTCGATATCGTGCTTCCGAAGTAACTGTATTATTTAGTTTCTTCTTATATTATTTAGTTTCTTCTTTCTTCTTATAAATTACTATTATCCCCAAAACGGCTGGGTTTTCCTGTAGATGGCAGTGTACTCATCCAGGGCTTCCACAGTGCCCGCATTGAGAGATTTCAACATTTCATGCTCGAGAATCTTGACATGCCGCTCGGGAATCGCGGCATAGAGAATGTCACCCACCTCGACCTGCCGGCCGATGGTGACGCCTTCGATGGACACGGCGACTTCCGCTCCTTCCTTTGCTTCGGTGATGTTTTCCTTGTTGAGTTTAATCTGTTTGACCTCGCCCACCACTCTGCCTTCTCGTGTCACTACATCCACCTTTGGCCGCAGGGTACCGCCGAGAATGCGCACGCCGACGACGGCAGGTCCACTCACCCGGAACACGCAGCCCGGCAGGATGGTGAACTTGGCGGGAAGCGTCACCGCATCGTACTGCTGCGCCTCGCGCAGTTTTGTGAGTTCCTCGCGCCACTCGAGGTAGTCATCGATCAGTTTGTAGATGACGCGATTTTCGAAGACCTTGACGTTAGATTCATGCGTCTCGATCATTTCAGCTGCGTCCGGCAGCAGCGAGACGTTGAACAGGAGGACCGACCGGTGCTCCTCATCCTTCATGATGCCGATCTCAATCAGGTCACGGCGAGACAATGATCCTACTTCGGCACGCATGATCGGAATCTCTTTTGCCTCGAGTTCCTTGGAGAGGGCTTCCAGCGCACCGATGGTATCAGCGCGGATGGTGATGCCAACGTCCGAGAGCTTGACACTGATTTCCTGCATCTCGTTGTTGATCTTGTCGAAGACTTCCTCTTTGTTTCCGCGGATGACGCAGAGCGGTGACCCGGCCTTGACCCCGTCGAGATTGGGTGCCGAGATCTTGACTCCTACCGCGGCGGTGACCGATTTGACGCGCTGGAACCTGTCTTCGACCAGAATCTCCTTGTTCGGGCGCGGCTGGAGCAGGGCGCGGACCTTGGTCGAAGTGGCGCCGTTCTCCGCGGAAATTCCGATCTCGTCACCCACTGAGATGATGCCGTCGTAGAGAACCACATCGAGCGTGGTGCCGAGTCCCTTTTCTTCTTTGACTTCGAGGACGGTGCCGATACCCGGTCCTTCGACGGTGGTCTTGAGATTGTCGGTCAGGAACTTCTGAGCAAGACCGATCATGACCATCATCAGATCACCGATGCCTTCCCCGGTCATGCTGCTGACCGGCACGATTACGAGGTTGCGCTGGAAATCGGAGACTCTGTCGAACCGTTCGGAACTGAATCCGAGTTCCGAGAGCTTGCCGACCAGTTCGTAGATCTTCGTTTCTACGGTGTTCTTGACCTGGTCGCCCTGGTTCGCGTATGATTTGGTGAAGGATGCATTTTCGGTCGGCTTCCAGCCGGGAATCTTATCGAGTTTCGTCGCAGCAATGACAAACGGTGTCTTGCAGTTGCGCAGGATCTGCAGGGCTTCGATGGTCTGCTGCTTGAACCCTTCGGTCACATCGACGACCAGAATGGCAATATCAGCCAGGGCGCCGCCACGGGCACGTAAAGTTGTGAATGCCTGGTGGCCCGGGGTATCGATGAATAGCAGTCCCGGAACGGTGGTATTGATTTTTCCCAGGTTGTTGTTGAGTTTTATGATGGATTCCAGCGGAATCAGAGTGGCGCCGATATGCTGGGTGATAGCTCCCGCTTCTCCGGCGACCACTTTCGATCCGCGGATTCTATCGAGGAGCGACGTCTTTCCGTGGTCGACGTGACCGAGGAGGCAGATGATTGGAGTACGAAGATTTTCCGACATGATATTCACTTATTAGTATACTGCTTATCTATGGGATGCGCAGGGTAATAAATAAGACCGCAGTTGGGAGATATGTTAATATCTGGCAACGGCATATAATATAAAGTATTTCTAAAGTATTTCGGCACTGCCGGATTCATCAGGCTAAGGTAGGGTAGCTGGATATCCTTTAAGACTGTGGATCTTTAGACCCGGGTTCGACCCCCGGCCTTGGCCCTTATTTTCGTTGTTTTCCTGATAAGTACTCCGCATTACTGTTGTCGTTTTTCACATTTTTTCATATTTTATTAATAGGATTCCATAAGAAGGGTATCTTTCGAAAGATACCCCTTTCTTGAAAAAATATATGAAAATCTGTCAAAACGACGAAAATTGCAACGGATCAGATAAACACAATCCTCTTATCATCTCCTCGCCAATATTCATGTATCGTTGAATTCTTTGATGAACTGCCGATCTCCGTGAACTCGGAGGTCAACCCTATGAAATGGTCGCTGCGCACCTCGTAGTTGAAAGGAGAGTTCGCTGATCTCAAACGTATTGAGGCTGAGACATATGCCCCCTCGACAGACAGGAATACGCAAAGGACGAGCCGGAGGCATACGGCAAGCTCGGCGCCAAAATAGCGTTACTTGCCGAACGCATCACCAAAAAGGAAGAAAAGATCGCCGACTTCGATTCTATAGCTGAGTATTCTATTTTTTAGAACCGTCTGAGTCTCTCGACAAGTTCGTCGACGGAGGTACAGACTTCCGCGTCCGTCTCCAGTATCTGGTTGACGTATTCTTCCTCTGAGAACTGCCGGAAATCGGTGAGCAGAGCAAGCACGCGTTGCCCGTTGTTACATGATTGTGATCGATAATGGTTCTCAGTACTGGACTATCCATGGCGGTGACCCCTATAACCATGTCTTCGGGTGTTTCCTCATCAATCGCGGTATCAGGCATATCAGGTCACGCGTCAGCCATCCGCAAACGAAGGAAAAAGTCGGACGGTTCTTCCGGGAAGTGGATCAGTGTCTCTGGAAAATGAAGACGATTGTATCTGTAATCCATTGGCAAAATTATATCAAACCACACAAAGGTCTGGGTGAAAAAACACCCATCGCGGTCTTCTGATATTCATTCAAGCAAGGAACAATCCTAAATTACGTGAATAGATGGTTTTGAATCCCA
>JAZUDC010000034.1:0-22403 GCA_045639425.1 Methanocorpusculum sp.
CTGTACGGCCCCCATTATAGATATGCCGTCATATCCATTATTCCAGATTCCAATGAAAACAGAGAACTAAGCAGATACCAGAGACATGGTTTTCAGTCAACCAGCAAGACATAACGATAGCAAAAGAAACAATCCCTAAAAATGCTCGAAATAAAAATATACTGCAAATATAATCAAGGAGATGCCACCTATGCGGAATTTCCGGGAAATTCCCCGATAATCGGCAATTGCAGATTCCATTACACGGATGATTTGCCTGAATATGACTATATGACTCTGTTTCATGACTACCATTATCGCGGTTCTGTGCGGTGCCCGCCGGAAAATACGCCAAATCATACCTGAAACAGTTCGGCGCAGTAATAACGACACAACCGTCATTGCCGCATCCGCAGGTGATACGAACCCATCAGATACTGACCTGGTATTTCACCAATATAATCCTATGACGATTTCGTACATCCGCAGCCATTCGAAAAAATAAAACTCATCTCAATAGTCTCATCGAACAAACGTTTCAGTAAAGAACATGAACTGCGATATAGATATGCAGTCGAAGTGAAAAAGTGTCTCAGAGCCTCTATCGATTTGTACAGACGCGGAATCCGGACGTTTGCCGACAAATGGAATGTTCTGGCACCCCACAAATATACAATAGCAATTGAGAACCACAAATCCGAGGATTATATCTCCGAGAAACTTACTGAATGCTTTTTGAGTTATACCTTCCCACTCTATTACGGATGCACAAATGTCGAGGATTATCATCCGAAGAGATGTTTCGAGCGACTTGACATCACCGATTGCGACGGATCACTTGAATTGATTGGAAAAATAACGTCAGATACAGATTACGACCAGAAACATCTATCTGCACTATGCGAAGCGAAAAAACGGTACCTGAAGGAATATTGTCCGTACCAAGCCGTTACTCATATCATAAACGAACTGGAGAAAAATCCATACAACCAACCCAAGAACCGGAACTTATTGAGATAAAACCACATCATTTTGACTGGTCGGAATGCAGTTCAAAAGGAAACGTGCCTTCAGTATTCTGAAAAACAAACCGAAAATCTAACAGATAAAATAAATTCTGCAAAATATGTAGATTCCATAGTCACAGACCATCGACCTGCCGCCATACTCTGTTTGAGCGACAGCATCATATCCAGCATCATATCCGATACAGTTTGCTCCGATAAGATAGCACTGGTTCTCCAGTGCACGCACTTTCATTAATAATTCCCAGTCGGCAATACGTGCGGCAGGCCACGCCGCCTGCACAATGATGCATTGACACCAATCATGCAGATAGTGCCGATACAATTCAGGAAACCGCAGATCGAAACAAATTGATAACCCGATTTTCAGACCAGGATACAAAAAACAGACTGGATTCATGCCGGCAGTGCCGTACTGATCCTCTCCTAAGGGACGGAAAAGATGCATCTTCGCGTATTCGGCCAGCACTTCCCCTTCCGAAGAACACACCAAAGATGCAGCCAGGTCTCTTTTACTTTCAAACTGTCAATCCCTGAAAACCCTTCCTTCATCAGCAGTATACTTGGACAGCAGAGATGAATAAAGTTACCAAAACAGAAGAATCAGCTAAAAGAGAAGGTTGTCAAGTCTCTTTCCGAAGAAAGAGAGCGACAATAATCTCAGTTGTTCAATGTCCGAACTTACTGTCTGCGGAGTAAGAGGACTGCGACTGCACCAAGGCCAACAAGGACTGCAAGTGCGCCGAATCCCGGAGTCTTCGGGGTGGTGGTCGGAGTCTTCGGAGTGGTGGTCGAAGCATTCGGAGTGGTGGTCGATGCGACCGCAGCGGATCCCTCAACGATGTTGACCTTTGCGGTCTGTATCTCTTCCTGACCGACTGTAATCTTGACAGTGTACTCATCAGCGAGCATGCTGGAGGTGTCGAAGGTAACAGACCAGACACCATCAGCTCCAATTCTGGAAGTACGTACGTAGAAGGATGCGGATCCAGTGGTTCCCTTAGAGACTGCTGCGAATGCAGTGGAAGTAAGTTCAACAGAGACCATGCCATTCTCGTGACCAGTGGTGGTTCCGGAGACGGTCATGCTCTGACCCTTGGTTACCTGGGACGGAATTGTATTAACGTAGGAGGTCGCACCTGCAACGATGAAGGACTTGTGTGCCTGCATATCATCGATGGTCTCGGAACTGATTGCATTAATTAATGCGTATGCTGCATTTGCAGTCTGGCGAGCGTTAATGGTGAACAGGGTAGACCCACTGTTGCCTGGGTTATTAGTGTTGAAGAATCCTACGGATTCGTTTAACTTAACTTCGAATTTATCCTCACCAACTTTTTCTGCAATGATGTTGAAGACACCGTCGTACATCGGGTGCTGAGCAACAGCGAAGTACTGTCCGGTTTCCATCTTCCATTTGTTGTCGGTTGCGTTGGAGGTGTCATCACCCTTCATGACAGTGATGACCCTGGAGTAGGAACCGTCATCTAAGACAGCTGCACTGGACATACCGAAGAAGTTCGTACCGAAGACGTAGAGATTGATTGACGTCGGGTTGCCTTCTGCCTGACCCGTGAACTTGATCTTGTCACCCTGGACAACTACATCCGGGACTTGCAGGGTAATGAACGGCTGAACGAGGTTGAGTGCAACAGTGGTGTATCCATCCGCGTGGTCATCTAAGTCTTTGGTAGAGGTGATACTATTACATGCAGCGGTTATACCTCCCTTCTCATTAATGAAGGAATCTGCAAGTTTTGCAACGAAGATAGTGTAAGTTCCTGCATCCGGATGATCTTTGAACTTAGGATCTTTGAACTTGGAGGTATCAATCTTAAGATCCCAGACACTACCTGCAGCGAAATCTGGATACCAAATCAGGTAGTTGTTTCCCTTGAGGAAGATGCAAAGATTTCCACCAAGGTCATTGGTACCGGAAAGCTTGACCACGTCGCCGATGTAGACGCTGTCTTTCTCAGCGGTTGCATTGATTGCGCCTGGTTTGATTTTGATGGTGACTGACTTCTTCTCTTCACCGGAGGTCTTGTCTTTGAAGACAGTGACCTTCATATTCTTGCTCGTAATGGATTTGACCAAGAATTTTGCTGTTCCAGTGCTGTCAACATGGACATATGCAGTCTCGCCATCTTTATCAAGAATTTCACCAGAACTCAGGTTGAATACACCAGGCTGACCACCCGGGATGATACCCTCATCATCTACTTTGACCTGATAGTCACCGTACGGGGCCTTTACAACCATAGTTACATAGCCACCCTGGGTGATTTCATCCTTAGCAGCAGTGATGGTCTTCGCAGCGTCGGCAGAGGTCATCGTGAACTTGTATTCAGTACCATAAATGTAATCTGGTGCAGTGGATGCTACAACGCCACCAAGATGCGCCTTGTCGAAGACGGCCCGAACAGTCCAGGTTCCAAGGTCGATACCTTCCGTTTTATTGTAAATAAGGTTGGTCGCCGTAGATGCTTTTGCTTTATTTGCTTCTAATTGGGTAATGTTAAGTCCCGAGAAGGTTCCTGCCGGGTTGGTGAATGCTAAACCGCTAACATCTACCATACCCTGCTGACTACCAACTGTCTGGGGCACATTGATAATAATCCTGTTGCCGGTGTTTGCAGTACCATCCATAAGGTCGCCAATCGGTGTCTCAGATGTTGCATTCTCGTAAATTACACCGTTTACCTGTGCTGAGAGCGGCATAACATTGATGATGTAGTTATTCTCGCCAAGAGAACGCTGGTATTTGCCTTTCTTGACAGTTCCTGGAAGGTAGTACATGCCTTTGTTGACAGCGTCTTCTACAAAGGAGATTGACTCGCCAGTTACGGTGTTAGTCCAGGTAGTGTTTCCTAAAAACTCCATCTCCTGATCCTCTCCAAGAGTCAGGTGTGGGTAGAGGACATAGTTATAGATGTCACCAACGGTGTTGTCGTGTGCCGCTGCTGCTCCTGCGAACAGTGCTGCAACCATAAGAACACCAAGGATTGCACCTACGATTTTAGTTGCTTTCATTTTTACTTCTTTCATTCTTAATTTACTCCCCCAATTCTTTCAAATTGGTATTTCTCGCAAATTTTCATTGCGTTGTACAACGCAGATGTTCGTTCTTCGCTGTTTGTCGATAACGTATACCTGCAGATATACACTGCCGTAGCAATGTATAGAACTATCTTTCCTAAATATTTAATATAAACCTGTTGATAACAACTTCCCAGAATGCTTTTTTTTGCGAACTGAAAAAACGAATGTTTCGTCAATAGACGAAATATCCACGAAAAATGGGAGTAAAGCGCAGACACCGAAAGCGGACCTGCCTTGCAAAAACCGTCTCTATTCTCACAGAAAACACCCGCAAATCATCACAACTATTTATACTTTGATAGTCCAACCATTAATATAAATAGATTTCCATGACGCCTGCTGCCTTACAAGACGGCGAGGTTCAATACTATACCTCCCCCATCCTCGTAAAAAACAATAGATATTACGCAACCCTGACCAATCTCCGTCTCATCGTCGAAGGCGCCACCGTACGGGACTTCAAAGTCACCTCCATCCGCGGAGCCTTCCCCGAACTCGTCGGCAACAAGGAGCCCGGGCTCAAAATAAGCATATCGACACCCACCGGCCACAAGGACATGATCTGGACCTTCCCGCTCGACGACCTCTTCAAGAAGGCCGAGCAGGAAGCCTGGATCGAGGCCGTGAAAAAGGTAGTCGGAGAAAAACCGTTCGCAATGGGCACCGTCACCCCTGAGTATACGCAGAGCACCACGAAATTCAACGATACCGCACCGGTCGGCGCAGCAGCCGGAACCGGTATCGCCGTAGCGGTAGGCCAGCAGACACCTATAGTCACGGAAACCACCGCACCAGCATTCATCAAGCTCATCCGGGGCGAAACCGTCGCCGTCTCCACTGCAGGCGTCAGGATCAAGCATACCTTCTATACCGCATACCTGACCAATCTCCGTCTCGTCCTCCAGAACAAGCTCGGCAAAATCGGCCGGGAGTTCGCTATTGCCGAACTGGTCGACACCACTGCCATTGAAGGCGACGCCGGAGAACCCGAAATAGCGATCTCGATCAGCATCCAGGGAGGAATCAAGCAGATGATCATGGTCTATCCGACAGCATCTTCGCGTGATGCCTGGAGGCAGCAGCTCCAGAACAAGCTTGCGCAAAAAACCGCACCGCACCCCTCGCCTGCTGTCGCAAACCGGCTGGGAACCTTCGTGCCGGCCACCAATGAACGTGTCATCGTGACAATCCCCAGCGTTCTTGTCAAGAACCGGCCGGTCATCATCCACCTGACCAACACCCGATTCGTGGTGGATTCTGCGAACGGTGTCATCGGTGATTTTGCCATATCTACCATCATTAGATTTTCCCGGATGACAAGCGAGCTGGGAGAATACGGCATCTCGATGAGACTCGGGTCAACCAGCGGCGAACGCGAGATGTATCTCATCTTCTCCTCGATGAACGACCGGGAGGCATGGATGAATACGATGCACAGCCTTGTCCCCGGCGAACCCCAGTCGAGTCCCGGCGCAACAGTACCCTACACCATCACCACCGTCACTCCCCGACCGCAGACCAACACGCAGACCATGCGCTGTCCGAACTGCGGAGCAACCAATCCAGTCTCGGAAGAACGGTGTGCCCTCTGCGGCTCCTCACTCCACCAGCAGCCGCGGCAGAAAAGCAGCAGATACGAGGAGGATGAAAGCGAATGGCCGCCGCAGCACCGGTCTTCTCGTTCCAGGCGGGAGTATTCCAGCGGCGTCATCGGGTTCATCACCTGCCCGCGCGATGCATTCGAGTATTACGTGCACGAGTCTCCAGCAGGGCCCTTCTCAACGTTCCTGGTCACCGGAGCCATATGGGCGATCATCACCACGATATTCGTCGTCTACATCCTCCCCCACATCTTCAACGTCAATGCGTACCGGTTCCCGATATTTGCCGGCCTCGAAAGCAACATCCTGCTACTGATCATCTTCGTGGTCATCCTCTGGATTATCTGGATGGTGGTGCTCATGGTGTATGCGACCATCACCTCCGCCATTACGCACCTGTTCGAGACGCAGGTCAGAATCTCAGAGGTCGTGGCAATCACCATGTGGTGCTCGCTGACCTTTGCGGTCTGCGGATGGCTATTCCCGATCGGCACCATCTCCGCAAGCATCTGGACCGTGATAGAGACTATCTACGGGCTGAAACTCTCCCAGAACACCTCTAGCGCCGGCTCGATCATCGCGCCGATCATCGGCATGCTGATCATCTACGTCGTACTCTTCCTCATCGGAGGCGGATTCTCATGAACTTCAATACAAAACGGATCTTAGGAATAGCAATCATACTGTGCTTCGTGAGCGTCGGAGTTGTCGGAGCAGTGAGTGCTACAGATGACCTGTCTACTGATAACCCAGGAACATCTGAAACTCCGTCACCAGACGCAACACAAACCGCTGAGAAAGCAGAGATTGAGGAGATTACTGTAACAATCACTGACCCTGTACGTGATGAGACCCGAGATGAAAAAGCTACGGTTAGCGGTGAGGGGGTTTCAACTAATAAACCAAATATTGTGTGGGATCCGACTCCAGTCAACAACAAGTTCCAAGAGAATAAGATATACACAGCAACAATCACTATTCTTGCAGACGATACGCATAAATTTACAAAAACTTCAACAGTAAAAGCGAATGGAAAAACCGTCAGTAATTTTAAAATATTCAATGACGGTGCAGAAATCGAAGTATCTACAACATTTGGAAAGACTGACAAGGCTCCCGAAACCTATGAACCGCTGATTAACAGTTTCACAACGGATGATGCCAAAACTGGTGAAGCCCCGCTTACAGTAGATTTCAAATTCGAAACTGTATACGCAACCGATTTCAGACTGCTACAAGGCACGGACCAGATTGGAAATTCAACAAAATCAAGTCCGATTACCCACACCTTTGAAAATGCCGGAACATACAATATCGTTCTTGCAGCGACAAACGGAACTAAATCGACAACAAGTAGAGATACCATTACCATCGTTGTCACCGGGCCAACAAACACAACGAAAATCAATGCCCTCAATCTGACAGTGACTCAGCCGGCAAGTGGCGCAAAACCGGCGCAGACGGCAACCACCAGCAACAATGTCGTCTTCAAGTCGATTCAATGGTCTACCAAAGCATCAAACTTCCTGAATGGAACGCTTTCATCAACCGACAGATTCGCAGCAGATACCGATTACTATGCCAAAGTAACCGTAGAGAATGCATCGAGATACAATTTTGGAATCGACAAACCAACTGTGACTGTCAATGGAGAGACTGTGGCTTCCTCTTTGATAGATCTTTCCGGACAGACACTGACCATCACGATTCACTCCTTCGATACAACATCCGAGACCATCTCATCTGTTACCATAACTGTTCCGCACCCAGTATTAGGAAAACTTCCAGCAACAAAAGCCGATGTCAAGACAGCAGCGTCTTCCACCTATGCAGTTGACAATATTAACTGGTACAGGGGAAGTAACACAACGTCATCCACAAAGATGAATACATCCAAAGACAAGTTTGCGGCAAATACGGTCTACACTGCAGAGATCAAACTTTCCCCGGTTTCCTCAAAGTATGCCTTTAACAGTTCTTTGGATAAGTCATCCGTGAAGGTAAACAGTAACTCGGCAACAAGCATCTCGCAGAACACCGGCAATACCGTCCTAACCGTCGTCTACACCTTCCCGAGCACTGCGGCGTTCACCACCGGACCCACCATCACCACATTCTCTGTGAACCAGACCGACCCGAAGCTGAACATGCTCACCGGAAAGGCGAGCGTGGCCTTCACCTACGCAATATCCGGATTTCCGACGATCTCCACCATCGACTACGGCGACGACCAGAGGATCAACCTCAGCACTAAGACAAGCGGCACCGTCTCCCATGAGTACTCGTCCATGGGGTCATTTGCTGCAACGCTCACCTCAACGGATGACAACGGAACTTCGACCAAGACGCTCACCATACCCGTCAGCCAGGATGTCCTGAGCGCGGACTTCACCGTCTCCCCGGCCAGTGGCCCCGCACCACTCACGGTAATCATCAAGGATACCTCGTCGGGCACGGTCACCTCCCGCACCTGGGACTTCAACGACGGAACCGCGTCGGTGACCGACACGACGGCTACTCACACCTATGAGAATACCGGCACCTACTACATCGTCCTATCGGTCTCCAACGGCAAGACCACCTCGAAGAAGACCCGGGCGGTCACCATCACCGCGGCAGATGCGCCGGTGAAGGAGGTCCCCCGGGTCAACTACGAGCCAATGATCGCCATCGGCGACCTCAGCATCCCCTCGCCGGTGGATGTCATCGCCGAGTTTATCCGGCTCCTCAAGAGCATGCTCGACTTCGACAACTATGTCCCCCTCTCAAACAAGACCGTTGCATAACCCATCAACTCTTATTTTTTTAGGAGAATCCGCCAGCAAACAGAAATATAGTCACGGTTATACACTGTCCTCAGCCGAGAGATCACTCTCCAGATCGCTCTCCTTTTCCGTTCACCCGGAACTTCATACATCATATAAATTCCACCGGAAGGGCAATTACCGTATCGCTGAGCGGAACCAGATGGTCTATCCGGCAGATAACTGCTCCCGCGCCCCACTTTCTTGCCGGGAATCCTCTCCAGCAGACGAATGATGTGCACCGGTCACGTCTGACGGCAATGCCTTTCTTGATTTCGACCGGGTAGAGCGTATCGCCGTCGACAATCACCGTATCAATCTCATGCCTGTCGACGTCATGGAAATAATAGATGGAATCGGCCGGATATCCAGCATTGAGGTAACTCTTTCTTCCGTGCATCGATGTAGCCTTTCACCGGGTAAAACAACCGCTTCCCATCAGCCCCAAATGCCAAGTGCGCTAAAACGTCATCTATATATTCCCAAAACGAAAATATAGTAACGTCCTTTTGAGAAACGGGCTCGTATATCAGGGGTAGATAGCTACGTTCGCAACGTAGATGCCGCGGGTTCAAATCCCGCCGGGTCCATCTTTTATAAAAATTCGAAAATTGTCTAATCCCAGTAATTGTAGTGGGCGTGCTCTTCCGGCTCCATCCGCTCGGGACCTTTGGACGGGATGGAACCTGCACCGACCGAGAGCAGCACGACCGGCCGCACATGCACCGGAAGACCCAGGACCCCTTTTACCGCCTCCTCCTCGAAAGCGCCCATCCAGCAGGTCTGCAACCGGATGGCGTGCGCCGCAAGCATGATATACGTCGCTGCAATCGTCGCATCCTGCACCGCATAGAGAATGCCGCGTTCACCGTAGCGCGACATCGAGCGGACATAGTTCGCACAGACGACGAAGCAGCAGCCGGCATCCAGCATCTGCCGCTGTCCGCCTGCCGCATCCGACAGAGCCTCCAGCTGCCCATCGTCAGAGACGATGACGACATCCCACGCCTCCAGATTTCCGGCCGTAGGACACGTGGATGCCGCTTGAAGGAGGTAATCCATCTCCTCGTCCGTAGTGCCTACCGGCTCGTTATATTCGCGCACCGACCGCCTTGAAGAGAGAAACGCCTGGAACTCGGTAGGATCCATTTGTTTACAGAAGACCTTCAGCGGAGATGACAGCAAATGCGTCGGCAGCCACTGTGGTGACCGGAATCATGGCTTCTCCGCACTTGTCGGAGGCAAGACCAAACTGGTTCGTCTTTACCAGCTCTATGACTTCTTCAATCCCTGCGGAAGCCTGCGCGAACTCACTGCGGCCGGTAGCCGACGCCGCACCCCGCATATCAGCATCCAGGACTTCCAGAAGTTCCCCTAAAACGAACTTCGCGCCGGTTTTGTCCTCTTTCTTCAGAGTAGGAACGGTCGTCAGCTGATGCGCCAGCATCATGATATTGAGCTTGGTGTGTTCCGCCACATAGTACTGCAGAACAGCCTGTTTCGGTGTGATGGTCATAGTACTAATCCATTGGTACTGATGGGTATTAAACCCTGCAGAAACAGAAGAAGACGCGCAGTCGCAGAAAGTGTGCATATGCACAAAAGTTACGAAAACCAAAGAAAGAGATCACACGGAAAACAGGCCTGAAACCAATCCTTGAATCACGATATAACGATTATTCTGCGTTTTTTATGTACGGAGAAACATGATTCGATGACAGGTGGATATGCAGGAGAGACTGGTGAACTCTGGTGGTGTCAGTTATCGCTTGTCTTCCCGGAAAAATGATTATCGGGTGACACCGATCATATATTCAATCACCCAATTCTGCGGATGATACTCATTCTCAAGGCAACAGATGTTGCAAATATCTTCATCGCTCTATCCCTCAATACCCCCAAAGGCAACATGACGAGCCTCACGGTCAAAAGCTGGTCTACTTTTTTCAGGGATGGAGTCTCGCAAAACGGGGGAACCCCCCCTTCATAAGGAGACTGAAGCCTGGGACTCAGGGCCGTCGTGTGTTTGAATACTGCGGAAGAAACATCATTCAGGCACCCAGCACTTCGAATCCCGGAGATGGATTCACCTCAGAGGAAATGGTGATGACAAGCGATGCGCTCGTATACTCTACAGTGGCTTATCAGAGAATATTTTGCATCACTGCATTTTCCCACATATTCCACAGACCTCGCACATCTCGAAAAAATTGGAAGAACGAATGCGGACGGCAACACCATCCTCCCCGCGGAAGAGGACTGGGCGTATTGACCGGAAAGAACAGTTAATACCCGCAGACTGACATACAGATTATAGAAATCAATATCATGCACCTCAAAGTCCACAAAATACCGGGAGAAGGCACCATAGCCGCCCTCTGCGACGCCGAACTCATCGGCCGCACCTCGCAGGGCAGATACTGCGACCTTGTCATCGACGACGATTTCTACGGCAATGAAAAGGCAGACCTCACCGAAATAGAAGACGCTCTGAAAAACGCCGTCAATGCGAATATCATCGGGAAAAAATCCTGCGCACTAGCCGTCCGACTCAGCGTCATCACCGAAGCAGATTGCATGGAGATCGAAGGAATACCGCACGCCCAGATTTATAGAGTCTAAAAAATGTCCGATATCACGAAAGGATTCTGTCCGCGATGCGGCTCACCCACCGAATATGGCGGCTTCTGCGGGAAATGCAAGGCAAAGGACATCGTATGGGCTAAGGTACCCGAACGGCTCGAGTGCACGGTATGCCCCACCTGTGATTCCATCAAGACCTCGGGAATGTGGGCGAATTCAGAGATCGAGAAAGACGAAGTGGCCTACAACATCGTTGCATCCTCCATCAAAATTCATCAGGATGTAAAGGATGTCCAGACCTCCATCAACATCAGAGACACCTCAAGTAACCACAGCCAGGCGGAGGTCTTTATCATCGGCACCCTCTACGGTATACCGGTAGAACATTCCTCCAAGATAAAGTTCGTCTGGATACATGAACAGTGCGACCGATGCAGCAGAATCGCTGGCAACTACTACGAAGGCGTCATCCAGGTCAGAGCCACCGGCAGACGGCCAACCGAGTTCGAGAAGCAGCGGAGTGCCAAGATTGCCTACCAGCTGGAAGATCAGCTGCAGACCGCAGGCGACCGTCTTTCCTTCGTCTCCGACATCGTGGAGATAGACGGCGGCATCGACATCACCTTCTCCAGCCAGGTCATCGGCAACCTGATTTCCCGCGACATCATGGGTGCGCTCGGCGGAACCTGCACCACCCACCCGAAACTCATCGGCGAAAAGAACGGATGCAGAATCTACAGAATCACCTACTCTCTACGACTTCCGCGGTTTGCCCGCGGTGATGTCATCTGGAGAAACAATGCCTGGTGCAAAATCCTGCGACAGACCAAGGATACCCTCTTCGTTTTCGACCTGACAACAGGCCTTACCCGCTCATTCCGGGAAAACGACGACGATCCGCTGCTCGACAATGTCATCAATGCAGAACGCGGCGACATTATCTACAAAGATGCCGGCATCCTGGGAATCATGGACTTGAAGGAGAACAAAGTCCACGAAGTCCCCGACCGCGCGTGGCTGAACGCACAAACGGGAGATGTCGTCGAGTTTCTGCGGGGAAAGGACGGCCTTGTGCCGGTGGGCAGAGACGAGCCTGAGCCCGTAGCAGAAGAAGAAGACACAAACAAGACATGAACGTCCGTGTAGTCCCGCGCGTCGACCTGCAGAAATCGTTGAACGAACCCTGGGTGGACAGCGCACGCAGACCTTTCGTCAAAGGATGGAAAGCATATATCCCAGTCAAGGACGGCGAACCGTACGACGAAGTTCTCGAGGAACGCACGCCCTACAAGGGACGCGGATACCAGAAGATAAGAGATACCGTCATCTTCCACGGCGACGAACCCACAGAAACTGACATAAAAAAAATCACTGAGTATCTGCATCCGGCATGCCTCCTCCATTCCGCCGGTCAGATCGGTGTTCTCAGAATCCCAGACATCAAAATCATCAGAGGAACGCCGCACGACATCACCTTCACCGAAGCGGGAATCTCCTATACCCTCAACCCCGCAAAGGTCATGTTTTCGCAGGGAAACCGAACCGAAAAACTGCGTCTGAAATCATTGATAAAACCGGATGAACAGATCGCCGACATGTTCGCGGGCATCGGCTACTTCACGCTGACCGCCGCAAAGGCCGGCGCACACGTCCATGCGATGGAGCTCAATCCCGATTCCTTCGGCTATCTCAGGACCAACATCGAGAGCAATCATCTGGGCGGAACCATAACCCCGGAACTCGGCAACTGCCGCACCCTCCTCAGAGGCACCTACGACAGAATCCTCATGGGACATTTCGATTCCACAGACTTCCTACCGTCTGCGCTTTTCCATGCGAGAAAGGGTACCATGCTCCATATCCATGCCCTCGGAGATAAAGAAACCGTGATAGACGAGGCGGTTCTATCCGCAGGTTTTAGGTATGAGATGACCAAACATAAGGTAAAGAAGTACGCGGCCCATCAGATGCATTACGTGTATGACCTTCTGCTGAAATGAACCCACTCGAAAACAAACAAATTGTCCTGGCGGTAACCGGCAGCATCGCGGCAGTGGATACCGTCCGTCTGGCCCGGGAACTGAGGAGACGCAGAGCTGAGGTCATCCCCGTAATGAGCGAAGCTGCCACCAACCTGATACATCCCGAATCACTCACCTATGCCTGCGGCCATCCGTGCATCACGAAAATATCCGGCATGGTCGAGCATGTAGAATACTGCGGCGAAGGAGGTAAGGCCGACCTGCTGCTCATTGCCCCATCTACCGTGAACACCATCTCGAAGATTGCGGTAGGCATCGACGATACGCCGGTCACCACCTTCGCGACCACGGCCATCGGCCGGCCAATGCCCATCGTGCTTGCCCCCGCCATGCACAACGCGATGTACCGCCATCCAGCCGTCAGAAAGAATTTAGCGACACTTGAAAAAGAATTCAACATCCTCATCGTGCCGCCGAAGATGGAGGAGGAACGCGCCAAGATCGCCGACATCGAGACCATCTGCCTCTATGCCGAAAAGGCACTGACCAGCCCGATGCTCAAAAACAAGAAAGTCCTGATCACCAGCGGGTCCTGCCGGGAGACGGTGGACTCCGTCCGTATCATGACCACCCGTTCAAGCGGCACCATGGGCCGCGAACTCGCTCTCGAAGCATTCAGACGGGGAGCCGAGGTCACCGTCGTCTCCAACACGGACCTGCACGGAACCGTCCCCTGCGTGAAGAATATCAGCATAGAATCCGCAGAAGACATGCACAATGCCGTCATGACCGAAATCAGAACCAGCAAGCCCGACTACTACGTCAGTGCCGCCGCCATCTCAGATTTCACCCCAGAAGCCGCAGAAACCAAGATTCCGTCAGGAAAAGAGATATCGCTGAAACTGAACCCCACACCAAAACTCATATCTCAGATCACCGGTGAAATCAAGATCATCGGGTTCAAAATCGGAGAGGATGCTGAAGACGCCGCACAGCACCTGCTGAAAAGCCAGGAAAACATCATAGCAGTCGCCGCCAACCATCCGGAGACCATGGAGTCTGCGGACGGAACCTATACCGTCTTCAGAAAGGACAAGGATCCGATACCTGCAACCGGAACCAAGAAGGACATCGCCTCAACCATATGGAACGCAGTGTTGTAGCTTTCGCCCCGGGACACATCTCTGGCTATTTCAGACGCATTGACGGACCTTCCGCGGAAGAAACCGGCAGCCTGGGTGCAGGAATCGTCATCGACAAAGGGGTGACCATCACCATGAAACCCGCCGCAAACCGTGCCGCCAAAGTTCTTTCAGGCGAACACCCACACCTGATTCTGGAAGCTTTGGAGACACTGGGGGTCTCCGCAGGAGTGATCGCGAAAGCCGATATGCCGATAGGCGCCGGATTCGGTATGAGCGCTGCAGGACTACTCGCCACCGCCTATGCCGCCAATCGTCTATTTAATCTCGGCATGAAAGAAGCGGATCTAATAAAGTTTGCGCATGTTTTCGAGGTCGAGCACGGAACAGGTCTCGGGGACGCCGCAGCCTTGGCAGGAGGCGGCATCGATGTCCGCACCAGAGTCGGCATTGAAGGAGTCACCTCCCGCATCCCCGATGCAAGAACTATCACTGCCGTCAGCCTTGGTCCAATTTCAACACCCGAAATCATCACCTCAAAGGAGAAGATGCGAAATGTCACCGGAGCGTTTCCCGCCCGAATACCAGAAACGCTGGAAGACATGCTGGACAACTCCCGCACGTTTGCTGAAGACAGCGGATTAATCACCCCCAGAATCCGGGAAATTCTCGATGCCTGCGACAAAAAAATGGTAAAATCGTCCATGACCATGCTGGGTGAAGGCGTGTTCGCCATCGGTGCTGATGCGCAGAAAATTCTTGCAGAATTCGGCACCCCATATACCTTTGCCATCGCCGAAAGAGGTCCGTTCATCATCAAAGAAGGAGATTGATAAGAATGTCCGATAAAATACCGAAAAACCATCCCCGCTACGTATCGCTCGTCACCCGAGAAAATCTGGTACAGGCCGTGCATGAAGGTGTCGTCTCCTATGAAGGGCTCACCTCCCACGGTCGGGGTGAAGCCTTTGATTATCTCCTGGGAGAACAGACTGCCCCCTCTGCCCGAAACGCCGAAACCCTCGCCGCCCAGATCCTACTGGCCGCGAAGCATCCGGTACTTTCAATAAACGGCAACACTGCGGCCCTCGCCGCAAAAGAGATTGCCGACTTGCAGAAAGCATCAGGAGTGCAGGTCGAAGTCAACCTGTTCCACCGCACGGAAGACCGCCTCGCCAAAGTGCAGAAGGTGCTGGAAGACGCCGGATGCGTGCTCAACAAGGGAACAGTCGAACGCTGTGTCGACCTGCCGCACAATCGCGGGCTCTGCGACCCCGATGGCATTGGCTCGGCCGACGTCGTGCTTGTGCCGCTCGAAGACGGAGACCGCTGCGAAGCCTTGGTGAAAATGGGAAAAATTGTCATCACCATAGACCTCAACCCCATCGACCGCACCTCGAAGGCCGCGACCTTGCCCATCATCGACGAGGTGAGGAGAGCCCTGCCGAACATTGCAGCGGACTGCAGGAATCTGAAAAACACACCGGTAAACATGCCAGATAAGATAGACAGCCGCGCCATCCTCAAAGCAGCAGTCAACGATATGGAGAAGTACCTTGAACACGCTCTGGATTGAAACATACCGGCCGCAGACATTCGATGAACTGGTGGGACAGGACCCCGCTGCACGCCAGCTACAGGCCTATATCAAGGTGCAGAACCTGCCGCATCTTCTCCTCATCGGCAGAAGCGGTACAGGAAAATCCGCAGCTCTTGAAATATTTGCGAAAGAATTCTATGCCGAATCAGCCGAAGAGAACACGACTATTCTGCCGGTAAGCGTGATGTTCTCACAGGGGCATGCCTACCTCGAAAGCTGCGAGAGGTTCGCCCATCTCTACGACAAGAGCAAATCGGTGCTCACGAACTTCAAGTACATCGTCAAATGGCACGCGTCGCTCAAACCATTGTCAGCCCCGTTCCGGCTCCTCGTCTTCGACGGTGCAGGCGACCTGCCCAAAGATGCACAGGCGGCCTTACGGCGCATCATGGAACGCTACAGCGCGACCTGCCGCTTCATCATCATCACGCCATCCGCCGCCCAGCTCATCGACCCGATACGCTCGAGATGTGTCCCGCTCTACTTCCTACCGATTGAAGGCAGTCTGATAAAAGAGCACCTAGAAAGGATCCTGAAGACGGAAGAAAAGACGCTGGATGCCGATCTCATCGATCTCATCACGATGAGCTCCAAAGGCGATCTAAGAAGAGCGGTCATGTACCTCGAGCTTGCCACCTGTTTCGGCATCACCAACCCTGCCGAATTCACGAAGACCGATACCCAGGCGATAGCCGAAGCCGCGTTCGAAGCGGCGCAGCGGGGCGACCTCAAGGAAACGCAGGAGACCATAGAAATTCTTCAGATCTCCTACGGCATGACCGCCAGTGAAGTGCTGTCTCTACTCCGGAAGACCATATGGACCGCCATGGGCCCTGCGGGCGCCATGGTCTTCGCAAATGCGGATACCGCCGTGCGGGAAGGCCAGAACGAGTACCTCCAGATGAACGTCTTCGCCGCGGAACTCATAGAGGCACTCGCCGGACGGCAATAAACCCGGATTATCTGTACAATTTTTTCAAAAATATATGCATATACCGGATAGTTTATGCATGTAATATGCAAATTCATATGTAGATAAATATACGCGGCATCTCGAAAGTACCACGAAAATCCGGAGACGACCAGTAATGTACCGGTTCCGGCAGATCACTCATTTTTTCAAAAGGTCCGAAAAACAGGGATCTATATATATCTTCCCAGGTTATCTATGAAAAATGTGTTTGTAGTGGTTGAGTTTGGTATCAAAAATGGGTGATCCTGGTTTGTACATCATGGAGACGAGGTGAGGATGGTTCTGGATGGAAAAGATGTTTGCTTCACCTCCGCCGGCAAAAGTTGAATCCGCATGGTGGTTGAACCCGTTCCGTCGGGCTTCTTCACTACGGTCCATGATGCGCCAACTAGATCGGTATTCAAGTTAATCTGGCCGGGAATAATTCGTCCTACCGGATAGGAGACGACCATGCTTGCAAGGATTTGCGTTCCCGGCACGATAATTGCGGCTGCAGCTCCCCGAACACAGTCTTTTCTGTGATATGCCGGTTACCCATTGCATCTCACCGTTTTCCAGAATTCACTGCCGATACCGTTCGATCTTGTCCTTGGTCAGTGGGTCTTGAGGATCTGTTCCTGCAGTCTCTCGAAGGGCATGTCCACCACCTTGTAGATATCCCAAAGTCAGCAGGAACTGCTTGATCTTCTTGTCGGAGAATCCATTGAGTTCAGTAAGCATCCAGATACGGATTCAGTATTGCGCTCAATGTTTTTGGTGAAGTCTGCCTTTGCGACATTATATGAGCCCTTGAGGTAGTCAACACGGCCGGTTCTATAGTAAGACCAATTATGATTCGGATCGATATTTATTGATTCCCCGAAACATTGATCACCCCATCATATTCTCTGATATTCATCAGGCAAACACCCTTTCCATGTAGTGCAAAATAGACGTTCTGACCGAGTTCAATTCCCTTATCAAAGGTTTTGATTGCTTTTTTTTGTCTTCCCCTTTTACTTTCAGTTCCCACCATAAATCCTCATAATTTTCCGTCATTTCAGTTTCCTCCCACATACTTTGCAGACCTTATCCCTGGGATTCACATGTGATCATCAATGAGAATAGAAGTTTATTATTCTTAATGATTTGACGATCTTCTGTTTATGTTTTGATTCAGCGGATGCGGCATCCATCGCAGGCACACCTCTAGGTCCAGGGACAATCCAACCAGTTGTACATATGGGTTTAGTTGACCATTGATTATCGGGTTTACTTGATAATGAGATCTTCTTGCACGTACCGTACTTATCCTTAGCGTTGACAGACGCGATCATTGGATATCACTTCCACACCTCGGACAGATTTTCGCATCTTTTCTGATTCTTTTACCGCAACTGGGGCGCCTCCTCGTCCTGGACAATCAATTGAAAAAAACATGGTTGATGGGGTTGTTGGCCCCCTGAATCATTTCTGGGAAACCTGGCTTTTCAGCTTTTCAGCTGAGAGCTTGTGTTTTGCATCAGAAATCTTCTCTTCTATTGCAATTGCCGCTATTGCTACATTTGATGGCATTTAACGCAAATGACCGTACAGCGGAATTTCTTGGATCTATTGACTTGAATACAAACCTGCTGTCTTTGCATCGCTGGATGTTGTCGTTATGCTGCTGCTTCCACTACTACCTCTACCTAGCAAATACTGGCCGACTACTGGAATCTCATATATGCTATGCTCGCCGACACCACAGAATATAATCAGCATAAATGATTCGCAACATCCGCCAAAACAGTGGCCCATTCTGCAAAAAAAATAAGGTTGAGAGAAAAATAGTTATTGATTTTTCCGTGACTTCGCCGCCGTGATCGCGACCACCGCCACCGCTCCGAGCACAAAGACGATACTGATTATCACCATGATGACACCGACAGTAAACGATGAATCTCCACCGAACTCATAACCAGGAAAAGGGGAGTTCCAACTGACCGGATTGTTCGCTTCACCTGCAATCTCGTCATCGGTAGCCGGAGCGAAGATTTCCTTCTGCCCTTCGGCCACCAAGAATGTGCTATCGAGTCCGTCAGGATTCACTGAGGCGAAAAGGACAGCACAACCGGCGATGACAATGATGATAGCAAGACCTGCCGCCAAGAACTTTTTAAAGGGAACCGGCTGCTTTTCGCGGTTTCCGGTAAGCTCTGGCCGCACTTTGAATACGAGAGCGACGATGACTGCAGTGAAGATGCCTTCAATCACCCCAATAATAGCATGATAGAGCGCCATTATCGGCAGACCAACCATCAGCGGGATAGCGCCCACCAGAGCCAACTCGAGTGCACAGAAACCGGCGGAGAACACGCAGGCGAACCACCCGGCGATACCAGCAGAAACCGCCTGCGGCAGCTTCTTTGAAGTGAGCTTATTGGAGAAGAAACCGACACAACCAGCAATGGCACCCATGTTGATGACATTGAACCCAAGAGCGACCACCCCGCCGTCACCGAAAATCAGTGCCTGGATTATCAGCACGATAGAAAGAACAAAGACGGCGGCAAAGGGGGAACCGAAGATGATGGCGGCAAGCGCCCCGCCGACCAAATGTCCAGAGACACCGAAACCAGTCGGAATATTGAACGCCTGGAGAGCAAAGATGCCCGCCGCTATGACCGCTAGAATGACCAGCTTCGATCCGTTGAGATTCTTTCTCGCCCAGTTGACGGACAGAACAATCAGAATCATGGCGATGATACAGCCAGCAATACCAATTGCTATACCCCAAGGAACATATCCAAAAATGAAATCGGGAATGTGCATATATTATTATTAGTAAATATATTTGTCACCCTATATAAAAATAGTGTTACAATTTTAAAATTGTAGTATCCCGAAATTAGTTCAGTTTTTACTTAACTTTTGTGCAGTTTGGTACACAACCGGTCTCATGACATTCTTTGAGAATCTTGTGGATCATACGTTCAGAGACCGCATAACGCTCGGCAAGGTCAGCTGCAGATTTTTCTCTTATGACGAAGGATGATGTTATTCTAGTCTCTCTGTGTCGGTTTTTTCACATATGATAATTCGGTAGAAAGAGCATAGTAACTCCATCACTGAAATGGTCGCGCCGTATCTCGAGTGCCAGCACGGCACGCTCCTCATCGGCACTGGTCTTTTCCCTAACCGCATCATCATCGATAAGGCTGCACTGCCCGAGCAACCTAAGTGGCGTGAAATAGTCGGATACTAGAAACGTAGAGCAGACATCACAGAACTCGATGAACAATCGGGGTGGAAATATTCCGCAGGTTTTTTTTCAGTGCCGCTTTGAAGAATGGAATATATGATTCCAACTCGGATTTCCAGTGGAGAGAGTCTTGCCGTGAAAGGTGGTCGTGTGTGAGAAAGTTTGGATACATCAAATCACAGATCTATGTGCTTTGCATCAGCAGAATTCCAAATCATTTCTTTTCTTGAAAGATATAAAATAACGGTCCCCACATCTGTGACCGATACTTCTATATTTCACTCAGACCAAGATAGATAGAATCAATCAGCAACGAGACAGGAACCATGGACAACGACATCGAATTTGTGCGACTTTATCCAGAAGACCTGATTCTGGCGGAAAATTCATCTAGCGAGGCGACTAGATATGGACGATGCAATGCAGTCTTGACCGGAAGGCACGGTGCATGGTTCGATGGCTGGTTCTCATGGACGGTGGATATTCGGATATCCCAGATCCCATCGATAAAAATATGAGAAGATTTGGGGGGATATAATGCAGAAGAAAGATTCCAATGGATCAGCAAAATCCCGCTTGCAGAACTCAGCTACCGCGGAAAAGATTCTTTCTATGCTGAATACCGCCTACCCTCATAATCACGAAGACATGAACTTCCTGAAGTTCCGGACTCCATTCGAGTTGCTAATCATGACAATCCTGTCGGCGCAGACAACCGATAAAACCGTCAACAGTATCCGCGAAGAACTCTTCAGAAAATATCCGAATCCTGAAACTCTCGCGAAAGCGGATATCAAGGACGTGGAAAAAATAGTGCGGCCTACAGGATACTATCACAGCAAGGCGAAGAACATCATCGGCGCAGCGCAGGGGCTGGTCGACAATTTTGGTGGAAACGTTCCGCATACCATCGAAGAACTGACAACTCTGCCCGGTGTTGGTAGGAAGACAGCAAACATTGTCACCAACAATGCCTATTATAAGGCATTCGGTATCGCTGTCGATACTCATGTCAAGCGGCTGAGCATCCGCCTCGGATTCACTGATAAGACCGAACCCGAAAAGATTGAGCAGGACTTGGTAAAGATTTTCGATGAAAAATGGTGGGGGTATGTTAACTATCTGCTAATTTCCCATGGTCGTGCAGTCTGCGACGCGAAGAAACCTGCCTGTAATCGGTGCATCATAAATGAGTACTGCAGATTTCATGAGTGAATTCTCTGTCACCCGCAGAAATATGGTTCTTGCAGTGACCGCACTCGGCTCAATCGTGAACCAACTCTTCGGCACGGTGATCATTCTCACTAGCGGACCGATGCCAAAACCTGAAGACGGGGGGAAGACAGCATGAAGGTTATGGTAGGTGGTACCTTTGACCCGTTACATATTGGTCACCAGTTACTACTACGACGTGCATTTATGACCGCTGGAGATGGTGGGTTTGTAATCATCGGTCTTTCCTCCGATGACTTCGCAGGACGTAAGCAGCATCCCGTACGCAGCTACGAAATACGGAAAAAAGAACTTGAAGACTGGATTGTAGAAAACCGGTTCCCCGCAAAATATTCCATCGAGCCACTCTACGACCAGTTCGGTTCAGCACTTACCGTTGATTTCGATGCCCTAATCGTCAGTTATGAGACATTTCCAGTTGGCAACATCATTAACCAGAAACGCAAGGAAGCGAAACGGTCAATGGTTGATCTCTATCAGACTCAGTGTGTTCTTGCAAAAGACGGGCGTGCAGTCTCTTCAACGAGAATCTACCGTGGAGAGGTTAACCGGTTTGGAGAACTTGAGCCCGAGATAGGATTTTTCCCAGGAAAAAAGTAGTTTTGGATTTCTGTGATCTATTCTGCCGATTATATCCTAAACCTCCCGATAGCGTCCTAGTATCATAAACCCAGAATAATATCATCCTTCGTTATAAGAGTTTAGGTAGTTTACTCTCACTTTTGAGTTTTGTTTTTTTGCATCTCAGGGTCTTATTTCCTGAATTTAGTGGTCCTTTCTCCCGATTATCACAGATTCTCGGTTGTTTGAGAGTTTTTATGCTGTTTTGTTCGCTTCTTTGAACACCTTGGGTTTTGTGAATCTTCCCTCAAAATAACGAATGTTTTTATAAACTATTATGTGGTTTATTGTATTTGTAATAGAAAATACACTTTATATAATTTCAAATGAAAAAAGCTTAATTTGAGCTTATTTCTCCTCTCATGAGGAGTTCATTTTGGGGAGTTATTTGTGTAAGCCGAAGGTCATGTCACTTATCCGTCGAATTGTTGAAAGATAACTCTTTTAATTTTTTATATGGAATTATCCCCAGGGAGGGTGCCGAAGCACCCCAACTAAGGTTCAATGGTTTTTATCAGAAAAGAAGGTAAGCAGG
>JAZUDC010000035.1:0-3827 GCA_045639425.1 Methanocorpusculum sp.
CCCTGGTTTCAATCCCGCCGAGAACATAACGGTAAAAGTGATTGGCCCCGGTGGAAAATGGAGTGATGGGGATAATGTTGCTGATCCGTACGTTAAGAAATTGGCGGATACAGACTATACCCTTGTACAAAACGGAAATACTTTTGATATCTGTATTCCTTATTTTGAAAAATATCTGCCGACTGCAAAAATTGAAGTACAGTATACGGCAACTCTTAAGAATGAAGAAGACGCCAAAGATGTTGTACTTGGATCAGCCGGAAATAAGAATACAACGAACTACACCTATGAAGTAGATGATAAATTTGATCCGGATAAACCTCCGTATGACCCGGAAAATCCTGATCCGGATCCGGAAGATCCTGATGATCCGTGCCCGGATCCGAAGGACCCCAAAGATCTTCCCTGGGATGAAACAAACGAAAAGACAACAACAACGTATGTTTATGCGATTGCCATCCAGAAAAAGGATCAGGATAAACAGAACCTTGCCGGAGCAAAGTTCTCTGTTACCGACAAAGATGGGCACTACCTGAAGGCTACATTTGGCAGTGATGGAATTTACAGCTATGATGGCATTGGAACCGATACATTCAACGAAGCCGAGAATTTATTTGAGACTTCGGATGATGGTCTTCTGGTGATCAAGGGTATCTCCTTCTCAATCGGGGAGAAGGGACCGACTTATCTGATCAAAGAGGAAAAGGCACCCGATGGGTACAATAAATTAGAGAATACAATTCAGCTAGATGCAATTCTGACTGAAAAGTATACGCAAAAGACCGTAACGAGGACGTTATATAATGCAAAGGGAGAGGTTGTATCTACTGATACGATAATAGAAGATCCCGTATATGAGATTTCCGATACCGCAAAGATTGCGGCATATGGAATGGAAATTATCAACCAGAAGGGAACTGAACTTCCCGCAACCGGTGGTGCAGGCACTACGCTCCTGCTTGTACTGGGCTCCATTCTCTTCATGGGAACGGCAGTAGTTCTTGTTTCCAAGAAACGTCTTTATAACGAAGCCAGATAACTAATTATTTTTTTCCTGAGGCGGGGGTTTTATCCCCCGCCGAAGGTATGTAAGGAGAAGTCTGTGAAAATCAAATTGAAAAAAGGTACAAAAGTACTGATTGTCTTTTGTTTCATAGGCTTATCCCTGCTCCTTTACCCGAGATTTTCCAACTATTGGAATCTTCGTCATTCCACGCAGGTCGTCAACTCCTATGAGAATGTTCTGGAGGACTTTGCACCGGCGGATTATCACAATATATGGGATGATGCGATTCAGTATAATAAAGACCTATTAGAAGAAAGCAGTACATTCGAGTTATCTGCCGAGATGAAAGCGAGGTATGATCAGACTCTGAATGTCACCGGAGACGGACTGATCGGATACATTGAGATCCCGAAGATCGGCGTGACGCTGCCGCTCTATCATACCTGTTCGTCTTATGTACTGCAGTCCAATGCCGGCCACCTGGAATGGTCCAGCCTTCCGACCGGCGGTGAATCGACACATTGCGTGATTTCGGCGCACCGGGGACTTCCCAGCGCCAAACTCTTTACAGACCTTGATATGGTCAGAGAGGGCGATATCTTTAAGATCACCGTTCTCGACCAGACATTAAATTACGAAGTTGACCGGATCCGGACAGTGGAACCCGAGGATCTCTCCGAGCTCACTGTTCAGAACGGAAAAGATATATGTACCCTGTTCACCTGTACCCCCTATGGAATCAATACGCATCGACTCCTGGTAAGAGGGCATCGTATTGCAAATGATGAAGCAGAGGTTCGCCTCGTGTCGGAGGCAGTCCTGATCGACGAACTCGTTGTAGCTGCTTTTGTAGGCTATCCTATTCTCTTCATCCTGACACTGATTGTATTATTTAAGAAACCGGAATCCAAAAAGAGATAAAACGTATCGAAAGGCTACACCATGGCAAAGAACAGAATCCTCGATGACGGAATTACAAAATCATATCTCAAAAAGAAAAGAATCGAAAGACTTCTGAAGGTGGCAACTCCTTTAGCAGCCGTTGTTGTATTCTGTGTGACCTACTGGTTGATTCTGCCTGCAACTGCCATGCAGAAACAGCTGATCTGCGGAAAGGAAGAGCACGTTCATACGGAAGAATGTTATGAAACGCAGATCATCCCCGGCCATTACGAAACCGAAAGAGTAGAAGTCGATGATACCGATGACGATTATGAGGATGCGGAGCTCGAAGAGGACGACGCGGCAGGCGATTCAGTTTCCGACAGTGTTGTGATCGAAGATGTTATCGTGGATGACGTCGTTGAGGTCGGCGAACCGGTGAACGTGGAAGAGGCGGCAATCAGTCAGGCCGTTTTCCTTGGGGGTAGCGCAGAGTCCGTTGACAACACAGATACCGGATCTTATGGCCTTATCCGCACCGAGCATACACGTACCGAGACCGTCGAGCACTGGGTTCCCGAGCACGAGGAAAAAGTGCTGATCTGCGGCCTTGAGGAGCATACGCATAACGATTCCTGCTACGATGCCGAGGCAAAAGCAGAGTCTCCCTATCACTGCGGCTATGATTATGAGCACATCCATGGGGAAGTATGCTATTACGAAGACGGTTCCTTAAAATGCACCCTGGTGGAGCACACGCATACCGAAGAGTGCCTGAATGACACCACATCGGCTGCCGCCGGTCTTCTTGGTGTGTCACAGGAGGATATTGAGGCAGGAAACGTAACAGTAACCTACGAGGATGCCGGTACGTCCTATCTTCTGACAGCCGACATCACGGATACGGATCCCGAGGAGTATACCTGGCAGTGGCAGTATTCCTTAACCGGACAGGACCCCTGGAACAATATCGAAGGAGCCACCGAGATTACCTACGAAGTGAAAAAAGACAGCGAAGCCATGAACTGGTACATTCGCTTCAGAGGCGTGAAGATCGATGAAGCCTCTCCCGTAGCCCTGCTGCAGAGCTCCGTCAACAGCGGAAACTCTGCCATGGTGGCAAGCCCCTCCAATTACGACGCGGCAATCGAGGTTGAGGAAGTTACTGAAATCGAGGACGATGAGGACCTCGTGCTCTTTGAGTACGAAAACTACGAGGCCCTGGGAAGACTCATTGAAGTCAAGAGTAATACGATCACACCGCTGGCGTTATTAAAGGCGTCTCCGGCACCGCAGACCCCGCTTCATGATCAAGATACTTCCGCCAAAAAGACCGGGTCTGAGGCATGGGAAGAGGATGGCGTTGTCAATATTAAGATGAGCTATGCTTCTGATAAAGTCACTTCAGACATTGAACGTTTTTATTCAGGTATTGTGGAGGATGACGGAAAGATTTCTGTCGATAAGAGCGTCCTCTATAACGATAATGATTACTATGATTTTGGTTCTTATGATCAGGACGAGTTTTCTGTAACGCTTTCTGCATTAGCGCAGCAGTATTTAGGATCAAGCACTAAGCAATTTGATACTCCGGTGGACGTAGTATTGTTAGTTGATACTTCATCATCCATGTATTCTGGTACTCGAACAAGATGGTCGGATGCCTCAACTGCATGTAATATTATTGTGGATAAAGTAATGAGTTATCATCCTGGGAACAGGATCGGTATTGTCACATTTAATACTTTTTCCTCAGAAATACTTCCTTTATCCCGGTATTATGTAGGAAAGCGTGCTAGCGCGAGCAATTATGAAAAAACAACAAATGGATATGGAACCGGCGAGCAAAAGTTCCTCGAATGGGGGGAAAGCAATAGTAATGGAAAGCATTATTTGAGAACTTCCGGTTATGGAGATTCCATTAGCGATAATGATATAG